>NZ_JBFRST010000010.1:0-131208 GCF_041473705.1 Vibrio sp. 10N.222.55.B11
ACTATTGGGGGTCAGTTCATCTGTTCTGGCTTTTTTGTTGCTTGATTAACCATAAAGTTGTGCTTTTTACGCCACATTAGCCTACTAAGGTGGAATTTTAGACATCTAGACACTTATCTTCCCTTATGGAAGGGTTCTACTGTATAATGCGCGCCTTATTTTTTATATTTGCCCAAAAAATGTTCTCATTGAGACGCATATTACTAATGGCGAATATTCGTTCTTTATCATGCTTTATCTTTCAGTATTCGAGGTTATCTATGAACTTTTCAGCTAAAACAGTGGTCGTTATCGCCATTGGCGCGGCACTGTACGGCATTGGTGGTTTACCTATGTTTGGTGTCCCAGTGTTTGCTAACACGACATTGAAACCAGCAATGGCAGTTCTAGCACTGTTTTCTGTTTTGTTCGGCCCTATTGTTGGCTTCTTAGTTGGCTTTATCGGTCACTGGGTAACGGATCTGTTCGCAGGCTGGGGTGTGTGGTTAACTTGGGTTTTAGGCTCAGGTATCGTAGGCATGGTTATCGGCTTATTCCCGATGTTGACCAAGAACCGCCTTCAGCAAGGTGAGTTGCCTATGAAGGACTTCGCGCTGTTTGTGGTACTTGCCCTTGCCGGTAATGTGGTTGGTTACGGCTGCTCTGCATTCCTAGATACCATCCTTTATGCAGAACCGTTTACTAAAGTCTTCACTCAACTCTCTATCATTGCTGCGGGTAACACCGTTCTGATCGCTGTTGTTGGCTTACTGATCCTAAAATCAGTCGCTAAACGCAACAAACAAAGCCGTAACCTGACTGAGGCATAAGCGATAATGACTATAGCATTTTCGAACTTCTCTTTTAGATATGAGTCGCTGGATAAACCGACGCTAAAAAATATCAATCTAAGGATAGAGAAAGGAGAGAAAATCGTCATTATTGGACCAAGCGGTAGTGGTAAATCTACCCTAGGTCAATGCCTTAACGGTCTGATTCCTCATGCTATCAAAGGTGAGGTGACTGGCTCTCTAGAGATCAACGGTAAGAACATTTCTGATTTTTCTATGCACGACTATACCGAGCAGGTTGGCACAGTATTACAAGATACTGATAGCCAATTTGTCGGTTTGAGTATTGGCGAAGACATCGCATTCGCACTGGAAAATCAGTTAGTGTCGAACATTGATATGTACCCTCTGGTTAAGTCGACAGCAAAAATGGTCGACTTAGCAGATATGCTTGATCGCTCGCCACATGATTTATCCGGCGGCCAGAAACAACGCGTGTCATTAGCGGGCATCTTAGTTGATGACGTTGACATCCTGTTGTTTGATGAACCTTTGGCTAGCCTTGACCCGAAAACGGGTAAAGCGACTATCGAAATCATCGACCAACTTCATAAAGAAACCAACAAGACTATAGTCATCATCGAGCATCGCCTTGAAGATGTACTACATCGCGATATCGATCGAGTGATCTTGATGGAGCGCGGTGAAATTGTCGCGGACATGACACCCGATGAAATCTTAGCTTCTGAACTGCTTGAAACACACGGTATTCGTGAACCACTTTATTTATCTGCTCTGAAGGCAGCGAAAGCACCTTTGACCAGTGAAGATAAGCTATCAAACCTCAAAGCTCTCGATTACAAAAGATTCCGCCCTGCGGTTCAGGCTTGGTTTGCAGAGCGCCCGACTCCAGTTGCCGAGAAGCAGTACCAACCTTTACTTGAGGTCCACGGCCTGACTTACTCTTACGATGGTGAAAAGAACGCTCTCGAAGATGTCAGCTTTAAGATTGGTAAGGGTGAGTTCGTTTCAATCTTAGGCAAAAACGGTTCAGGCAAATCTACCATCACTAAACTCATCATGGGTGTGATCGATGCCGATTCAGGCTCTTCCTATCTAAATGGTGAAGACCTATCTGAGCTTTCTATCTTTGAAAGAAGCCAGAAAGTCGGTGTCGTGATGCAGAACCCAAATCATATGATCTCTCATCATATGATTTTTGATGAAGTTGCATTCGGTCTGCGTAATCGTGGGGTTGCAGAGCAGGAAATCAAAGAGAAGGTGGAAAACGTTCTTGAGCTGTGTGGCTTGAGCAAGTTCCGCCACTGGCCAATCGAAGCGCTAAGCTACGGTCAGAAAAAACGCGTAACGATCGCTTCTATCTTAGTATTGGAGCCAGAGCTTCTGATCTTGGATGAACCAACAGCGGGTCAAGATTACCGCAACTACACCTCAATGCTGGCGTTTATCCAAAAGCTTAACCGCGAGTTAGGTATCACCGTCGTGATCATTTCACACGACATGCACCTTGTTCTAGAGTACACCACACGCTCAATTGTCATTGCTGACAGCAAGCTGATTGCCAATGCCGCGATGACGGAAGTATTCAGTCAGCCATCACTTCTAGAACGTGCAAATCTTTGTACCACCAGCATTTATGAACTCGCGACTATGATGAAAATCGACGACACCAATGCGTTTATGCAGTACTTCATCGACTACGAGAGAAGCGCTCAATGAACGCATCAAAAGTAAAATTCGGCATCAATTACATTGATACAAAATCACCGCTTCATGCACTTAACGGCATCACCAAATTTGCGCTCTTCTTAGCTTGGGTAACCGTGGTCTTAACTACGTTCGACCTAAGATTGATTGCACTGCTTATTGTGACTGGTTTATACCTGCTAAAGCTGACCAATGTGCCTGTACGCGTATATAAGCCTCTGTTATTGGGTACGGCGAGTGTATTGAGCCTAAATGCTTTGTTCATGTATCTGCTGGCTCCACAGCAAGGTACTGAGCTCATCGGCAGCAAAACCTTATTGCTGACATTGCCGGGTAACTACTCGTTGAGCCAAGAGACTCTGTTTTACTTGGTTACTGTGACGCTCAAATACATGAGCATGTTCCCGATAGCGTTGATTTTTGTCTTCACAACGCATCCGACTGAGTTTGCAGCTAGCCTCAACCGTATCGGTGTTCCTTACAAGATCGCCTATGCGGTCAGCTTAACACTGCGTTACTTGCCAGAAGTTAAGAAAGACTTCATCAATATCATGCATGCTCAACAGGCTCGTGGTGTAGAGCTCTCAAAGAAAGCGCCTCTAATTACTCGAATCAAAAATGTGGCTAAGGTTCTAGGCCCGCTCATTTTCTCTAGCTTGGACCGAGCAGACGAGATCTCTAACGCAATGACGTTACGAGGTTTTGGCCGACACAAAGCTCGCACTTGGTATAGCTATGCACCTTTGAAACGTATCGACTTTGTTTGTTTAGGTGTCATCGCTTTTATCGTGGTGTTAGCCATTGCGAAACGCATTCTAGAGCCGCAGTTATTTTGGTATCCGTTCTAGTCATCTGAATTAGCATAGATAAACAAAGACTTTAAATAACACACCGCTCAATAGGGCGGTGTTTTTGTTTATGCCAAATCTGATTGATAATTGAACCAATGACACAATACTGACTATATTTAACGATAAATTGACCAGTTATTTACCCTTGGAGTTTGAGATTTAATTCATAAGCTCTTAATATACTCGTTTACAGAATGTTACACTCAATAGAGATTTGTAATGGCTCGAATTACTCAAGTACAGAAACTAGAAAATCAAAAAAACTACGATGAGATCGTACTAAACCTTTTTCTGGCTGAAGGACATGAAGCACTAACTTATGCAAGGATTGCTCAAGAGATTGGCATTAGTTTAACGACGCTTCAGGGCTATTATCCGTCGACCCGCGCTATTCGCTCAGTACTTCACGAACACATGCTATCGATCGTTATAGACAGTCTAGACTTTTCATCGGAAGCGCTTTTTATCCAATCTTGGCAAGCCGCTCTAGATAATGAGCAGTTTCGATACGTGATTAAATTGATGTTTTTCCATGCTTCGCAAATAAAGAACCCTGAGCAATTTAACCTCAGCTCGAACGGCGAATTTCGTGAAAAGATGTTGGACAGTTTAGGCAACGACTCAGTTCGAATCCTTGAAATGGTAGTCGGACGCTCAATGTTCTATCTCACCAACTTCAAGTAACGCTAACCGGCTTACTGAAATAGAAAAAGGGAACCCTAGGGTTCCCTTTTTTAGACTTTCAGAAAAGTGAGCAGCGATGACCTGCTCAACTTATAGACCTAATTTAGCTTGTAAAAAACGGTCGATAACGGCGGCAAACGCAGCTCAATCGATGCGTCTAGCCCTTCGCTCTCTACAGATTCAATCTCAGCAGTCTGCTTCACTTCAAAACCGCTGCCTGCATAGTCGACAGAGTCTGTATTCAACAACAATGCGTATTCACCTTTTGCAGGAACACCTAAGCGGAAATGCTCGTGAGGCACTGGCGTAAAGTTAGACACTATCAATACTCGCTCACCAGATTCACTGATGCGCTCGTGCGCAAGAATGCTCGCTTCAGCAGAGTCCTGTAGACGCCATTCAAAGCCTTTCGGATCAAAATCAAGATCGTGCATTGCAGCTTCAGAGCGGTACAGATTGTTCAGGTCTTTCGTTAAACGCTGAACACCTTGATGACGCTCGTAATCCAGCAAAAACCATTGCAGCTGGTCGTCATGGTTCCATTCAGCCGTCTGACCAAATTCTGCACCCATGAAGTTCAGCTTCTTACCTGGTTGCGCATACATGTAACCCATATAAGCACGTAGGTTTGCCGTTTGCTGCCATTCATCACCAGGCATCTTGTTGTGGATAGAACCTTTACCGTAAACCACCTCATCGTGAGACAGAGACAATACATAATTCTCACTGTGTGCGTAAACCAGTGGGAAGGTAATCGTATCGTGGTGATATTTACGGTTGATTGGGTCTTCTTGAATGTAAGACAAGCTGTCGTGCATCCAACCCATGTTCCACTTAAAGCCAAAGCCTAAGCCGCCCATAAAAGTCGGTGCTGAAACACCAGGGAAAGCCGTTGATTCTTCAGCAATCGTCATCGCATTCGGGAAGTGTTTATACACTTCTTCGTTCATCCACTTAAGGGTTGCGATAGCGTCGTAGTTTTCGTTGCCGCCATCCGCATTCGGGATCCATTGGTCATGGCTACGCGAATAGTCGAGGTACAACATCGAAGCAACCGCATCAACACGGATGCCATCGATATGGAATTGTTCGAACCAGTAAAGAGCGTTTGCTACCAAGAAACGACGAACATGCTCTTTGCCTAAATCGTAAATGTACGAGTTCCAGTCTTGATGCCAACCACGACGTGGATCTGGATCATGGAACAATGGCGTACCATCGAAGTTTGCTAGGCCGTGATCATCACTTGGGAAGTGAGCAGGAACCCAGTCCAGAACAACGCCAAGACCCGCTTGGTGACATTGATCGACGAAGTATTTGAAATCATCTGGAGAGCCAAAACGGCTAGTCGGTGCAAATAGACCTACAGGCTGATAGCCCCAAGAACCGTAGAATGGATGTTCTGAAACTGGCATTAGTTCAACGTGCGTGTAGCCAAGCTCCGTTAGATATGGGATCAGCTCTGCCGCAAGCTCGCGATAATTTAAGAATTCACCTTCAGCGTTACGCTTCCAAGAACCTGCATGCAATTCATAGAACGAAAGCGCTTCTTTGCGCTTTTGCGTTACCGGGCGATTTTGCCATTGAGTATCTTGCCACTGGTAACGAGCGTGATCGTAAGTTACAGATGAGAACGATGGGTATTGCTCAGAGTAGAAACCCCATGGGTCAGCTTTGTGTGGTAAGCCTTCGCCATTTGGTCCTTTTAATTCAAACTTGTATTGAGCGCCTTCTTCCAGTTCAGGAATGAATAAGCCCCACATACCGTAATCTAGGCGTTGCATTGGGTGGCGGCGACCATCCCAAGCGTTGAAGTTACCCACCAAGCTTACCGCAGTTGCATGCGGTGCGTACACCAAGAAACGCGTACCTGAAATCGTCTGTCCATCACGCTCTAGCGTAATAAACTGAGCCCCCATGTGATGATACATATCTTTCGGTGTATGAAGATCTTCATAACTCGCGTACAGATCGTGGTACTGGTAAGGATCATCGATGATCTGTTCTACGCCAGCCCAATCAACCGCAAGCTTATAGTGAGTAAAACGTAAGTCTCTCTCTTGCTTAAGAATGAAACCACTTTCACCCTCTCGCGCTAACTCAATACGAGGTTCCTTTCCAACAATCAACTCGACTTTATCTGCCCCAGGAATCCACACACGTAATGCACCTTGCTCAGAAGGTAGGTATGGCCCTAAAAACGCGAATGGGTCTGTGAAACAAGCCTGTGATAGTTGGGTATATATTTGTTTTTGCTTTGAAATCGAACTTAGTTCCAAAACGTTTCTCCCTAACCAAACATCCAAAAAACATAATACAAAAATGCCCGCTATTAGTGCGGGCAATATAACGACGGTTTATTCTACCAGATGAGCATTCATTATTGAGTGACCGAGGTTGTAGTTTCGTACGGCGTAAGCAAAAAACCACCTAATTTCAAGTCACTCACGTCATTACTTACCGGCTTTTTCTCGAACGTCAGTCAGCTTAGAAGCGATACGATTAACGCCTTCGTGAGCAAATATTTCGTCCAAGTTCATTGATAGTTTACGACGCCAGTTAGGGTATTCATCAACCGTGCCAGGAATGTTTACTGGCTTGTCCATCTCTAGCCAATCTTCTAGCTGAACGCTCAGTAGTGTTGAACCACCAGCCGCTACGTGCAGTTGAAGTGCCTCAGCAAGGTAAGAGTCCATCGGTACTTGGCTCGCATCGCGGCCCACACCTTCTGGTAGGAAACCATGCCATGCTACTGAATCTAAGATACCTTGCTTGCACTCTAGGCGGTCATCGAACAAGGTTTCTAATTGTTCTGCATCTGGGTATAAGCCAATCTCTTGGCCCATTTTCAGGTCATCACAGTGCCAGAACCCACGAAGCGTTGGCATATCGTGAGTACACAGTGCCGCCATCGATTGTGATGCGTAGTGTTTTGGTGAGATGAAACCACCGTCATCTTCTGATGTTTCGAAGAAGAACACTTTGTAAGAGTGCACGCCAGCATCTGCAAGGATGTCGACAATCTCATCCGGTACCGTTCCTAAATCTTCACCGATAACGCTACATTGGTAACGGTGAGATTCAAGCGCCAGAATAGACAGCATATCTTGTACTGGGTAGTAGATGTACGCGCCCTTAGTTGCGTTCTCACCCTTTGGAATCCACCACAAGCGCAGTAGACCTAAAACGTGGTCAATACGCAGTGCACCACAATGCTTCATGTTTGCACGAAGTAGCTTGATATAAGCGTCGTAGCTTGTTTCTCGAAGCACTTCTGGGTTTAGCGGAGGTAGACCCCAGTTCTGACCCAAAGGACCAAGAATATCAGGTGGAGCACCAATGCTCGCATCCATCACTAGGTTGCCTTCGTCAGCCCAAGTCTCGCTGCCTGAATCTGCAACACCTACCGCTAAGTCACGGTACAGGCCAACAGCCATGCCCTTCTCTTCTGCAAGAGACTGTGCATCGTTGATCTGGCAATCTGCTAGCCATTGCAGGTACATGTACAGATGAACGTTTTCTAAGTTCTCTTTGATGTATTTCTGTGTCGCTGGGCTGTCGAATGTACGGTACTTCTCAGGGAATACCGGCCATCCCCACATGCCAGAATCTTCTGCATGCAGTTCACCATGTAGAGCATCAAACGCCGCTTGATGCATCAGGCTATCGCCACCCTCTTCTACGAAGGCTAAGAACGCTTGTGCACGGTCGCTGTTTTTGTCTAGATGACGAGTCTTAAATTCTGCGAATAGCAGAGGCAAGATGCTCATCTTAAGATCAGACACTTCGGTGTAGTTTACCCAGTGTGCTTCACGCGCTTTTTGTAGACGCTGTTGGAACTCTGCGCTGCCGACTGTTTGTTGTGCTTCAGCACTTAATGCGAATTCAGGAACTGAACTCACATCAATGTATAAGATGTTCAACCAGCGACGAGAAGATGGGCTATATGGGCTCGCACCTTCAGGGTTCGCAGGGAACAATGAGTGAATGGGGTTTAGACCAACGAAGTCACCACCACGAGAAGCGATATCCGCAACAAGCTGTTTTAGGTCACCGAAATCACCAATACCCCAGTTATGCTGAGTTCTTAGGGTATAAAGTTGAACACTGGGTCCCCAAAGCTTTTTGCCTTGCTCGATTGGTGACTGCTTGAAACACGCTTTTGGCGTAATAATCAGTGTCATCTCGTAAGGCTTCTTACGGCGCTTACGGCTCACAATGAGCTTGTGATAACCCCATGCCAAATCACTTGGCAATGCAAACACTAAAGGGCCACCCTCGGCACGCTCATCACGAATGACTTGAGATTGAAGATAGCCTTCAAGTACCTCTCCTTGCTCGGTTTCTAAGCGCCAGCTGAACTCACTTTCACGAGCACTTACACCTAGATTAAGCGCCACTTCTACTGGCTCACCGTCACGCAAGATAAGAACTGGGTCTAGTACATCTTTTTTGTGTTTTCTTTCTGCTGACTTAAGCAGTGCATCATCGCTGCTTGTATCGTAGCCCAACGAAGCCAATAGAGACGTGATCGTCTCGTCTGATACTTGTGCTTCATCGCCCCACGCACTAACGTAACTGTCGGCAATGTTTGCCATTTCTGCGACTTGTTTTAATACGGTCTGTTCTTTCATCGCTCTCTCCGAAAACGTTCTGACGCTTTCTATTTTGTAGGGTTGTTAATTTAATTTTTACTAATCAATTAGCTTGTGACAATCGGTTTGTAAGCAGCTTGTTTATAAACGAAACCTTTAAGCCTTTCGTTTGCTCACAAGCTAATTGAGCCAAGGCAGAAACTGCCTTGGCTACTTTGGAAGTATTAACGGTTAACCGCTTCAAGTTTCCAGATGTTGTTCACGTAGTCGCGGATAGAGCGGTCTGATGTGAACTTACCAACCAATGCTGTGTTAAGAATTGCTTTCTTAGCCCAACCTGCTTGGTCTTTGTATTGCGTGCCCATGTCTTCGTGCGCTTTCACGTAAGATGCGAAGTCAGCAAGACATAGGTAAGGGTCACCACCGTCTAGCAGGCTATCAAACGTTGCACGTAGAAGGCCTGGTTGACCTGGAGTGAACTCATCGCCAGTCAGTAGGTCTAGAGATGCTTTCAGTAGTGGGTCTGCATTGTAGTAGTCGTATGGGTTGTAGCCTTGAGCTTTCAGAGCTTGAACACCATCAACGTCTAGGCCGAAGATGTAGATGTTTTCATCACCCACTTCTTCACGAATCTCAACGTTTGCACCATCCATCGTACCGATAGTTAGCGCGCCGTTTAGAGCCATCTTCATGTTGCCCGTACCAGATGCTTCTTTACCCGCTAGTGAGATTTGCTGAGAAACGTCTGCTGCAGGGATGATGATTTCAGCCATGCTTACACGGTAGTCAGGAATGAATACCACTTTCAGTTTGTTACCGATGCGAGGGTCGTTGTTGATCTTCTCTGCAATCTTGTTAACCGCGAAGATGATCTCTTTCGCTAGGTGGTAACCCGGTGCTGCTTTCGCTGCGAAGAAACATACGCGTGGCTCACACTCGAAACTAGGTTCGTTAAGAATACGGTGGTACAGAGATAGAATGTGTAGCAAATCTAGGTGCTGACGCTTGTATTCGTGAAGACGTTTGATTTGAACGTCAAAGATAGCGTTAGTATCTAGCTCGATACCCATGTTCTCTTGAACCCAATCAGCTAGGCGCTGTTTGTTTTCTTTCTTAACAGCCATGAATTCTTTTTGGAATTTCGCGTCTGTTGCAAACTTAGCAATGCCTTCTAGCTGCTCAAGTTTTGCTGGCCATTCAGTGCCGATCTTACCCGTGATTAGCGCAGATAGACCTGGGTTACAGAACTTCAACCAACGACGTGGCGTGATGCCGTTCGTTACGTTAGTCAGTTTACCTGGGAAGATTTCGTTGAATTCAGGGAACAAGTCTTTCTTAACCAGTTGAGAGTGAAGCGCAGCTACACCGTTTACTTTGTAAGAACCAATCACACATAGGTTTGCCATGCGAACCATACGGTGGAAACCTTCTTGGATGATAGAAAGCTTCGCTTGCTTCTCACCATCACCAGGCCACATCTTGCGAACTTCTTGCATGAAGCGGTGGTTGATTTCAAAGATGATTTCCATGTGACGTGGAAGAAGACGGTTGATCAGTGATTCAGACCAAGTCTCTAGTGCTTCAGGAAGTAGTGTGTGGTTCGTGTATGCGAACGTATGAGCACTGATTTCCCATGCTTGGTCCCAAGATAGACCTTTCTCGTCAATCAAGATGCGCATTAGCTCAGGAATCGCAATCGTTGGGTGCGTATCGTTAAGCTGAATCGTTTCTTGCTTAGGCAGATCTTCTAGAGAGAAACCTGCTGCTTCGTGACGACGTAGAATATCGCGAACAGACGCTGCTGAGTGGAAGTACTGCTGCATTAGGCGCAGAGTCTTGCCTTTCTCGTGGTTGTCGTTCGGATAAAGTACTTTAGTGATGTTACCTGCATCGATTAGCGAGTGTTGCGCTTCGAAGTAGTCACCGTTGTTAAAGCTTGCTAGTGAGAATGGTGCAATTGCCTGACATTCCCAAAGACGCAATGGGTAAACCGTGTTTGACTCGTAACCTACGATAGGTAGATCCCAAGGCATTGCTTTCACTTCCATACCTGGAACCCAAGTACGTACTTCTTTACCGTCGATGAATTCAACTTCTACATGACCGTAAAAACCAATGTGTTGTGCTAGTTCTGGACGAGCCACTTCCCATGGGTAACCTTCAACACCGCGCCATGCGTCAGGTGCTTCTTGTTGGCGACCGTCTTGGAAAGACTGCTTGAATAAACCGTATTCGTAGTGAAGACCGTAGCCTACTGTTGGGTATTCTTGAGCGGCACAAGAATCCATGAAACAAGCAGCTAGACGACCAAGACCACCATTACCTAGTGATGGGTCACGTTCTTCTTCTAGAAGGTCAGTTAGGTTTTGACCTAGCTCTTCCATTGCATGAGTGATCTGTTCGTATAGACCCATGCTGATCAGGTTGTTACCTGTTAGACGGCCAATCAAAAACTCAAGTGATAGGTAGTTAACGCTCTTCGCGTTCTTAATTTTTTCGTCATTTTCAGTTTCTAACAGATCAAATGTTGTGAGTTCTGCTAGCGCACGCCCCATTGCTAGGTACCATGCGCGGCTATCTGCGTTTTCAATCGTTGTTGCGTAGGTTGCAGATAAATGTTTCTTAACACTCTCTTGGAATGACACTTTATCGAAAGTTTTTTGCTGAGTTGGTTTCATTTCAGAAATCTCGCTTTTAATAGTTCTAATTCATCTGTGACATATCGTGCATGGTCACCATAAACTAAACATCCTCCCGCTAATGCAACTGACTAGGAGTAGATGGGAGGGCGTAGGGGGCGTACCGACTTAGGGTTAGTGATCTGACTCTCATGTTCTGACTGCGAACAAAAACTTGGAGTGACTAAGATCACAAGCTCCCGTTCGATAACTTAACTTCAATTGATGTGACTTTTATTTAACCCATTTAAAGTCATTGCCAAATCTGAGTTTCAGATCACGAAAATAATTTCCAACTCTCATCTTTTGCATTGATTCCCGTGTAGGGATGAACGAAGTCACATTCACAAACCAACCCGCAATGTGAGCAAAGTCTCAAATAAAGGGCGTAGACACCCAAAAACATGCAGGAGTGCAAGGTTTCTGAGGAGGATCGTAGTCGGTAACGTTTGGCTTCACGTAATATGAGTAAAGACTTAAGTAATTAGGCTCATGTCATTGGAGTGCACTCAACGATAGATTGGGATATTCCAGAACATAGCCACGGAATAGGTGTAAAACTTCGATATGTGGATCCCTTCGAAACTGACTCGTCCCGGCCGCTTACATAATGCAATCCTACGACCTAGGGTTCTCGATCTGCTTCACAATGCAGATTGCTATAAGCTTGTGTTGTTCCGCTCTCCAGCGGGCTACGGCAAAACCACCATGGCTGCACAATGGTTGGTAGATAAACCTAATGTGGGTTGGTACAGCATTGATGATAGCGACAATGATGCCTTCCGCTTTATCAACTACCTACTTCAATCACTTAATAAAGCGACTCAAAATGCCTGTCCGAATGCCCAAAAACTGGCAGAAAAGCGACAGTTTTCATCGCTGCATTCTTTATTAAGTGAAGTATTTGCCGAGATGTCGGAATTCCATCACGAGTGCTTTCTGGTGTTGGATGACTATCACTTGGTCAACAATGACGACATCCACGAAGCCATGCGCTTCTTCCTCAAACACATGCCCGATAACCTAACGTTGGTTGTCACCAGTCGTGGTACGCCACCACTTGGTACAGCCAACCTGCGCGTTCGTGACTTAATGATCGAATTAGGTAATGACTCGTTGGCGTTTGATACCGAAGAAACCACACGCTTTTTCAACCAACGCGTAGCCGACGGCATTGATGACACCACGGCAGATAGCATTTGTAGTTATGTAGAAGGTTGGCCTTCTGCACTACAACTTATCGCGCTACAAGCACAACACCAAAAACGCACTCTTGCACAGTCCGCAGAGTCATTCTCTCACTTTAACCATGCCCACCTTTGGGATTACTTGGTTGAAGAAGTATTCGATCTACTGGATAAAGAAACCCGACAGTTCTTAATGCAGTGTTCAGTACTTGATCATTTCAATGACGAATTAGTCTGCGCACTTACACAGCGTGAAGACGCACTGGGTATGATCGAATCACTCAACCGATTTGGCTTATTCATCTACCCGCTTGAAGGCGAGAAAAACTGGTACCGATTCCACAATCTATTTGGTGAATTCCTCGCACATGAGCGCCAAGCTCGAATTCCTCAGCAAGAAGCAGAACTGCATCGAAGTGCTGCAAAAGCGTGGATCAAGCAAAACACACCGCACCAAGCACTACGTCACGCACAGCGCGCTGAAGATCCAGAACTGATCATTCAAATCCTTACTGAGCACGGTTGGCCGATGTTCAACCAAGGTGAGCTGTCGTCACTAGAGATGGCGATCAAGCAACTGACTACGGATCAACTATACAGTGAGCCGAAGCTATCAATGCTGCGCGCTTGGCTGGCACAAAGTCAGCACCGTTATGACCAAGTGGGTACTTTGTTGGAAGAGGCTGAGACTCAATATCAAGCTCGAAACATTGAACTCGATACTCAGCAGCAAGGCCAATACAACGCCTTACGCGCACAAGTTGCCATCAACAGCAATGAGCCTGAGAAAGCATTGGAATTGGCTGAGCTTTCGTTGAGTCAGTTGAACACCACCGTTTATCGTAGCCGCATTGTCGCAACCTCGGTTGTAGGCGAAGTGAATCACGTAATGGGTAACCTAAGCCGTGCGCTACCGATGATGCAACAAACAGAAAAACTGGCACGTCAGTATCAGGTTTACCATCAGGCCCTGTGGGCGATTCTGCAACAAAGCGAAATCTTGATTGCTCAAGGTTATGTTCAAGCTGCATTTGAGCTACAAGACAGTGCATTCAAATTGATTGAAGAACATCAGCTGCAATACGTACCTCTGCACGAATTCTTGCTGCGTGTTCGCGCTCAGATCTTCTGGTGTTGGAACCGACTAGATGAAGCGGAAGAGTGTTGCTACAAAGGCTTAGATATCCTTGGTCACCACTCTCCGAGTAAACACCTGCACAGCTATTCTATGTTGGCTCGTATTTCATTGAGCCGTGGTGAGATTGATAAAGCGTCGAAATTTATCGACCAGATTCAGCACCTATTGCGTCAATCGACTTACCACGTAGATTGGACGGCAAATGCTTCTCTTTCTTTGATTCTGTTCTGGCAAGTAAAAGGCGATAAAGAAGCTATCCGTGATTGGCTGAGTGTGGCTGTTCGACCTGAATCGGCAAGTAACCACTTCTGCCAACTTCAGTGGCGAAACATCGTTCGTGCTCACATCATCCTTGAGCAGTATGAAGACGCAGAAGAAGCGCTGACTTTCCTTAAGAGTGAAGCCCAGCGTTCGCACCTGATTACAGACACCAACCGCAACTTGATCGTTGAAGCCGTGTTACGTACACAAATTAACGATGAAGACAGCGCACGAATACTACTCGAAGAAGCGCTTCATATGACTAACCAAACCGGTATGGTCGGTAACTTCTTGGTAGACGGTGGGACTATCGGGCATATCTTGGATAAGTTGAGCAACAGGCCAGGCTTAGGTGATTTAGAACGTCACCGCGCACAACAAATCATGAAAGATATTTCCGCGACCCAACGCAGTCGCTCGGTTCACTTCGATGAAGACTTTGTTGAGAACTTGGTTAATCACCCGAACATTCCTGAGCTTGTGCGTACTAGCCCACTCACCCAGCGTGAATGGCAAGTACTTGGTCTGATCTACTCAGGATTCAGTAATGAGCAGATCGCTCAAGAACTCGATGTAGCGGGTACCACAATCAAGACTCACATCCGTAACCTTTACCAAAAGCTCAACATTGCTAACCGTAAAGAAGCAATCAGCACAGCGGAGAACTTGCTGCAGTTGATGGGGTACTAAAACGGATTCGAGATTCGAGATTCGAGATTCGAGATTCGAGATTCGAGATTCGAGATTCGAGAAAAGTTTAAGCTAGTCACCTATGGTGGCTGGCTTTTTTTCATCTGAAGTTTAGAGCCTAAAAGTGTAGGAACGGGAAATGAAAAAAGACAATCACCAAATGACAAGCAAAAAAATAGCCAACCGCAATAATCGCGATTGGCTCTATATATTTGTGAACAAATCATAAGTTCACTAACAACGTCAGTTGGCTAGGTGACCCTCGGCTTAAGAAGGGTCAATGTATATAATGCAGTTAGCGTGCCAACTTTTATTCGACGTTTTATAAGCCCTGCATCGCATAAAAACCATGAATTTGTCATGCGAATTGCAAAGTGCATTTGCATAATGCAACCAAGATGCAATATCGATAAGAGATCAGTTTCATCGCTGCTCTTAATGACAAATCACTAAGTGGTTGTTATCTAAATGTTAGGCAAATATTCACTTCAACTTATTGCCTTACAATTAATAGAGTAATAAAAGCCCTTCCCCAAAAGCATATTCATACTTTTTTTACACTAAAGTTTGTATACTGCACAAAATCATCCTCAACTCTATGAAGCAATGAACTACTTAAGTACTTTTTTCAAAGGCATGGCTATGGGCGCAGCAGACGTTGTTCCTGGCGTGTCGGGCGGAACCATCGCATTCATCACTGGTATCTACGATACGCTGCTAGAAAGCATTCGCAGAATTAACCCTAGCGTACTTGGCTTATGGAAACGCGAAGGCTTCAAAGCCGCGTTTAATCACATCAATGGTTTCTTCCTAATTTCACTGTTCGCGGGCGTATTCACTAGCATTGCGACATTCGCAAAATTGATTTCTTGGTTATTAGTCACCCACCCTGTTCCACTGTGGTCTTTCTTCTTCGGCCTGATCTTGGTCTCGGTTTTCCATATTCTTAAGCAAGTAGAGAAACGCGATATGATTCGCTTCGTGTTTTTGCTGCTTGGCGTTGCTTTCGCTTATAGCATTACCGTGCTTAAACCGCTGCAAATGGAACCAACCAGCATCAACGTATTGATTGCGGGTGCGATTGCTATCTGCGCGATGATTTTACCCGGTATTTCAGGCAGCTTTATTCTGCTCCTGATTGGCATGTATGGCCCCGTGCTTGGCGCCGTTAAATCATTTCAAGTCGATGTACTTGCGCTATTCCTTGCGGGCTGTGTGATCGGACTGCTGACTTTCTCACATGTACTGTCTTGGCTATTGCGTTCATTCCGCGACTTCACATTGGTATTCTTAACCGGTTTGATGATCGGTACGCTGCCTAAGATCTGGCCTTGGAAAGAGACCATCAGCTGGCGCACAAACTCAAAAGGTGAACAAGTTCCTCTGATTCAAGAAAACCTATCACCGTTTGATTTTGAAGCGGTAACCTCTCAGCCTTCTCAGTTGGTCATGGCGATTGTGATGATGTTTGCTGCGATTGCATTGGTTTTAGGCCTGGAGAAGTTCGCAGAGCGTAACGCTGACTAATCATTCAACGTATTTCTGGAACATGTTCAAAATGGATAGAACTTAGAAATACTAAGCTCACATATCTATTAAACAGACAAAAGCGAAGCCAATGGCTTCGCTTTTTTAGTTCTACCATACGCACAAAATTGCTTTTTGATACAAGCACGTATTGAGGGGTGTGATAACATCGCCGCTCTTATAAAATTAAATGAGAACACGACATGCACTCTGCATTAAAGGTTGCTGCTGTTGGGATCGCTCTCGTGGCAGGCTTTTATGGGCCGCAAGCAATTCAGCAGTTTAAATCAGCGATGGAGCACTCAACTGCCGACGTCAGCTTGGATGATTACTGCATGCTTTCAACCACATCGTGTGAGCAAGACAGCGTTGCTATGACCCTTGAGCATGAAACAGCTCAACCTCTAGTCCCAACAAAAATCAAAGTGGTGTGGGAAGGCGCGGCCTCTGAAACCTTGATGCTATCGCTGACCGGTTTAGAGATGGAAATGGGATCAGCGCGTTTTCAATTAAAGAGCATTGGCAACAATACCTATGAAGGTGATGTGATTTTACCTGTATGTACTTTAGATAAAATGACATGGATCGGTGAACTCACTGATGGTGTCGATACTGTAAACCCTGCAATAAGGATGGCAAGATGAGTAGAAATTGGTCGTTAGCATTGGTTGTCGCTTTTGTACTTGGCTTTGGTGTCAAAAGCTATCTTGATGGGCAAAACGAAGTTCAAGAACAACACGCTGCAAAACAAGAGTTCTCCGCAACGACTCTTTTCGGCAAAGACAACCAACCAACGGAAATCTTTGACCAAACCGATGACAGAATTCGTATCGTTTACTTCGGTTTCACACGCTGCCCAGATGTGTGCCCCACTTCTTTGGCTATGTTGGCCGGAGCACTTAACCAAGTCTCTGATGAAGCAAAAGCCAAGATTCGCCCGATGTTTGTCTCTCTCGACCCTGAGCGTGATGCAGCAGAGGCCTCATACGAATACGCGCAGTACTTCCACCCAATGATGGAAGGATTAAGTGGTCCTTTGGATGTGACAACCACGCTTGCACACAACTACGGTGTTATTTTCAGAAAGACCAAGCTGGAAGGTTCAGAGTTGGAATACACCCTTGACCACAGCTCATATTTTTATTTTTTAAAGCCCGACGGTACCTTGATTACCAAAGTGCCGCATACGTTAACGCCAGCACCAATTGTTGAGGCTATCAACAAGCTGACGCAGTAAAACGTAAAAACAAAGAACTTAACTAATAAAGTTCGAACAAAAAGTCAGGTCCCAGACCAAAAACATAAAAATTAAGGACAACAACATGAAGTTAAAAGCACTTGCTCTAGCGGGCTTATTGCTAACCCCTTTTGCTCAGGCTAGTAGCGATATTATGGTTCATGACGCGTACGCTCGTGCAACCCCGCCTTCAGCAGTGAACAGCGCGGTGTTCACGACTCTGATAAACCACAGCGATAAAGATCGCGCTATTGTTTCTGCAACAACACCTGCAGCAGGTAAAGTAGAACTTCATGATGTAATCATTGATGGCGATGTTATGAAAATGCGCCAAGTTCAAGAAATCACCATCCCTGCAAACGGTGAAGCGGTACTTAAACCTGGTAGCCTACACATCATGTTGTTCGACCTAAAAAGTAGCCTAAAAGAAGGTGAGCAAATCGAGATGACTCTGACTTTCGCTAACGGTGAAACGCAAACCTTCGACGCACCAGTGAAGAAAGTGATGAGCGGCATGAAAAAGATGAATCACGATCATCACTAATTCTAGAAACTGATGCTCAATGAGGCTTATCAAGAGCCAAAGCACTCAGTGAAAAATTAGACAAAATAAGCCACGATGACTTCTCGCCATCGTGGCTTTTTGTTAAACTGCACTCGCTTTTTATGCAAAGCCTAACCATATTAATAACCAAGGAGAAGAGAAGATGATTGTAATGAAAACACTAAAACTGGCAGTAAAAGTAACGCGTTAATTTTGTTTGGTTAAACCAACTTTAATTCCGAACTACCAACATTGAGCCACCAGCTGGCTACCGCACACTTTTACCCGGTTTACGTTTGATCGCACATGGTCAAAGCATGCTCACAATCCGGGGTCCTATCTATTGAATTCGACCCAAACTCTAAAGCAATTTTGACGTCTCGACGCTTTTTTAGCTTTTAACGCTTCTGATCTCACCAACAATAAGAGATCTCACAAGAAGTTAATGCTCTCATAAGAAAAGAAAGCTCGCACGTCTGGGTAAATAGACATGAATTCACAAACTGCATTTTCTCATCCAATGTCACTTCAACAACTTGGATGGCAACCTGTATTTCAACAACAACTGACACTTGAAGACTACGACCATTCAGTGATCGCCCGTATCACCGCGCACCATCGCAGTGGCTACACATTTGCGTCTGAACAAGGCGAAATCACTCTACCTATTCATCACAACCAACCTGCAATGACGGTTGGCGATTGGGTAATATTGAACTCTGAACTGCAATTCGATCGCTTACTAGAACGCCAATCGCTCTTTAGCCGAAAAGCTGCAGGCAGTCGTGTGGCTGAACAATATATTTCAGCCAATATCGACACAGTGTTTATCGTGGTTTCATTGAACAACGACTTTAATCTGAGTCGCATTGAACGCTACCTGGCACTCGCAAATGAAGCACAAGTTGAAGCGGTTATCGTCCTGACGAAGAAAGACTTGTGTGACGACTACGAAGACAAAGTACAACAGGTACAAAGCTTAGACCCGATGCTGATGATCGAAGCGGTCAACAGCCTAGATCAAGACTCAACCCAAGTACTTTCACCTTGGTGTAAAATCGGCAAGACCGTCGCGCTAATGGGCTCTTCTGGTGTGGGTAAGTCGACTTTGGTTAACTCATTGCTAGGTGAAGCATCGCAGGCAACTGGTGGTATTCGTGAAGACGACAGTAAAGGTCGTCATACAACCACATCACGATCACTCCACTTGCTCGCATCAGGTGGCTTGCTTCTCGACACTCCAGGAATGCGAGAGATCCAACTTGCAGACTGCGCTGAAGGCGTGAGTGAAACTTTTTCAGACGTCGAAGAGTTAGCAATGCACTGCCGCTTTTCTGATTGCAGCCATGAGTCAGAACCAGGATGCACAATACGCAAGGCCATTGAAAGCGGTGAGCTTTCTGAAAGACGATTCTCTAACTATGAGAAGTTACTCAGAGAGCAAGCAAGAAATAGAGCCTCATTGGCAGAGCAGAGAGCGAACAGTAAACAGCTTTCTAAAATGTACAAAACCGTGCAGTCAGAGAGCCGTAATATCAAGAAATCGTCTAAATAGCCGATTATTGGATTAGGTTTACAACACGTAAATAAGCCCCATGTCCCTATCGCGTATTAGCTCATTAATTCCTGAGCTCTTTAATGCATTGGGCTGGGGCTTTTTTGTATCAGCGAGGCTTCTTTGTATTAACAGGTCTTCTTTATATCAACAGGAACCCAATGGGATCATTTCTGCACACAATGATCTTGCTAATCGACTCTGACGGCACCAGAACCAGAACATTGACCCGAATGAGTATTATCATGCAGATTTATATCTCAACAAGAGTACAAAAATTTAACATTTAGCTCTAAAAACACCACGTAGCGCAAACAATCACCCTAAAAGTAAACTATTCCTAGACACCTTCTTAGATCCCGCTAATATGACCGCCCATTCCACTAGTGTATAGTTGGATTTGGTACAACTTTATAAAAAAATACATCACTATAATAAATTAACAATTGCAGGTATTTTATGCAAAATCACAACATGCTCGCCCGCATCGCTCGTGGAAATCTCGTTCTACAGATCCTTGCTGGTATTGTTTTCGGTGTCGTTCTCGCCATGGTTTCTCCTTCAGCAGCTCAAGATGCAGGCCTATTAGGTAGTCTGTTTGTTGGTGCTCTGAAAGCTGTTGCCCCAATTTTAGTATTCATTCTTGTTGCAGCTTCTATCGCAAACCAAAAGAAAGGTCAGCATACTCATATGCGTCCAATCATTGTGCTTTACCTGATTGGTACGTTCTCTGCAGCACTAACTGCTGTAGTACTGAGCTTCATGTTCCCAACCACTTTGACACTGGTTGCTGGCGCTGAAGGTGCTAACCCTCCTCAAGGTATTGCAGAAGTTCTTCATACGCTTCTATTCAAGCTTGTAGATAACCCAGTTAGCGCACTAATGAACGCTAACTACATCGGTATTCTTGCTTGGGCTATCGGTCTTGGTCTTGCACTGCACCACGCATCTGCAACAACCAAAGCGGTTTTCGAAGACCTTAGCCACAGTGTTTCACACATTGTTCGCTTCATTATTCGTCTTGCGCCATTCGGTATCTTCGGCCTTGTTTCGACTACATTCGCAACAACGGGCTTCGATGCACTAGCAAGCTACGGTCAACTACTAGCGGTTCTACTAAGCTCAATGCTGATCATTGCTCTTGTCGTTAACCCACTGCTTGTCTTTGTAAAGACAAAACAGAACCCATACCCACTTGTACTGCAATGTATTCGTGAGTCTGGTGTAACGGCATTCTTCACTCGTTCAAGCGCTGCAAACATCCCAGTGAACATGAACCTTTGTAAGAAGCTAGAGCTAGATGAAGATACTTACTCTGTATCAATCCCTCTAGGCGCAACCATCAACATGGCAGGTGCTGCAATCACCATCACTGTGTTAACGCTTGCAGCTGTACACACAATGGGTATTGAGATTGATATCTTCACTGCGATTCTACTAAGCCTTGTTGCTGCAATTTCAGCATGTGGCGCATCAGGCGTTGCCGGTGGCTCACTGCTACTGATTCCTCTAGCTTGTGGCCTATTCGGTATCTCAAACGATGTAGCGATGCAGGTTGTAGCGGTTGGTTTCATCATTGGTGTGATTCAAGATTCGGCTGAAACAGCGCTTAACAGCTCAACTGACGTAGTGTTCACTGCGGCTGTATGTAAAGCTGAGCAAAACAAAGCTTAACAGCTCTTGGGTATTAGGCTTTAGCTCTAAGCTCTAAGCTCTAAGCTCTAAAAGCAAATAGCACATAAATAAAAAGGGAAGCATCAGCTTCCCTTTTTGTTGTCTTGAGTTTCTCGATTAGAGCTAAAACGACCTATCAACCGTACACAACTAATGAGTGCAATTTACTGGTTTCTGTTCCAGTTAGACTCAACAGCAGACTGACTGAAATCTAGAGGATCACTATTTGGCGTCGCTTGTCTCTCTGTTGATGCTTGTTCGCTGTTAGGTTGCTGGCTGTAATCAACATTCGTATCTTGAGCACTCGCCGTTTGAGTATCTAAATGGCTCGCATCTACATTTAGCGCCTCACCTTCTTCATCAGACGCTTCTTTCACTTTCTTCGGAATCGGTATATTACGCTTGTAGAGCTTATTGAGCGCTTTAATGATTGAGTGCTTAGTGATTGCTTCTTGGGTCAGCTTAGTCATTATCGGCTTAGTCAGAGCCTGTAAGCCCACGACGGCATCCACACCAAGTTCCCCGCCGACTTTATCCCTCAAGTGCTTGGCTTCTGAGTAACCAAAATGAGCCGATAGAAATAGCCAGATATAAGCAATGGCATTACCGTGTTCACCATGGTCAATCCAAGCTTCACCTGCTCTAAACATCGCTTCTGCACTGTTCTTTTCTGCGGCCGTCTCAAACCAGTAAACAGCCTCGCCATGGTTAGGCTCAACACCCACACCGTTCAAATAACTCATACCAAGTTTGATCTTGCCGTCTAAGCTATTCTTTTCCGCGGCCTTTTGGTACCACTCGACAGAGCTTTCGGCAGAGTAGTCTGGGTTTTCTTTATCTAGACACCAGTCACCAATGAACAGCATCGCTTCAGTATTACCACCAGCCGCAGACTCTTCAATATAGGTATAACCCTTAGGGATGTTCTTATCGGTTCCGCGACCAAAGACAAGCGCTTTGCCCATCTCAAATTTCGCAGACACGTCATTGTCCAATGCGGATATCGCAAGCTGCCAAAAGTTGGCTTTTTCTCTTAAAATCAGGTCTTCTTTACGCTTCATGCTTAGGCGCACAATGCCGTACATGCCATTGATATTATCGAGTTGCGCTGCTTTGTCGTACCAATACAGAGCTTCCTTTATATTGTTACGTTCAGCTTCTTTTG
Source organism: Vibrio sp. 10N.222.55.B11 (assembly GCF_041473705.1). Classification (NCBI taxonomy): domain Bacteria; kingdom Pseudomonadati; phylum Pseudomonadota; class Gammaproteobacteria; order Vibrionales; family Vibrionaceae; genus Vibrio; species Vibrio sp. 10N.222.55.B11. The sequence continues at coordinate 22,285 of NZ_JBFRST010000010.1, forward strand.
CCAAATACAGAATCGACGGTACATGACCGGTTTCGGCTTTGAAGTGACGCTCTTTTTGCTCTTGTATGCGCGCTTTTTCAATCGCTTTTCGGTAAGCAACAGCACGAGCCTTACGTTCTTGTTCCAAGCGCTGCTTTCTTAGCGATAAAGAGATCAGCCACACGGCGACAAGTATTAACGAAAGAGCCGTCGCACCAATTGCGATTCCCATTGTACTCATAAAATATTTAACCTAACTCGGCAGATACAAGACTCGACGTTGAGAGTGTGTTCTACCCATAGTGAATGTTATGTTTCGAATTACAGGGAAAAGTGCAGTTACTGGCACGTTCCGCCTTAAAATGAACTTAGTTCAGTATCTCAGGATTACATTGCGATAAGAAGCCTAGGAGGTTCAATCCGTATGCAGTCCATAGACGATGTGATCTTGCTTCAATATAGATAAATTATGAAGGCTGCCTTTCATCAGGAAAGTCCTAAAGCTTGGTGACGAAATTGATGTTTTTCCCATCAACAATTTCGTGCAACTGCCGTACAACTCTCTTACAGGAATAGCTCTATACCTAGGTCAATTGACCGTATATGTAAGCCAACTCGGCAACCGTCTTCGCTGAAAATTTCTTCATCAAGCTTGCTCGGTGTACTTCCACTGTTCTCATGGCAATGCACAATTCATCGGCTATTTTCTGGTTACGCTTACCGTCGATAATTTGTTTGAGGATGTCTATCTCACGCTCGGTTAACGACGCGTACGCTTGGCGATACACATTCATGTGTAAGTGCTTTTCTGAAGCGTCCAAACCTTGCTTGATCGCCTCAGCTAACTCATTGCCTTTAACTGGCTTTTGAAAGAAATTCACCGCGCCGGCTTGTAAGGCTTCAACCGCCATTGGCACATCACCGTGCCCCGTCAGGTAAATCACCGACAGTGGGCTCTGCGCTTTTACCATCAACTCATGAACTTGCTGCCCTCTCATCTCTGGCATTCGGCTGTCTAAAACCACACAACCCGGCGCACTCAAGTCCACTGAGTCTAAAAAACTGGGGCCATCTTCAAAAGCTGACACAGTGAAATCATGCTCTTCTAATAAGAACACCAACGAATCGCGCATCGACTCATCGTCATCAACCACATAGACAGGAAGCCTTTGATGAAGTTCAGACATAACAAGATTCCTTATGAATCATTTGAAAGAGAGAAAGGCAGTGTCACCGCAACATGACATCCATGTGGGGTGAGTGACGTGATCGTCATTTGACCACTGTGATCTTCAATAACATCTTGGCAAATCGCGAGCCCAAGCCCCAAGCCATTTTCTTTGCTGCTCACAAAGGCTTGAGTCACTTCTTGTTCAGTGAAATCTAAACCGGTGCCGTTATCGATAATCGACAACATTATTTTATCCGGTTGATACTCGGTAATCACTTTAATTGTCGATGGTTCGTTGTTTTTGTTACCAATATCAGACGTAGCGCTTTGTTCGCGATGCATCTGAGCATTACACGCATCAGTCGCATTGTTGATCAAATTTACAACCACCTGCTGCAATCCGACGGGGTCAACATGTAGCGTGATAGGTTTACCCACGACATAACGTTCAATGGTTATCTTGTGTTTCTGTAATCGAAATTGCAGTAGCTCGATGGTATCTGTAAGAAGAGCTTCTATATCAGTTTGAGATTTATCTGATGAGCGTTTTTTGATCATGTTTCTTAAGCGCTGGATGATCGCATCAGCACGGTCCACTTGCGACTGGATCTTCTCAAATACAGGCTCTATGTCAGTCAACGGTTTGTTCTTCGAAATCCGCAGTAAACCACCTTCGCTATAATTCCGAATAGCTGCCAAAGGCTGATTAATCTCGTGTGCCAAGCTACTTCCCAGTTCACCAACTACCGCGATTCGTTGTGAATGTTCTAGCTGTTCACTCTTACTTTTCAGCTTGTGCAGCGTGGCTTCCAACTGCTTTTTGCTGCGGCTGAATTTGTATTCCAACCAAAAGTGGTAAGCATTCAGTAACACCACCAGAATAAAGAATGCCCATGCCCACTGTTGATTGTACTTGAGCCAGATTAACGCTTCCTTCCACCAAGGTTGTTGCAGTGGATGCATGTCGAGTTGTTGGTATAGCTTGTCGATCGACAGCAGGCTTGTCGGTGACGTCCAGCCCGATGCATTCGCTGCAATGGCTGGCGCACTGCTTTTTGGCATCGCAAATAACACCTGACTCATTTTTTTCGCCAGTGTAGAAGACGCTCTCTCTGTTTTGGCAAACGACCAGTTAGGGTACAAAGGCGTAGACACCTGACATCGGAACCCTTCTGGTGCTTGATTGTCGATAACACGATATTGACTAGCCACCAGCAAACCTTCACTGATCATGCTCTCGACCAAACACGCAGGGACGACTGCCGCCTCAATGTGTCCTTCACGCAGTTGATACAGGCTGGCATCAATAGGGAAACCTAAGAACTGAGTATTAGAGAAAAAGTGATTAGGGTTGAGCCCTTGTTGCATCACTTGGTAACGCATAGTGAGGTAACCACCAAACGCATTTTCCGAGACCGCCGCAATCGGCTTACCGCTCAATTGTTCGAGCGAAATATAAGGCGACATTCTTCTCACCACCAAGGCCGAACCAATACTTTGCGTATTGCTGGCTCCCGACTGTTCAAAGTTATGACTGGTCATGGTGGCCATCCAAGAGAGCGCATACTGGCGTCCTAAGCGAACCGCCTGACCGGGGTTGGTGATAACAAAGTCGACCTCAACACCTTTTACCGCGTCGGCCATCTCTTCCAAGTTGAAAGGCTTGAGAACAAAGTGTTTTCCGGGAATGCGCTCCGACAACCAATCCATTGTCGGCTGCCAACGCTGTTGAGCGGAAAGCTTGCCTCGAATAGCCAATACACCGACCTCAATAACCTGTTTCGACTCAACAGTGCCTGTCGTTGTAATCTCTTGCTCCGTTTGAGCGGCTAAACACATTCCTGCGGTTAAGCTCAACCAACAAAGGCTAACGATTGATATTAGGTTTCGGACTGTCACTAAAATCTCTTTCTCCACACTGACGGCATATCCACACTCAAATAACGCATTGATGACACGTTAAATAGAGCCTTGATACAAAGCATAACAGCTAGATTGGTAAAACCACATTTGTTCTAGATCAACTTTGATCTGGGTATGTGGAAATCCACAATACCCCGCGTACGCCCAAAATCTGACAATGAGCCCAACAGATAGAATACCCATTTATAGGTACCAACATGGACTCATTGAAAAGACGGTTTCTCAGCCAATTCGGCAAGGTTTCCGCTGGTGCTGCGCTCATTCCCATCACCGGAATCAACACCGTAGTCGCAAGCACAGCCATTCGCAATAACAACCAACCTGACCGCAAAGGCGAAGTAGGTAAACGCTACGCCATGGCGGTTGATTTACGTAAGTGCGTTGGCTGTCAGGCGTGCACTGTTGGCTGTAGCGTTGAAAACCAAGCACCAATTGGCCAGTTCAGAACCACCGTAAAACAGTATGAAGTCTCCCTGGATGATGGTTCGACTGCTCAACAAGACGTGAAATCTTTCATGTTACCTCGCCTCTGTAATCACTGTGACAACGCTCCCTGCATCAAGGTTTGTCCAGTTCAAGCGACCTTCCAACGCGAAGACGGCATTGTCATGGTCGACAATGAACGCTGCGTAGCCTGTGCTTACTGTATTCAAGCTTGTCCTTACGATGCTCGTTTCATTAATAACGACACCCTTACCGCAGACAAATGCACCTTCTGCGCACACCGCCTTGAAGACGGCTTACTGCCTGCTTGTGTAGAAACCTGTGTCGGTGGCGCGCGTGTCATTGGCGACCTTAAAGATCCAAACAGCGAGATCAACCGTCTGCTCAATGAAAACCAAGACGACATCAAGGTGCTTAAGCCAGAGCAGAATACCAACCCCCATGTTTTCTATATCGGCATGAACGAGCGATTCGTTAGCCACATTGAAGGCCAACCTGCGATTTATGATCCAGCCGCCATCGATAACTCATCCTCTAGCAAACAAGAATTGGCAATCGCGACACAAGGCAAACAAGGAGAGACAGCATGAATATCACTGAGGTGTTAGTCCCCGCTCAAGAGATCGCTTGGCTACCGTGGGCGGTTCAATATTTCTTCTACATAGGTTCGGCTTACGCGGCCGCTATTCTGTTTTTGATTGCACTGATATTTAAGAACTCAACCAGCCACCAATTTCGTTCTGCCCTTGTGCTTGTGATGGCAATCGGTGCGATTGTTGGGCCATTAGCGCTTACTGGTGACTTGCATCAACCCGGACGTGCGTGGCATTTCTATGCTCACATCACACCTTGGTCATGGATGTCATTGGGCTCTCTGTTTCTACCTTTGTTTTCTGGTCTGGCTGTTGCGACTGCTTGGGTTTACCTGCGTGATGACATCGCACAGCTTAAAGAGAGTGAAAACCCACTTCTAAAACGCCTGTCTTGGTTAACACTGGGCCAGTGGCAATTATCGAAAAAACTGATGATTGCTTTAGCCGCCACAACTGCGTTATCAGGCCTAAGCATCGCACTTTACACAGGTGCCGAGATTGCGATTTTGGCGAGTCGACCGCTTTGGCATCAACCAGCGTCTCCATTGCTTTGGTTCACGACCGCATTCTTTGCCGCAACGGGTTTAACTCTGTTGATTTGGGCTCTGCTGCCTTCAAGCAAACCAAGCTTAAAACCAACAGACCTAGCTCTGATACAAAGAACCATTACCTTAACAGGTGGCCTTGCCATCATTCTCACGTCGATTTGGGCATCTAACCATGGTCACTTCAATCTCTATGAGAACGACGCTTGGGGCATCAATTTAGGCATCATGACCACCAGCATTTTGGTGTGCATGATCTTGGTTCTTCCGCTGCAACGTTTATCTCAAAGCAAGTTAGGAATTGTCTGTGTTGCACTTGCGACCATCGTTTCAGCATGGGCGGTACGTTGGGTCACCATGATGGAAGTTCAAACCATTCCCCGTTTTGATGTGGGTGCATTCCCTTATGAACTGCCTATGGGTAGTGCAGGATTACTCGGCATCGTTGGTATGTGTGGTCTTTGGTTAGCACTTGCGTTGTTCGCCTCTGAGATCGTGTCTACTGGTTCTACACGAACAACTGGTTCTGCACCAAAGACAACATCGAAGCCAAACCAAAATACATCATCGTCACCACTTAACCGCTCACATAGCTTGTAGTCTGAGGAATCATCATGGATAACAAACGTCGTCAATTTTTGAAAACAGGCCTTGCTGCCGGTGGTGTTGGAGCCTTTGCTGCAGGTTATGCGACAACCACAAAGCATATGGTTCACGGTGCTATTGATGGCACCGCAGGTAAGAAAACCAATCACATCCATCACGGTAATTCGTTAGAGACAGAATACAGTGTGGATGAGCAAGGTAAGATCTCGCCGAATCCAAACCAACGCGTTGCACCCTCAATGTGTTTTGGCTGCTGGACACTGTGTGGCTTACGTGTGCGTATCGATAATCGCAATGACGAGATTTTGCGAATCTCGGGCAACCCGTACCACCCGCTATCAAGCGACCAACAGATCCCGTTCAAAACACCGGTAAAAGACGCCTACATTGGCTTGTCTGGTGAGTCAGGCATCAATAACCGCTCGACAGCCTGTGCCCGTGGTAACGGCATGTTGGAGATTCAAAACAGCCCATACCGAATCACTCAACCGCTCAAACGCGTTGGTAAGCGTGGTGAAGGCAAGTGGGAACCAATCAGCTACGAACAACTTATCTCTGAGATCACCGAAGGTGGTGACTTATTCGGTGAAGGTGAAGTTGAAGGCTTACGATCGATTCGCGACATCGAAACGCCACTTGATCCGAACAACCCTGAATACGGACCAAAAGCCAACCAACTGCTTGTGACCAATGCCGGTAATGAAGGCCGTGATGACATCTTGAAGCGCTTTGCATTCAACAGCTACGGTACTCGCAACTTTGGTCACCACGGTTCTTATTGTGGCTACGCATTCCGCGCAGGTTCTGGTGCGATCATGAATGATCTAGACAAATTCTCGCACTTAAAGCCTGACTTCAACAACGCAGAGTTCATTCTTTTCATCGGTATGTCTCCGGCTCAAGCGGGTAACCCGTTCAAGCGTCAAGCAAGACAATTGGCTGAGGCTCGTACCAACGGAAAACTCAGCTACACCATAGTGACACCAAGCCTTCCAGCAGGATCGTCAAGCCTTGCGGCGGGCGATCGCAATAACTGGCTACCGATCAAACCGGGCACCGATTCAGCATTAGTTCTGGGCATGATCCAATGGATCATCGACAACCAGCGCTACAATCGCGACTTCTTGTCTCGCCCAAGTGCGCAAGCGATGAAAAAAGCCGGCACCACACACTGGTGTAATGCATCTCACCTTGTGATCAGCGACGAGTCGCACCCACAAAATGGGCGTATGCTTCGTGCATCGGATATAGGGTTGCTAGAAACAGGCGAACCGATGTCTGACGATGACGGATTCATCGCACTCAATATGACAACGTCACTATTATCATCGCATATTCAGGTGAATGAAGCGGCTCTGTTCGTCGATCAAGATGTAGAAATCGATGGTCAGACTGTTCGCGTTAAATCTTCTCTGCAAAGATTGAAAGAAGAAGCCTTCAAATACGACCTTGCTTACTACAGTGAGCAGTGTGAGATCCCGCAGGACCAAATTATTGCGTTGGCAAAACGCTTCACCAGCTACGGGACGAAAGCAGTCGTGGATACTCACGGTGGCAACATGCACACCAACGGCTTCTACAACTCGTTCTCTATTCTGATGCTAAACGCGCTGATCGGTAACATCAACGCGAAAGGTGGCGCGATGGCGAAAGCGGGCGGCTACCCAACTTCGGTTGCAGGTCCACGTTACGACTTTACCAAGTTCAAGGGTAAGACTAAGCCTCAAGGTGTATTCTTGTCCCGCAGCAAGTTCCCGTATCAAAACACCAGCGAATACAAACGTCGCGTTGCCGCAGGCGAGTCACCTTACCCGACCCGCGCGCCGTGGTACCCAATATCAGCTCCGCTTTTAACTGAGCACTTATCAGCTGCGATTGACGGTTACCCTTACCGTGCAAAAGCGTGGATCAACCACATGGCGAACCCACTATATGGTGTCCCAGGCTTAGACAACCTGCTAGGCGAGAAGCTTAAAGATCCCAAACAGCTTGGCTTGATCGTGTCTATCGATGCCTTTATCAATGAAACGACTGCCTTATCGGATTACCTAGTGCCAGACACAGTGACCTACGAGAGCTGGGGCATGGCAACACCTTGGCATGGTGTCGCGACCAAAGCGATCACCGCTCGTTGGCCGATTGTTGAGCCTAAAACTTCCCGCACTCAAGACGGACGTGCCATCAACCTAGAGAACTTCTTTATTGATCTAGCGAAAACGCTTGGCCTAGGTGGCTTCGGCGACAACGTAATCAAAGACAATCAAGGTAACTGGCACGGTATTCATAGCGCTGAAGACTTCTACCTGCGCTCGGCTGCTAACTTAGCGTTCGTAAAAGGTGGCGTGCCGAATGTGGATGCGGAAGATATTGTTTGGTCTGGTCTTGAGCGCCTAGTGCCTGTGATGAACAAAACGCTCAAGCCTGAAGAGATGCTCAAAGTAGCGTACATTTTTGCGCGTGGCGGTCGTTTTGAAGACGCAACCAATGCCTACACCAATGAAACCATGAAGTACAAATGGACCAAACCACTGGCTATTTGGAATGAAAAGCTTGGTACCTCTCGCAACACCATCAGTGGCGAGCAGTACATGGGGTGCCCGACATGGTATCCACAAAAGCTTGCAGACGGCACACCTTTGGCAGAGCAGTTCCCAGCAAAAGAGTGGCCGTTCACCCTAACCAACTTTAAGTCCAATATTCACAGTGCGGTGTCTAACTTGTCACCACGCTTAGAATCAATCAAGGGTGTGAACCCGGTGTACATTCACCCGCAAGACGCCTCTTCAGCGGGTATCAAAACCGGTGACGTGTTTGCGATTGAAACACCGAGCTCAACCACACATGCGTTGGCGATGGTGATTGATGGCATCAAACCGGGAACATTAGGCTTTGAACACGGCTTTGGTCATAAAGAACTCGGTGAGCGTGCGCACTGGATCGGTGACACACAACAACCTGTGAAGATGAAGTCGAACGATGGCGTTAACATCAATGATATTGGCTTAATTGACCCGACGAGAGAAGGAAAAGGCGTCATGTTGGATTGGGTTGTGGGCGCAGCAGCAAGACAAGCGCTTCCGGCTAAGATCTACAAGGTCTAGCTTAAACTCAGCAAGCTATAACTTAATCACTGAGTCAAAACACTTCTTTATCTGATTTGCAGATGAGAACACAACAGGGCAACTTCGTCATTCGAGGTTACCCTGTTTTTTCGTCCTCTTGATCTAGAAAAGCACCCTATTTGGATAAACGTCCAATCTACATAAAGCATCCGCTCTAGATAGAGTAATCAACCCAAAACCATTAGGTAATCTTCATTTCACCACAACTTTTTTAGCCCGCATCCATAAAGCAGCTATGCTTATACAATCGGTGCCATGAAAGAGCCTTAACAAGCAGTTATACCGAGGCGAACATGGCAGTTCCCTTGCATTTCATAAACGGCAGTTGGATCAACCTATAGAAGTTCACATCAATACCATTATGGTAACTGAGGTTATTAATGTGAGACTCACCTCAAGTTCCAAGTGAATTAATGTGGAAATCCACAATAGCGCGAACAACCAATTATGTCGAAAATGCGTGCATTACAACCAATAGCGACGCCTCATGACTAAGCTGACAATTAAAACTCAAACTCTAACGCTTTGCATCGCTGCTCTAGGAAGCCTTTCTTTATCCGCTTTTGCACAAGCAGCACCCAATCCAATGCCAGAAGCCGCAGAAACTTGTAGCGGCTGCCATCAAGCCGACGGTAAAGGCATGCCCAACATTGCCCCTATGCTTGCAGGGCTCAATGCTGACTATCTAGAACATCAACTGGTTCTGTTCTCAAGTGGTGAGCGTCAAAGCGCGATCATGAAGGGAATGGCTGACGGTGTATCTGATCCCGCTGTTCGTCGTGAGGTCGCAGAATACTTTGCATCACTACCTTCATACGAATTTACCGATTTAGAGCAGCGCGGCTCACAGGCTGATATCGATAACCCCTATCGTAAACTTGTATTCCAAGGCGATTGGGATCGAAACATTCCTGCTTGTGCTACCTGTCATGGACCAAGTGGTATGGGCGTAGACAAATTTCCTCGCCTAGCAAGCCAGCATGCCGACTACATTCAGACTCAGCTCAACGCTTGGAAAAACGGCACTCGTAAGGGTGATGATTTGAACATGATGGGTAATATCGCGGGCAAGTTAACCGACGATGAGATCAAAAACCTGTCTTACTACTTCGCCTCTTTCCGATACTAAAGGGCTCGCATGAAAACATTACTTCTAATTACCTCAACCCTTGCCTCTGGAATCGCTTATGCCGAAGCAGAGTTGCCAGATCGCCAAACCGAACTGCCAGCCGTTGAGAAGCCTCAAGATAACAAATATCTGGTGCCACGAGACTTGGTTGATATCCCTGCTGGGGAATTTGGTGACAAAGTAAAACTGGGCTATTCCCTGTTTGTCGATTCACAACAGATGCGTGGTACGTTCGTCGGCAATGAACAAAACTGTGTCAACTGCCACATGCAAGCGGGCATGAAGCCTAACGCTGCCCCTCTTTGGGGTGCGTACATGGCCTACCCTGCGTATCGTTCTAAGAATGACAAGGTAAACAGCTACGCAGAACGTATCCAAGGTTGCTTCACCTACTCAATGAATGGTCTGCCACCGGCTGAGGGTTCAAAAGAGATGGTCGCACTGACGGCGTATTCATACTGGCTGGCGATGGGCGGCATCTTAGACAAGAACGGCATGCAAGATACACCCGTTCCTGAGATTAGCGATGCCGACTTACAAGTCGGTGGTAAAGCGGAAAGCTTCCCTCTCCCTGAAGAGCTGTTAAGCAAATACCCAATCGATGGCCGCAGTAAGTTGGCAGGGCGTGGCTATCCTAAGATTGATAATCCTGAACAAGAGCCATCGATAGCGCGTGGTGAAAAGGTTTACCAAACCAGCTGCCAAACCTGTCATGGTCAAAATGGTGAAGGTATTAAAGGGGCTGACGGACGTTCATACTTTCCACCATTGTGGGGCGAAAACGCGTATAACTGGGGCGCAGGTATGCACCGTGTAAATACAGCAGCTTACTTCATCTACGAAAACATGCCGCTTGGAAAGAGCCAACAGCTTTCAATTCAGGGTGCATGGGATGTAGCCGCATTTGTGAACAGTCATGAACGCCCACAAGACCCTAGATACAAGGGTGATGTTGCCGGCAATGCTAAGCGTTACCACAACCACCAAGGTTACTATGGTAAAGAAGTTGATGGTCATGTACTAGGTACCAAAGCTTATCCGAGTGGTAAAGAAGTGATTCATGAGCATTAATAGGTATTAGTGAATATGAGCCGTTCACGCCAGCTATAGCTAAGCTTTACATTGTAAATCAGTGATAGCCGGAACAATTAAAAAGGAGCCAGATCGTGTGACGATCTGGCTCCTTTTTAGTTTGAACTATTAGAAACACAACTAACCTTGCTGCATCTTCTCCCAAATGGTCGGAGAGCCAATATAATCTTGAACTGTAGTAATAAACTCTTTGACCAGCTTGGTCTGTTTACGGTGCGGATACACAGCGTAGATTGCAGTATCAATCGTTGAAATCGGGTAATCTGGAAGCAACGTAACCAAGCCCAGATCTTTCATTGAGGCATACAGGTTTGATTGGTCAAGGAAGCCATAGCCTAAGCCATCTTTTACGCAAGAGACCATGGTGCGAACATCACTCACCTTATAGTTGCCACGAATCGTCAGGCTTTGAAAGGTATTACCATGCGGCTCTTCACTGATACGCAAGTGATCGACTGTCATATCGCCATTGGTATAAATCACCGCGGGTAGCGCGAGTAGATCTTGTGGCGTCTTCGGCTCTCCGTGCTCCTTCACAAAATCGTTCGATGCGACCAACATGAAGTTACTGTCGGCAATCTTCTTCGCAATCAAATTCGATTCAACAAGCTTACTGAAGCGAAACGCGATATCAAACTGCCCGGCAATGATGTTGGCGATCTTATCGTCTAGTGAGAGTACGATCTGAACATCTGGGTACTTTCTCATGAACTGAGTGATGATAGGTTGCAAATATTGCTGCCCAAAATAGATCGGTGAAGTAATTCGTAGCACACCTTTGGGTTCAGACTGGTATGAATCTGCAATTCCTTGGATCTGATTGATAGTGTCTTTCAGCACATAGGTTTGTGCGAGAATATCTTCCCCGGCCGACGTCAACGAAAACGAGCGTGTAGAGCGGTTAAGCAGCTGAACACCTAAATCTTGCTCGAGCTTTTTGATCTGTTTAGAGAGTGATGAGTTGTCCATATCGTGCAAGGTTGCCGCTTTGGTAAACGACCCTTGTTGAACCACATCTAAGAACAATAACAACTGATTGGTATTTGGCACTGCGCCTCTCCTGAAATAAAACTCGACTAGCGTTCGTCTTTAGGGGTATCCATCACAACCATAGTCGTAATAGATTGCACCTGAGCACATTCCCCAAGCACATCGGCATGAAACTTCTTATAGCCCGGTAGATCTTTGGTTTCTACCCTTAGCAAGTACTCGTTGGCACCGGTAATGTTGTGGCACTCCACCACCTCTTTTTCCATACTGACATGCTGTTCAAACTCTAGTTGAGCCGCTTTGCTGTGGCTCGATAAACCAATCGAAACGTAAGCAATAAAGCCAACGCCCATCAGGCCATTATCCAGAACTGCACGGTAACCTTGAATGATCCCTTTACGCTCGAGATCTTGTACTCGCCTTAAGGTCGCTGAAGCCGACAAACCAATTCGTTCAGAAAGCTCAATATTGGAGATTCTGCCGTCCAATTTAAGCTCTTGCAATATCCTTTCGTCAAATCTATCCATAAGTACTTATTATTGTGCATTAAGTGATAATTGAGGAAATAAAAGCACATAATTGCCTCACTTTCCACCTACTATGTTTCTCAACACGTAAAAGTCATGACCGGTCAGTCACTTCGTTCATTTTACTGCTGGAGAACCATAATGCCTTTAGAACAACTTAGCGCACTTGCCTTGTTTGCGTTTGTCTCGACCTTCACACCAGGTCCAAATAACATCATGCTCATGACATCAGGAGCAAATGTTGGCTTTGCCCGTACTATTCCACACATGCTTGGCATTGCTCTAGGGTTTGCAGCCATGTTGCTGCTGGTTGGCTTCGGTTTAATGGGCATTTTCAACGCGTACCCAGTTACTCACCAAATACTGAAATACCTGAGCCTTGCTTACCTCGTGTACCTTGCAATCAAGATAGCATTGAGCGGCAAAGCGAAAAGTACTGAAGCTTTTAAACCAATGACCTTCCTCGGCGCTGCCAGTTTTCAGTGGGTGAACCCTAAAGGTTGGTCAATGGCGCTGACTGCGATTTCAGTTTATAGCAGCGGCAGTTCATGGTGGGAGCTTGCAATCATCGCAGGTATCTTCACGCTAGCCAACTTGCCTTCTGTGACCTTCTGGACGGCAGCAGGCAAGCAACTACAACACTGGTTAACAACACCAGTCCGCATTAAAAGCTTCAACTACGGTATGGCTGGCTTGCTTCTAGCATCGACCATTCCGATGCTCTAGTCGAATAACTTCTGTATTTTAACAGTTGGTACTCCTGTGCTAACCGTTATTCTCTTTATAAATAACCCACAAGTTCACTAAGCCAACGACCAAACATCGTCTGCCCGCTCGGCGTTAACGTCCACACAAACGCCGCAACATTCACTGCCACTGTCACCCAATATATGGCTCTGAACGGCTGCTTCTGCGTTTTATGACGCAGCTTATCTTGAGCAATCAACGCCCCTAGCCAGCCACCAGCAACAGAAAAAATATGCAGAGTTTTCTCTGGCACACGCCAATTGCCATTGATCGCTGCTCGCTTGTCCTTCGCGTACACAAAAAACGTCACGAAACCGATAACCAAATACCACACCAACAGCGCTTTAGAACTTTCCGCAAACAACACAGACACCGCCACCAGAACCAAATAAGTGATAACGATTTGAATAGATGAAGACAACATGACTCCTTTTGAGCAACAGCTCACATACTGTAGCAATTACGCCCTGTAGATTTTGATAAGGATGAGTAAGGCATATTGTAATTCGGTTAGCCTGCAAAGAATAAACAAGCCCTTTCATCCCTACATAACATGATGGAAGTTAAAGGAATTATAAATATGTACAACCAAAAGTACGCCATCTACCAAGTTTTTACGCGTTTATTTGGCAATAAAAACACCCAACATGTTCCATGGGGCACAATCGAGCAAAATGGCGTCGGTAAGTTCAGTGATTTTACCGACAAAGCGCAGTCTGAAATCCGCAAACTCGGTATGACTCATATTTGGTATACCGGAGTGCCACATCATGCGCTCATCAATGACTACAAGCACCTTGGTATTTCAGACGATCACCCTAGCGTGGTAAAAGGCCGTGCGGGATCACCATATGCCGTCAAAGACTACTATTCCGTAAACCCAGATCTCGCAGACAACCCTGAATGCCTACTAGAGGAGTTCGAGGCACTAATCAAAAGAAGTCACGACAATGGTTTAAAAGTGATTATCGATATCGTACCGAATCACGTTGCGCGTCATTATAAAGGCTTAAACAACCCAGAAGGTGTCAGTGACTTCGGCGCTCAAGATGACACAACGCTGGAATACCACAAAGACAATAACTTCTACTACATTCCCAACAGCACCTTTGAATTGCCAGACATAGAGCCCGCCTTTACGCCGCTAGGTGGTGAACAGCATCCCAACCTAAACTCCCCGTTTATAGAGACGCCCGCCAAATGGACAGGTAACGGCTCACGTTTAGCCAAGCCTAGTTTCGATGATTGGTATGAAACGGTGAAAATCAATTATGGCATGCGACCAGACGGTTCAAAAGACTTCCCTGAGATCCCCAAAGACTATGCCCAACGCGATTACCGAGAGCATCACCAATTCTGGGAATCGGTCGCTGTGCCTAGCTCTTGGGTTAAGTTCCGAGACATCGCCTTGTTCTGGTTAGACAAAGGCGTTGATGGATTCCGTTACGACATGGCTGAAATGGTGCCAGTTGAGTTTTGGAGCTACCTCAACTCATCAATAAAGATGAAAAACCACGATGCCTTTCTGATGGCAGAGGTGTATCAGCCGGACTTGTACCGTGAATACATTCACTTAGGCAAGATGGACTACCTCTATGACAAGGTAGATCTGTACGACGGCCTCAAAGCCATCATGCAAGGCAAGGCTTCAACGGCAATCATCCCTGAAATCCAACATCAAATGCACGACATTGAACATCATATGCTGCATTTTTTGGATAACCATGACGAGCAACGAATCGCCTCACCAGAGTTTGTAGGCAATCCACATATCGCAAAGCCTGCGATGCTAGTTAGCGCTCTATTGAGCAGCTCTCCAACCATGATCTACTTTGGGCAAGAAGTCGGAGAACCCGGTGCGGAGAATGCAGGCTTTGGACAGCCCTCACGAACTTCCATATTTGACTACATCGGAGTCCCACAACACCAAAAGTGGATGAACCACGGCGCATTCGATGGTGAGTTACTAAACAATAACGAAAAGCAACTGCGTCACTTCTATCAAAAGGTAATGAACTTTTCGCTAGAGCACTCGTCGATGACAGGTGATTACCAAGACTTACACCAGTGCTGTAACTTAAGTGATTCAGTCTACGCATTTCTGCGCTCTGACCACCAAGAGCTAACCATTGTTGCAGCTAATTTCAGCCAACATACCACTGAAAATATTCACTTAAAGATTCCAAGTGATGTAATCCAAAAACTCAAATTAGTTGATGGTCGTTACATACTCAATGAATATATTGAAGGCATAGCGCAACAAGTGCTCGACATTGAGAACAGTGTTGGCAGTTTTAATATTGAATTGAAACCGCTGGCGTCTTTGGCTTGGGTGTTATCCTTAAATGGATGATATACCTATCAATATAAATTACCGAACAGCTCGCTTTTAGCTAATTGATAAATAACTTAATTTCCATATTAAATTAACACTCTCTCAATTCGATATATTACTCACAATAATAAGGATGAGCTCTCATCCTTATTAACTACGCCTAGCCTCTACGCCTTACATTATTGATATTATGCAAATGAGTCATTGATCCAATTAATTTAACAATAACCAAATACAAAGCGTGCTATTGACACTAGGTTTCCTATATTTACGAATTTAAAATAACTTTATACATTGCCATCACAAATAGTTGACCTTGGTTAAAGCTAGGATATTCATCTTCATAAAAAGTGAAATATGGATATTAAAACGTGAACAACATAAATATTAATAAAATTATCTCTCTACGAAATACCTTCAACAATACCAAAAAGAAGAGCTTCAAACGCTCTACATTGGCCAAAGCAATGTTACCGCTCTTCACCGCTACTTTGATCGCGGGTTGTGGTAGTGATAATGATAGCGACAACGGTACAGCCCCTGGCAACAGTGGTTTATACCCTGCAGCTGAAAACGAAGTCGTTATTTACTACAAACGCGATGTTGCCGCTGCCAGCTCATCTGGCTCTACTTACGACGGTTGGGGACTTCACCTGTGGAATGGCGAGGGCTGTACTAGCACAGACTTAGTCGGCATGGGGTTGAGTGAAACCGGAACCGATTGGAACAGCCCTTACGAATACGATGGTATCAGCGATACTTACGGTGCCTATTATGTGTTGAAAGTTGACCCAGATGCCTCTGACCCACACAAATGCATGAACTTCATCTTGCACAATGGTGATGAGAAAGCATTTGGCAGTGCGAACTCAAAAGTCGAGTTAACTAAGCTTGGCGATTCACAAGGCGTATTTGGTTTCCATGGCAGCAGCGAGTTGTACTACGACCCAATTTCAGAGCGCCCAGTCAATATTGATGGTCAAAAAGCACACTGGCTAGATGCAACCACAATTGGTTGGGAAGCGGCTAGCAATGCAGACTCTGTGAAGCTTTTCTATGCACTAGACAACAGCATCACAATGAACGATGACAAAGAGATTGTCGGTGGAACTGCAATTGAACTAAGCAAAGACGGAGAACTATCTTCTGAATTGAAAGAGCGTTTCCGACACCTTGCAAGCTTACCTGCCCTAGCTATCGATGTTGACGACAGCACACTTCGCACTATTTTAAAATCTCAGATAATTTTTGTTGCCTACAATGCCAATGGCGATGTTATCTCTTCAACTGAGGTTCAAAAACCTGGTGTGCTTGATGCGGTATTTGCTAGCGAAGATGCTGGTAATGCAATGGCTGAAGAACTAGGCGCAATTGTTGAAGGCAGTGCGGCGACCTTCAAGCTTTGGGCACCAACCGCGCAAGATGTAGAGCTAGTTCTTTACAGCGAAGACCTGAAAAGCTCACAAGTTTTTCCAATGACAGAAAGCACTGAGACGGGTATTTGGGCGACTGACGCGGTACCTAACGCTGTCAACAGTTACTATCGCTACCAAGTGAAGGTTTACCACCCAACCACAGGCAACATTGAGACTCGCCTAGTGACAGACCCATATTCTCTCAGCTTATCGAAGAATTCGGCATACTCTCAAGTGATTGACCTAAATGATTCAACCTTGAAACCAGCGAACTGGGACAACTACCAACGACCAACCGTAGAAAAAGACGAAGACCACGTACTTTACGAATCACACCTACGTGACTTTAGCTTCAGCGATAAGCTCGGCACAGCTAGCCTAAATGGCAAGTACCTCGCTCTTACAGAAGCCGATCGTGAGTCGGTCAAACACCTACAAGCTCTCCAAGAAGCAGGTTTAACTACGCTGCATATCTTACCAGCATTTGATATCGCTACCGTCGATGAAGATGCCGCGAGCCGTGTTGATATCACCGACACCGTAGGAAAACTGTGTGATGTAAAACCGACAGCTACCTTATGTGGAAGCGAAGACGAAAACAAAGTCATCGAAGACGTACTCGATGGTTATGACCCTTCAACGGGTGACGCACAAGCATTAATGAATGACCTTCGTATGCTTGATAGCTTCAACTGGGGCTACGACCCATTCCATTACACAGTGCCTGAGGGAAGTTACGCGACCGATCCTAATGGTTCTCAGCGTATTCTCGAATTCCGTCAGATGGTCAAAGCTACGCACGACATGGATCTTAAGCTGATCA
The DNA here is from genome assembly GCF_041473705.1 of Vibrio sp. 10N.222.55.B11. NCBI lineage: Bacteria > Pseudomonadati > Pseudomonadota > Gammaproteobacteria > Vibrionales > Vibrionaceae > Vibrio > Vibrio sp. 10N.222.55.B11. Next base: position 39,726 of record NZ_JBFRST010000010.1, read on the forward strand.
TGGACGTGGTATACAACCACACCAATGCGTCTGGTGTGAACGATAAGTCGGTACTGGATAAGATTGTCCCTGGGTACTACCACCGTCTTAACGTCAACACTGGTGGCGTAGAAAACTCGACTTGTTGTGACAACACTGCGACCGAAAACCTGATGATGGGTAAATTGATGGTCGACTCACTTAAGGTGTGGGCTGACGACTACAAAGTGGATGGTTTCCGTTTTGACTTGATGGGCCACCAGCCAAAAGATGTAATGGTCGAAGCATTGGAAGAAGTGCGCAAAATCGACCCGAATACTCTGTTCTACGGGGAAGGCTGGGACTTTGGTGAAGTCGCCAACAACGCCCGCTTCGATCAAGCAAACCAAATCAATATGGCAGGTACAGAAATCGGTACCTTCTCAGACCGTTTGCGTGACGCCGTTCGTGGTGGTAGCCCATTCGATGGTGGTGTCGACTCAGAAGGGAACCACCCACTTCGCTTTAACCAAGGCTTTGGTAACGCAGCGATTGCCAACGAAGAAACCAAAGTTGATCAAGATTCGATCAATGGTCGTTTACATAACCAAGACCTTGTTCGTTTAGGTATGGCAGGTAACCTCGCAGAATACGTACTGATTGATTACAAAGGCGATACCAAACTGGGTAAAAACGTTGATTACAACGGCGCGCCAGCTGGTTACACCAAGATGCCTTCCGAGAACATCTCTTACGTTTCCAAACACGATAACCAAACACTTTGGGATAACAACGCTTACAAGATCGCCACTGGTACTAGCTCTGCAGAGCGTGCGCGTATGCAGTCTGTATCGCTTTCTACCGTGATGCTAGGCCAAGGCATACCATTCATCCATATGGGTTCTGAACTGCTACGATCTAAGTCTATGCAGCGCGATTCTTACGATTCTGGTGACTGGTACAACCGCGTCATGTTTGATGGGACGGACAACAACTGGAATGTTGGCTTACCTCGTGAAGATAAAGATGGTGCAAACTGGGATCTGATTAAAACAATCATTGCTGACAGCGCGGCTAAACCAGACTCAGACGACATTGAGCTGACTAAGCAGCAATTCCTAGAGCTATTAAAGATCCGTAGCTCAAGCGAACTGTTCCGCTTAGATACAGCTGACGAAGTTATGAAGCGTGTCGACTTCCGTAACGTTGGCGAAGATCAAGTCGAAGGCCTGATTGTCATGTCGATCGATGATGGCGTGTCTGCGGGCGACGATCTTGACCCTGCAAATGATGCGATTGTGGCAGTTGTAAACTCAACTAATAAATCTCAATCATTCAAAATCACAGGAGCAACCGGCTTTACACTTCATGACGTTCAACAAAACTCGGCTGACGACACAGTGAAAGGCGCAAGCTTTGCCGCTGAAACCTTCACAGTCCCTGCGCTAACTACCGCTGTATTTGTACAAGCTCAAGGTGATGCACAAGGTGCTGGTTTGCCGGTTGATAACTCAGACAAGGATGTATCTAGCATTCCTCCGTACGGTCAAACAACCGTGTACGTGCGTGGTGATATGAATGGTTGGAACCCTGTTGATGATTGGGCGATGAGCTTTGTTGCTAATGGGGTTTATTCTGTAACAGGCAATTTGGAAGCAGGTAACTATGGCTTCAAGTTTGCAGATGCTGATTGGAAAACACCTAACTTTGGTTGCGATTCTGTAGAGCTTGCAAGCGGGTCAATCGATATTGGCACAGGTGGCAATTGCCAATTGAGCGTAACGGAAGCGGGCAGCTACACATTCACTCTGAATGCGATTCATGAATTAGATGACAATGTGGAGAAAGCTGTAGTTTCTGTGACTAAACAATAGATTCAACAACAAACAATTAAAAACATACTCGTTTGTTAGGGGAGACATGATCTCCCCTTTTTAACGACTGTTGATCCCAATACATTGAAGTAAATGACAAACAACAGTACCTCCCTTCTTTTTGAGTAGCAGCTCACATACCACAACAACTACGCCCCGAATTTCTTAACTAAGGAGGATAAAGCAGCATTCTGATTGAGCTAGCCTCCTACCCAAACATAAAGGTCTACACCTCTACTTCACGAGATGGAATATAAGTATGTACAACAAGAAACATTCAATCTATCAAGTTTTTACACGTTTGTTCGGTAATCAGAAAACACAAAACACACCGTGGGGAACCATTGAACAAAATGGTACTGGCAAGTTTAGTGACTTCACTGACAAAGCCCTTTCAGAAATTAAAGAACTCGGCATCACACATATTTGGTACACCGGAGTGCCGCATCATGCAGTGATCAACGACTACAAAGACATTGGCATCTCAGACGATCACCCAAGCGTTGTAAAAGGGCGAGCAGGCTCTCCTTATGCCGTCAAAGATTACTACTCCGTAAACCCAGATCTTGCAGACAACCCAGCGCAGCGCTTAGAAGAATTCGAAACATTGATAAAAAGAAGTCATGACAATGGCTTAAAAGTCATCATAGATATTGTCCCTAACCACATCGCTCGTAATTACAAAGGATTAAATAATCCAGAGGGAATAAGTGACTTTGGTGAGCAGGACGACACAACTATTGAATACCACCGAAACAACAACTTCTATTACATTCCTGGTAGCTCATTTGAACTCCCCGAGTTCGAGTCCGCTTTTATCCCACTAGGAGGAGAACAACACCAGAATTTAGCCTCATCATTCCTTGAATCGCCAGCAAAATGGACAGGGAATGGGTCTCGCTTAAGCAAACCAAACTTCGATGATTGGTATGAAACGGTAAAGATAAACTATGGTGTGCGCCCAGACGGCTCAAAAGACTTCCCTGAACTACCAAATGACTATGCTACACGTGACCACCTAGCTCACTACCATTTCTGGCAGCAAGTTGACGTACCAGATTCATGGGTTAAGTTTCGAGACATTGCCTTGTATTGGTTAGACAAAGGCGTTGATGGATTTCGCTACGATATGGCAGAAATGGTGCCTGTCGAATTCTGGAGCTATCTAAACTCATCAATAAAAGTAAAGAATCAAGACGCATTTTTGATGGCCGAAGTATATCAACCGGACCTTTATCGCGATTATATTCGCTTAGGTAAAATGGACTATCTATATGACAAAGTCGATCTCTATGACGGTCTAAAGGCAATCATGCAAGGTAAGGCTTCAACTGCAATCATCCCTGAGATTCAACATCAAATGATGGACATTGAACACCACATGATGCACTTTTTAGACAACCACGATGAACAGCGTGTAGCATCTCCAGAGTTTGTCGGTAACCCACACATCGCTAAGCCAGCCATGTTGGTTAGTACGCTATTAAGTAGTTCTCCAACCATGATTTACTTCGGGCAAGAAGTCGGCGAACCAGGTGCGGAAAATGCAGGTTTTGGACAACCCTCTCGCACATCTATATTCGATTACATCGGTGTTCCTCAACATCAAAAATGGATGAACGGAGGAAAGTTCGATGGTGGGCAACTCAACAATGATGAAAAGCAACTCCGACTCTTCTACCAGCGAGTAATGACGTTTGCACTGAACCATTCATCTATGACTGGAGAGTACCAAGATTTACACAAATCCAATCAGCTAAGTGATTCTGTTTATGCTTTCTTGCGCTTTAATAACGAAGAGCTTGTTATCGCAGCTGCTAACTTTAGCCAAAGCATAACGGATAATATCGAGTTGAAGATTACTGCAGAAGTGATTCAAGAGCTGGGAATCGCAGACGGAAGCTATGTGCTCAAAGAACATATTGAAGGCGCCCAACAACAGACACTATATGTGGAAAGTGGCGTCGGTTACTTCAGTGCTGAATTAAATCCCCTAGCTGCTTTCGCTTGGGTGTTAGCTATCTAATATACTGACTCTCGGAGTCATTAATTATTGCAGCTTCGAAATAAGGATAAACGGTACTTAACGTAAATATCAAACATGTTAAGTACCTAAATGCCATGAGCAGTGGAGATGTTGAACCATCGAAATTGCACAAAATCCTATTAGTTTTTATAGCCTAATCAAAATTAGCCTTTTGTAGAATTTCAATGAAGGTTTTAATCTTCAGATCGTCCGCTCCCTGCTTCGCGTAAAGACCAACATTCCCTCGCTTAGAATCATCAATCAATAAAGTTTCAAATCCTCTTTTTCTCATCCAATCACACATTTTATGACTGTATGGCATCACTGCATCTGACATTCTTAACATATCTAAGCTCGCAAAAAGAGAATCAACATCATAAACATCTCTTCCTACTACCTCAGAATCTCGCCCACCAGATTGTGAATTTACGTGATCAGAAAGTACGGAGTTATGTCTCGAGTGATCGGGAGTCACTTGGAGTATTGGATAATCCAACATATCACGCCTTAACAAGCTGAAATCTAGATATTTCTTTGTTAACAATGGATGACCATTTCGAACAAACACGGCTTCTTTGTCTTGAAATAGTGGGTAGAAAGTCACTTTACATCGCTCATGCAACCCATAAATTTCATGGCCAACAAACAGATCTATATCCCCTTGAACAAGGTGATGCATCAAAGATAAATTATTTCCGAACTCTAAATGTAGCGAACCCATTTGTTCTTGTTGTTTGTACTCTTCAACAGCCTTACAGACAAATTGTTCCCACCAAGCTTCGCCTGTGCCGAGCTTCAATTTACCTAATTGGCGCTGCTGCATATCGGTAAAACGGTGCATTAGCGACAGATGCTTTTCTTGCTGCTCTTGCGCAAACTCCCGAAACAGCACCCCATACTCGGTAAGTTCAACGCCTTTTGACTTCCGAATAAAAATAGCAACACCAATATCACTCTCTAATTTCTTAATTGCAGCAGTCAAGGAAGGCTGGCTTATATTCAGTTTTTCTGCAGCACCTTTAATGCTACCGGTATGCGCAACCATCAGAAAATATCGATATAGCTTATTCATAAGATTCTCTTAGTTTGCATTCGATCACAAAATGCGAGGTTAGAAATTCGACAAATTACCCCACTGATGTTTGCACACAGCGGATAGGCAACATGATATAGGATTTTTCTATATAGGGCATTAGTAATGCTATTTCCCACTCAAAGGTGAAATCACTATAGTAAAGGCAATTAACTAATTAAGTGGAAATTGAGATGGAACAGAAATGGTGGCATGACGCGGTAGTCTACCAAATTTACCCGCGTAGTTTTTTAGACTCAAATAATGATGGTATCGGCGACCTAAATGGGATTATCAGTAAGCTCGATTACCTCAAGGAACTTGGCATCAATGTCATTTGGTTATCGCCTGTTTACCAATCTCCAATGGATGATAATGGTTACGACATCTCTGACTACCAAGCGATTGCTAAAGAATTTGGCAGCATGGAAGACATGCAACGCCTTATGGACGAAGCAAAAAAACGTGACATCAAGATTGTCATGGACTTAGTGGTAAACCACACGTCAGACGAACACCGTTGGTTCGAACAAGCTCGCTCTTCAAAAGATAACCCATATAGAGATTATTATATCTGGCGTGATGCAAAACCGGATGGGAGCGCACCAGACGACCAAGAGTCTATCTTCGGCGGTAGCGCTTGGCATTGGGATGAGCTAACACAACAATATTTCTTCCACCTATTTTCAAAACGTCAACCAGATTTAAATTGGGAAAACCCGAAGGTACAAGAAGAAGTTCATAATATGATGAACTGGTGGATTGACCTTGGCATCGGCGGCTTTCGATTAGATGTGATCGACCTTATCGGTAAAGAGATCGATAAAGGAATTACGGGCAACGGGCCAAGACTACACAAGCTATTGCAACAAATGAATCAGGCTACCTTTGGCAATAAAGATTTGTTAACAGTTGGAGAGACTTGGGGCGCAACACCAGAGATTGCTAAGCTATACAGCGGACAAGATAGAAATGAACTATCGATGGTATTCCAATTTGAACACATCACACTGACATGGGAAAACGGTGACAAATGGAATCCTATTCCGCTCGACCTTAGAGAATTCAAGAATGTTCTGACGAAATGGCAGCTAGAATTGGCAGATGGTGGCTGGAACTCTCTATTCTGGAATAACCACGACTTACCGCGCTTGGTGTCAAAATACGGTGATGACAAAAACTTCCGGATCGAGTCAGCAAAAATGCTCGCGACTTGTCTACACTTCTTGAAAGGCACACCCTATATCTACCAAGGTGAAGAAATTGGCATGACGAACGTTGCCTTCGACAGCTTGGATCAGTACAAGGATATTGAGACTCATAACTTCTACAAAGTAAAAACAGAGTCTGGTGTCACCCATGAACACATGATGGATGCCATTCACGAGAACAGCCGTGACAATGCCAGAACACCAATGCACTGGAACAATCAAGCTAACGCAGGGTTCTCTAACGGAACGCCGTGGATTGAGCTCAATCCAAACTACCCGGATATAAACGTCGAAAGTGCATTAGCCGATTCAGGTTCAATATTTTACCACTACAAGAAATTAATTGAGTTACGCAAAGCTCATCCAGCAATTGTCTACGGATCTTTCATTCCTGTTTTTGAAGAACACGATAAGGTTTTTGCCTACGTTCGTGAATTGGATGGTGAACAGCTTTTTATCGTATGTAACTTCTCAGGAGAGTCGTTAACTCTTGAAGTTCCTGAACAATATCGCACCCAAACGCCGACTTGCCTAATCAACAACTATGGTGAAGTTTCAAGTGTAGATACGCTATTACACTTAGCACCTTATGAATCTTTTGCTTTAAAACTATAGCCTTCTAAGCCCAACCCCCGCACAAAGGCAAGGTAATTCCTTGCCTTTTTTATTGTTCCTAATCAGTGGTTTTAACTCACACAGCATAAACCGACATACGCAACTCCCTCCTTAGCTAGCTATAGCTAAATGACCAGCAATTTGTTTGAGCCCACCCTCACATTTCTTTTCATGTTCAACATCACAAAAGCTTTCCATCTTCCTCTAAAACTCTAGCCTCACCTTAATGATATAGATTTTTACTATATCTTCTGTTTGTTTACCTATTTCTCAAGGCACAAGGAAACCGATAAAATCACTCCAAGATAATAAGAACTGATAGAAGTGATTATCGTTATGGATAACCTTCTGAATATGGAATGAAACTATGAAACCTCTATTGAAAACACTGTCTATTTGTACCCTTGCTGCTCTTTTTAATGCACCAGCTTTTGCTATGGAAGAAGGTGAAATTACTATCTGGATCAACGGCGATAAAAGTTATGCCGGTCTCGCTGAAATTGGTAAGCAATTTGAAGAAGATACGGGCGTTAAAATCAATGTTCAGTATCCAGATTCACTGGAAGCAAAATTCCAACAACACGCTGCGACAGGCGGCGGGCCAGATATCATCTTCTGGGCACATGACCGTTTTGGTGGTTACGCTGAATCAGGTTTACTTCACGAACTAAACCCAAGCAAAGAATTCAAAGAAAAGCTTGTCGACTTCAGCTGGGATGCGGTAACGGTGAACGGCAAAATTGTAGGGTACCCTCTAGCAATCGAAGCACCTTCTCTAATCTACAATAAAGATCTACTTCCAAACCCACCAAAAACATGGGAAGAACTTGCTGCTATTCAAAAAGAGATGGCTAAACAAGATAAAAAAGCCATTATGTGGGATGTGAAAAATGCTTACTTCACATGGCCAATGATCTCTGCCGGTGGTGCATTCGCTTTTGAGAAAACAGAAACAGGCTATAACGCAAAAAGCACTGGTGTTAACAACGAAGCAGGCGTTCACGGTCTTCAATTCTTAGTTGATATGGTAAACCAAGGGGTTGTTAACCCGAACATGGATTACTCAGTAGCTGAAGCTGAGTTCACCAATGGTAACGTTGCGATGACCATTAATGGCCCTTGGTCTTGGGGCAACCTAGATAAACTTGGCGTTAATTATGGTGTTGCAGAATTGCCGACATTAAATGGTGGTAAGGGTAACCCGTTTGTTGGAATCCTAAGTGCGGGCATCAATGCTGCAAGTCCGAATACTGATCTTGCTGTCGAATTCTTAGAAAACTACTTATTCCAAGACGATGCTTTGAAAACCATGAATGATGATAAGCCTCTTGGCGCCGTGACACTAAAATCATTCCAAAAGATCCTTGAGAGTGATGAACGCATCAAGTCAACTATGACGAACGCTGAAAACGGCGAAATCATGCCTAACATCCCTCAAATGACCGCTTACTGGTTCGCTGAGGGTGCTGCAATCGATAACGCAATGCAAGGTAAGCAAACGGTTAAAGAAGCACTAGACACAGCAGCTAAGCAAATCACCAAATAACCTTTCTTCTTATTAATATCCTATTGTCCTTTGGCACAGCGCATGCTGTGCCTTTTTTGTTTTGGAAGGCACCTCGTTATGCAAATCCCTACTCTTTATCTCAAAGGTACATTTAATGGTTGGGGGTTAGACACCCCACTTATCAAGGAGCAAGATGGCTCGTATAGAGCAAGCATATGCTTATCAACCGATCTTTATCGCTTCAAGATCTCTGATTCCGATGGAACGAAGCAATGGACACTTTCTGGGCATGAAAGTGAAGCAACACTTTGCGAGTTCGAACAAGCAATCTCTCTTATCAATACACAAGGAATTGGCAATGACCTACTACTCTCTCCCACTGAGGCAGGTCAGTACTCCTTGAAGGTTAGATTCTCCTCGTCGACTCCAACCCTCACCATAAGTAAAGGTGAATACAACACTCAATCAACACCTCAACGAAAGCGCCTTGATACTAAGCTCATTGGGATTGAGGGCGTATTTCCTGACTGGAAGCACCCTGAGTTTGCAATACCACACGAGCAACTATTCCAAGTACTAGCCATCACAGAAAAACAGTCATTCCCGTTTGTATTCGGGGATAACGTCGATGGTTATTATCACGGTACTACCTATAACTATGTAAACAGTGGAAAATATCGCCACCACCAAGGTTGGATACTAGGCTCCTTCGCCAGCTATACCAACAGCAAGTTTAATAATAAGCTAGAAGCTCAATGTGCTCGCCTTATGCCTTATGGAATTGAGCATCATTACGACAATAGTCAGGAATCGCTAAGCCTTGTTCAAGGTTCGAGGCTTGTATCGCTCACGGTTTCGTCAAACAAACCAAGCATTTTAAGCCTAATTCCAGAGCTCAACATACCGACTGTTCACTCTACAGTTCATGCCTCAAGCTCAAATGTAGTCTTAGAGCTCAGCCCTCAAGTTTGCCCTGAAGGCAGCCCAAGATTTGTAGCAATTGCTAGCAACCATTCAATACATGCGAAAGAGGTCTCACTAGACAATCACCATGAACTACGCGATCTAGCTCAACTCTCAGAGGGTAATGTAAAACTGATGCTCTCAACGTCGAATAAACAAACAGACCTTATTGTCTATTTAGGCTTTGCTGACACTCTTGAATCCGCTAGTTTACTGGTAAATCAAGCTGTCAAAAATAACGAGCACGTTCTTCACCAGCAGCGAGTTTATGACTTCCTGACCAATAATTATTTGTGGACCAACGACCTAGAATACAACCGAGCGGTTATGTGGTCACGTCTTGCCAGTAGAGCCTTTGTTAGCCATGAATTTGGGACCGGCATTTGGGCTGGGCTACCTTGGTTCAAAGACTGCTGGGGCCGCGATACGTTTATCGCTTTATCAGGAACAAGCTTGGTTAATGGCTTATTTAGCGAAGCCAAAGAGATAATTGAAAACTTTGCATCAATGCAGATGCTCGACGAAAACTCCGTGAATTTTGGCCGAATCCCCAATCGCGTGACAAGTAAAACGAACATCATTTACAACACTACTGATGGCACACCGTGGATGATTCGAGAAGCTCTCGAATACATCAACTATTCTGGTGATGTCGCGTTCGCTAAGGCTATTTACCCAACCCTGAAGCGTTTCATCACAGGTGTCGAAAAACACTACTTAAGTGAAGATAGCTTGATGGCACATCGCCACCCTGATACATGGATGGATGCAAAAATTGATGGGATGACACCTTGGTCTCCTCGCGGACCTAAAGCCAATGACATCCAAGCTTTATGGTTTGAAAGCTTAAACTGTGCCATTCAACTCGCAACTTTAGTGGGCGACTCCGAAGCAGAAAAGAGCTGGAAAATCCAAGCAGGAAAAGTGAAGGAAAACTTCGCAACCAAATTTTGGGATAATGTACATAATCGATTAGCCGACCATTTATCTGAAGGTGACGTTCCAGATTATAGCGTGCGTCCAAACCAACTCATGACGATTTCAATTCCTCAGAAAGTTGAGCTTAATCAGAGTGAAAAAGAGCAATACATCGTCAAGAATGCTGTCGAAACGCTATTGTTCCCATGGGGGATCTGTTCGTTACAACAAGAGCACGTTGATTTTCACCCATATCATGACAATCAAGTCATGTACCACAAAGACGCGGCTTATCACAATGGTACGATCTGGGGGTGGAATGCAGGCTTTACCATCACTGCTCTCAACAAGTTTAAGAAGCAAGACCTCAGTTACCAACTATCTAAAAACTTGGCGAGACAAATCCTTAAACAAGGCTGTAGAGGAACAATGAGTGAGAATTTGGACGCCTACCAAGTCGATGACCGCAATCTTGTAGAATCAGGCACATTCGCTCAAGCTTGGTCTGTTTCCGAATATGCTCGTAACGCGCAACAGGACTATTTGGGGTACTGCCCACGCTTATTAGATAATGAGATACACCTAACACCCAACCTTCCAAGTTGTTGGCATAAATTAGTTGCTACGCTGCCTTTTGGGAAAGGAAATCAACTACGGTTAGCATTTGACTCTAAAAGTGGTATTTCTCACTACGAGATTCGGTCAAATTTAGAAGGTACAATGAGTTCCGACATAACATTAGTTCTTAAACTGGATATAGACCAAAAATCTGTGGCTGTTATCTCAACACCATTGACGGAGCAGTTGGAAATAATGATCGATAGTCTCCAAAGTCAGGTCACTGTAAGCAATAAACAGGCGCATATTGATATTCAACCTAAACAAAGTAATACCATCTTAAATGACTTAAAATTTGCTAAACCAGATTTTTCCAGGAAACACCGAAGCATGTTTAACAATGACTACTTGTTGAACAAACGGAATAAACAACAGCTATCAGTAGCAAAAGACTAATTTCATTGTTAGCAAGCCGATATAAAGAAAGCCTAATCCACTTATTACTCGAAAGAGAATGGAATTAGGCCTTCTTTTATTGTCCAAAAATAAAGTTGATGAAATCAGGGAATCGTAGAGACCAAGCCATTTCATTATGCTTGTGATCTTTACCTTCTTGATAAAACAGTGTCACGTTCCGTTTTTGAGCGAGTAACTTATTCATTTCCCGCGAACCACTTAGATATACATCCGCGAAATCCACTATTGTGCCTTCGCGAGCTTCATCCGTTCCCATATCCATATATATTTCTGTTGGATACCTAAAGTTCAACTCTTTCATATATTCGAAGTATGAGGTTTTATTGAACCAAAACGCTGGAGAGAATACCCCAAGTCCGCCAAAGGTATCCTGATATAGAGAACCTCCGTACAAACTGATTAATCCCCCCATGGAGCTACCAGCAAGATACGTAAACTCTCGGCTAGGCTTTGTTCTGTATGTTTGGTCTATATAAGGCTTCAATGTTCGACAGATGAAAGCCATGTAATCGTCACCTTCACCACCAAATTTAAGTAACTCATCACCCACGCCCATTTCTTTTATGTCTCGATGTGCTTTCCAAGGTGAATACTCGTTATAACGCCCCATCTTATTAAGCTCATCACTACTGTCGATTGCTACGACAATTAACCCAGATAATTTACCAAGTCTCTGCATCTCATCAAGGGCCGTTCGTGCATCCCAACACATCCCATATGTCGCTGTGGACTCTTCAAAGACATTCTGCCCATCGTGCATGTATAAGACCGGATAAGCTTGTTCTGATTGTCGGTAACCCGCAGGAAGATAAATACGAAGTGTGCGAGTTCGATTAAGTTGTGGGATTAGGAACTCATCAATAAGAATCAATTCAGATTGCATAACTACCTCTAAACCTGAAATATATGAATACATATAGAAAAAACGCCCCTTAAAGGAGCGTTCGATCTAAGCTACTGGCTACTCAACCTACTAAGCTATTGAGCTATTGAGCTATTTTGCGTTGACTGCTCGCACAAAGGCTTCTTGTGCACCTTCAACATTGAGAGCTTTTGCTTCATCCAACAAACTTAAAGCTTTAGGTACATCACCAGATTTAACCGCATTTTGTATAGCAGATAAATAGAAGTCTTTTGTCTCTTGTTGTACGCGAATCTGTGTATCAGCTTTGTTAGTTGTCGCTACCACAGGAGTGGCAACAGCAGCCACTGGAACTACAGCAGCTTTAGCACGGTAAGGGCGAAGCTTTAGAGTTTCAACTTCTAATACTAGACGACCAACTAGTTGATTGGTGTATACAGGGTCAGTGACCATAGGCATCACTTCACCAAACTCTTTCGCACGAACTTTCGCAGGGTGATCAACTCTAATCGCTTTTCCTAGCTCATCAGCTGGTGTGTAAATAATAATGTAAGGTGTTTTACTTGCATCAACACGTAAGCGCTCAATGTAACTAGTGCGTGTAAACGCATCGGATGCCTGAACCTTAAAGTCTTCAAACTTCAATGTTTGTACTGGCTTAAAGTTCTCATCAAGAAGCATAGCTTCTGGAGCGAAAACAGAATCATCGATCATCAAACTAGAGAGCTTAACTAACATCTCACCAGAGCGATCGCTGAACTTGAACGCTGCAAAGTGGCTATTACCGGTCGTAAATGTACCGACAGGTGAACCCAGGTCGATATCAAATTTTAAATCTTCATTGTCATTTAATCGTGCGTATGGGAACTGAGAAAAATCGCTGCAACATACTTCTGCGTTGGTAGGGGCATCTAATTTAGTTTGAACTTGAGCATCTGAAGCACAACCGCTTAGCAAGGCACCTAGTACCACGGCTAACATAGAGCTTTTATTTGTCATTTTAATCTCTCTCACTATTGGTTGTTGTTTTGGGGAAAGCGGGAAAAGGCAGCCAATTGGCTGCCTTATACTGTCAATGGTTTAGAACCAAATTTCAGTGTGCACACCGAATACAAATTGATCATCGCCGTTTTCGATACCAATTTGCTTAGCACTTGCTTCATCGTCAGCTTTGATGTAGCTGATATAAGGCTTAACTTGTGGACGACCAAAGTAATCTGAGTTTGCTGTAAATGCTGTAGCAATCTCTAAGTTCATGATGTTACTTTCTACATCATCACCAGTGCGACCCCAGTAACCTTCATCACCTTCTTCGTGTGCGTAAGAAGCTGTCGCCTCTAAACGAATATTGTCGTTAAGCTTGTAAGAAGGACGAGCTGCAACAATATAACGTGTTAGGCCTTCAGCGCCCCAAAGTTCATCAAGAGCTGTGATATATGTCGCTTCTGTACCTAGTTGCCATCTTTCTGAGATATTTAGGACACCGTAAGAAGTCAAGAATAGAGACTCGGCATCATCATTACCGCCTGACCAGTTACCGAAGTTCACGCCACGGTTTTGCATTACACCTGTACCGTATGCAATCGCGTTTTGAGTCCAACCATCTAAGCCGTAGTAGCTAGTATTAAGAGTCACAGATGCACCGAAGCCGTCGTCATTTTCTCCGTCAAGAGCTTGTTGGCCGTATTTCAAATCAAAATCTAATGAACCGATACCTGCGTCAACACCGTAATAGTAAAGGTCAAGAGAAGAAAGTGTTGCACGGTCAGTACCATTATTGATGGAATCATTTGTATCAGCCATCGTGTATGCAATACCTGCAGTATTTCCGCCTAACTTAGTTTGGATACCAGCACCAACACCTGATGATTGTTTCCAGAACTCACCAGACAAGATACCTGCAGCACGATTTAGGTAACGTTGACCAGCCCAAATTGATGTGTCTTCTCCAAGAACGCCACCTAGTTCAACAAAGGCCTCTTTTACTTCAAACTGAGAGTCAGTATTCTGCTTCTGTCCACCTTCAGAAGAGTATGCGTAAGAGTTACCATTACCATATTCAGTACGTAGAACGTAGTCAGCCCAAACACCATTTTGGTATTCAGAGTGCTTCTTAATTACGAATTCAACTTGGTTAGTGCTCTTACCATGTGTACCCGCAGTTTTGTAATCTGGCTTGCCAAATTCAGTATCTACTGTTTTACCATCTACAACACGTACGTTAGAAGACATGTAACCGTGAACTTCCCAACCATCAGCAATAACTTCCGTTGGGTTTTTAACCTCAACTTCCATTGCTTCATCACCACTTGTTACATCAAGAGCTACTTCTTCTGCATATACAGAACCAGCCATAAGTGCAGTAGTCACCGCTGCAGCAATCAAACTTACTTTTTTCATTCTTAACTCCATTAAGGACGATTTATTTTAGGTTTTTATATTTTTGCTCTCTTGCGGCAACCAAAGGCAGTAATGGTAGTCGTAAGATAGAGAGGTTTAGGGTTTCCCCTGATTCGTTTCAACGGGGTCAATATTAAGAGGGGATGACAAGTTTGACTTCCTCCGCCCCTAAGTTAATTAAGGGGGACTAGAGGGGAGTAGAAAATATACAGAATGGTGTTTTAAAGAGGTAGATCACTTAATATAGGAGGAGTAGACAGCACACAGATCTAATTATTCAACATAAGTGAGATCTAGCTCAAATATATAATTTGAACTTCATCGATGAATTATTTTTTTTACCGTAATTAATCTGTGAAGTTGCTTGACCTTACTGTGACAAAGCCTTTTACTAATAGTTCACTGATGTTGATAAACGAACAAGAAATCAAGCAATGACTAGAACGCTCGCTCGCCCTTATCCGCTAGGCGCAACGCTAGGTAACACTGGCTGCAACTTCTCTATTTATTCTCCTGACTGTAAATCTCTTTCACTCGCTCTTTTTGACGAGAACGACGAATTCACCACTTATAAATTGGAAAATGAATACGCTGATATCAGATATGTCTTTATTGATGGTATTAAAGCGGGGCAAAAATACGGCTTCATTGCCGAAACGGACAATGGCCCTATCCTGCTTTCAGACCCGTATGCCAAAGCAATAAGCGAACCGCTCGATTACGTCACGCCATATACCAATGAAAAAAGCTTTGCTATGGCGAAATGTGTCGTTGTTGATGACACCTTCGATTGGCAAGATGTAGAAAAGCCACGCATTAGCCGCGAAGATACCGTTCTTTTTGAAACGCATGTAAAAGGTCTATCTCAACTGCACCCAGAAGTGGCTGCCAATACTAAAGGACGCTACTTAGGGTTAGTGAGCCCTGAAATGCTTGCGTTCTACAAACAGCAAAATATCAACTCTCTACAGCTTCTACCCGTTGCTGCGTGCATGCATGAGCCTCATCTCTTGGACATGGATAAAGTGAACTATTGGGGATACAACCCATACTTGTTCATGGTGCCAGACCCACGCTACGCAGAAAAAGACGCCGTTAATGAACTCAAAACCGCCATTCGTGAACTTCACCGCAATGGCATCGAAGTCATTCTAGACGTGGTGTACAACCACACGGCAGAGGGTGGCGAAGGTGGTATCACCTTCAACCTCAAAGCGCTAGATAGCCGCTACTACATTAAACATGGCTGCCATTACGCGAACTTCACTGGCTGTGGAAACACCGTCGACCTTACCCACCAGCCAGCACTCAACTTAGTAATGGATACGCTTCGTTACTGGGTAAGCGAATTCCAAGTCGACGGCTTCCGTTTTGACTTGGCAGCGACACTGGGGCGCGAAGGTGACAACTACAACCCTGAGGCTGCTTTCTTTAAAGCCGTAGCTCAAGACCCTGTACTTAAAGAAACTAAGTTAATCGCAGAGCCGTGGGATATTGGCCCTAATGGTTATCAAGTGGGTAATTTCCCGCTTGGTTGGAATGAATGCAATGACAAGCTGAGAGACATCACACGTAGCTTCTGGCGCGGTGATCAGGGTTACCTAAAAGAGTTTGCTACACGCCTAATGGGCTCTCGTGATATCTACAGTGCAGCGCACTGGCCTTACAAACTCACCGTCAACTACATCACTTACCATGATGGCTTCACCATGCAGGACCTTGTCTCGTACAAGCACAAGCACAATGAAGAAAATGGTGAGAATAACCGCGATGGGCATGGTGATAACCGTTCTGAAAACTACGGTGTTGAAGGTGAAACCGAAAACCTGTTAGTTATCGCAACACGTGAAAAGCAGAAACGCAACTTCATGGCGAGCCTGCTGTTTGCTTTTGGTATTCCTCATATTTTGACGGCCGATGTGTTATCTCATACTCAAAAAGGTAACAACAACGCTTACTGCCAAGATGGCGTGACCAGCTGGCTTAACTGGGAAGATTCAGAGCGCAAGACTTACTTCAAGACTTGGTTATCTGAAATGATCTCTGCTCGTCAGCAATACATGGTGCCGTTTATTAAGGCATTCAGTGGCGAAAAGCGTAACTCTAACCGCATCTTCTGGAGCCGTGTCGATGGCACACTTATGGAGCATGACGACTGGAACCGCTTAAGCTCAGTCGCTTTGCATTTAGGTATTGGTAAAGATGGCGACGAGTTAATTTATCTTATCAACCAAACCAATGCGCCAGCACGTTTCTCGTTACCGAATGACCGTGAACAAAACTGGGTAACCATCTGTGATACCAACTTGCGAAACGTTAAACCCGGTCATGCAGAAGGTGAAATGTTGTTGTCGCCAACTTCGATGGCAATTTTGCACTATTCGCCAGTTCAGGCTGATTTGATTAAAGCAAAAGCTTAGTCAGCTTAATAAAACACCGAAAACCATAGAAGCCAGTTATATTTACAGCTGGCTTTTTTGTTAGCTGAATATCACAAAAATCATTCATCCATATGGAATCATTTGCATTGATGTGGTTAATGAAACTGTTTAGTATTGCCGTACTATAAAAATGAATCTATAACGTCTTTGGATATCATGGCTTTACCTAAAACATTAATTCGGCTTTTTAAACCATACATTATTTTATTAACTGGAGGGATGCTCTATCTTGCTATGACTCAGCTTGAAAAAGTAGAAACAGCAGCAACAGAACAATCATCATCAAACATTCGTATCGCAAGCTCTACCATTCGTTCCAACATCGAAGCCACATTCGGCAAACTCTATTTTTTAGAAACCAGTCTAGGCTTGCCTAAAACGGCTCCAATCGGTGATAAAAAATTCAGAGAATTGAGCGATAATATTCTAAAAAGAACGCCAAACTTCTCCGATATCGTTCGATACCAACCACAATCCCAACAATATATATCAAGTCGTGGATTACCTCTTTCCCATGAACAAATCGACTCCATAAAATGGAACTCAATAGACAGTGTGGTTGAAGATTTCTACATCTCTTCGATTTACCAGAAAGCAGATGGTCGTTGGGTATTCGCAGTTAAACACACCGCCGAAAGATTGAATGAAGAAATATGGATTGAGTTTGACCTTTTACACACCACACAAGGCTTAAGAGACTTAAAAACGCTTAATCACGGCTATGTGTTTGTCGTTGACCGAGCAACAGAACGACTGGTCTTTCACCCAGATCCAAAACGTATCGGATCTAAATCAGTCAGCTATCACGCGGGTATCAGCCACCAACTCTCACAAGGTGAAACCGTAGGTAAGCACGAATACTACTATCAAGATAACTTCAAAATATCGGTGTTTGACGCTGACAACAGCTTGAGTTGGGTATTCATCGCAGGCACCGATCGCCATGATATCTTAACCAGCTCACACCAATTTATGCTAACTGGCTTGGTACTTGGTTCACTGCTTCTATTGTGGATTGGCGCAAACTATTTGGCTTATCGTTTGAACGTGTCCTTGTCACAACTGAATAAAGTCGATGACCTTGTAAGCTTTAAGCGAGAGTTAAAATCCATACTGGATAGCTTCACCTACCAAAAAGGCATTCAATTCTGTCTCTATCAGCCTGAGAACCACGCATTCAGTACCATCGACTATCACGGAAACAAATCAACGGTACATTGTGACAAAGCCCTTGCAGAGCGATTTATACCGGACACCATGGCTTACCGAAGCGGAAAGTACGCAGACCCATTAGCGTGTAAACTCAAAATACACCAACGCCATTACTGTATTCCTTTGCACTCTCGTAAGCAGTTGATCGCAGTGTTGTACGTAAACGCAAACTTACCGATCAGCCAGAGTATTCTACGAATGATCCGTGATTACACTGAAGTCTCTTTGTCTAACTTACTGCTTCAACATCAATTGAGCAGCAAAGATCTGATGACGCAGTTAGACAATAAGAGCAGTTTCAGCATCGCCATCGAAAACTACGTGAGCGAGCCCGATACCTATGTCGCTCTGCTTGATATCGATAACTTCGACCACGTAAACCGAGCCTACGGTGAAGCGGTTGGCGACAAGATGATCAAGCTGACTGCAGAATCGATACGCAGTTACTTCCCCAAGCCAAAGGGACTTTGCTTGGCTCGTGTTGGAGGAAAGGAGTTCGCAGTATTATTCAAAGCCAATGATGTGAAAGATGCCAAATTCCAGCTAGACCAGTGCAGAGTCGCAATCGCGGAGAAAACCATCGTCACTCCAGATATCACCTTATCGCTAGGGGTTAGCGTGGGATACTCGCAAATAGAGGGTGAAACAGACTCAGCTTTAGCGCTGGCGGAACAAGCGAAACTTATCGCGCAACAACTTGGTAAGAACCGAGTGGAAGGCCATATCAGAGCCGTTGCCAAAGCATCGTAAACCTATACTTACATTTCTGTAGCCACTACAAAGCACCTAGGATTCATACCCTAGGTGCTTTTGTTTTTATGGAAAGTCATTACAATGCGCGTTCAACACGACAATACCCCTTTTCTAACGACACGAGCCTTATGAAGCTAAGTAACCGACTGCAAACTCTCCATTCCCTTGTCAGCAATGACTACCAACATATTTGGGACTGTTGTTGTGATCACGGCTTCTTGGGTGTTCAACTGTTGTCGGATAACAAAGCACCTCAGCTTCACTTTGTCGATATTGTCCCGTCTCTTATGAGCGATTTGGAAAGCAAACTTACGCGTTACTTTCCGCAAGGTGCAATAGCAGAACAGAAAGTGACTAGCCAATGGCAAGTCTACTGTATGGATGTCGCCGCTATCCCGCTTGAGAAACATACTGGCAAACACCTGGTGATTATTGCGGGCGTCGGTGGCGATCTTACTCAAAAGCTCGTCGATGATATTCATCGTCAACACCCAGACAAAGCGATCGATTTCTTGCTTTGTCCGGTGCATCAGCAATTCGAGTTGAGAAGCCATTTAAAGGCGATCCATTTTGGTCTTATTGATGAAGTGTTGATTGAAGAGAACCGTCGTTACTACGAGATTTTATTGGTGAGTAATAGTCGCGGTGATTCAGAAAAGAGCCAAACCGTTAGCGAGATATCAAACGTCGGTGACAAGATCTGGACACCAAGTTGTGATGAACAAGTGAAGGTATCACAGCAATACAAAGCCAAAACATTGCAGCACTACTTACGTATCCATCAAGGACAAGAGAAACAAGGCAAACCTAGCCAAGTAAAGCATATTATTGATGCTTACCAGGCGGTTAAGCCATAGTAAGTACTAACTTAATGGTTTGAATATTAAGAAAGTCAAATTAATAAAAAAGCCGATAGTTCAATGAGCTATCGGCTTTATTAATGCTATCGATTCAGTTTTAGCTTACTGTTCTTGTTTCTTATAAGCCACATCAGGCTCGTCAACTGTCTCTACCTCAGAAGGCTTATCAACCCCATAAACCGTATCAAGGTAGACGTCTTTCTCTTTCCACGTGCTGTTCAACCAATTGTGGAAGCGACGTTTAAAAGCCTTATCTTCAAAGTAATTACCGTTCACGTTCTCATCCATTGGATGCAATTTAATACGCACAACGACCTTAGTCATTTTGCCCTTCAGCATATCTTCAAACGGAGAGGTTTGGTTTTCAGGGTAAGCTAAGGTCACATCCACGATGCCATCCAAAATTGGGCCCATTGCAGATAAAGCAAATGCCACGCCCCCAGTTTTCGGCTTCAATAAGTGGCGATAAGGGGTCTTTGCTGACGCCAGTTTCTCGTGGTTTGCACGAGTCCCTTCAACAAAATTAACCAATGTTGTCGGTGCTAATTTGAACTTAGTACACGCTTTATTGATTGCATTAAAATCATCATTACGGCGTTCTGGGTTGCGTAATAGGAACTCACGAGAGTGGCGTCTCATGAATGGCATATCTAAGCCCCAGCAGGCCAAGCCAACAAATGGTACGTACAACAATTCATGTTTCAAGAAGTACTTCGTCATCGGCATTTTGTCTTTTAGGATTGAAGACAAAATCACAATATCTGCCCAGCTTAGGTGGTTAGACATCATCAAATACCACTGCTTGGTCGAAATATCTTCCCCCCCTTCCACTTGCCATTCGATATCGTTATTGGCGTTCAACATCCATAAATTAAGAGAAGCCCAACACCAGAATGTGAAGTTAGCTAAGCGAGTGCATGATTTTTGAACGACAGAAATTGGCAAAATAAGTTTGATTAGGGCAAACAGGCTCACAGCCAATGCGGTGAATGCAGTATTAATGGTCACGAACAATACGTTCAAGGCCATACGAAGATTATCAAGCATAAAACACAGTTATATTGAGAACGAAAGCCGCCATTATACGCATCTATAAATTATTCTCTTCAGTAATTGATTGAATATCCTAGGGGTCAAACCACTCAACCTATGTTAACGATGTTCAACCAGCTAAAGTCTATTAAAACGAAACCAAAACACATGCACGAGTCATTTGGACTCAAATAGTATATTGTCTTTTTGACAACATTCGACCCAATAATTAACCTTCAATCAGTATTGATAAGCATTCTCATTATTGGCGTGGTACATGCAACTCTAAAGTGTAAATAGTTGAGTATCCTTAATGAGATAACTTCTCTTCTTAAAGGTGGATGATATGACAGATATTCCTCATGGTTTAGTTACAGGCAAAGTCCTAAACAAAACAGAATGGACAGATCAATTGTTCTCACTCCAGGTTAGTGCACCTGTCTCTTCTTATCAGGCAGGTCAGTTTACTAAGCTTGGCTTGCTCAATAACGAAGGTGAGTTTGTGAGACGCGCTTATTCTATGGTGAATGCACCAGAGCATGAGCAAGGACATCAGCATCTAGAGTTTTTGATTATTAAGGATCAGAACGGTCAGCTCTCGCCTCAACTTCACGAGTTGCAAGCTGGTGATGACATCTTTGTCGGGAAAGACCCAAGTGGCTTTATGACATTAGATGAGATCCCAGAGATCGCCGACGATCTATGGATGCTTTCAACCGGAACCGCGGTAGGCCCATTTATCTCAATACTTGAGAGCATGCAGATACAGCAAAATGAGTTGGCTTCAGACAAAGCCTCTTCATTCAAGAATCTGGTTCTAGTGCATGCTGTAAGAACAGAGCAAGACCTGACTTATCGAGATCGTATCACTCAACTCGTTAATCACTTTCAAGGGAGACTTAAATATGTGCCAATTATTTCTAGAGAATCAGTTACCGGAACTTTGCGCGGACGAATCCCAAATTTGTTACTTGGAGGCGACCTCGAGCAAGCCGCGTCTGTCGCTTTCAATCAAACCCGCAGTTTTTTCTACCTTTGCGGCAATCCGCAAATGGTTCGTGACACAAGCGAAGCGCTAACTAGCTTAGGTTTCGAAAAGCACTTACGCAGAAAACCCGGTCAATTCAGCAGTGAGAACTACTGGTAAATAACAACCGCCACTCGTTAGACAGAAGCACAACTTTCAAAGAACAGTTAGAGAAGAGGTTTTATATGAGTCATTTACGTATTCCGTCACACTGGAAAATTCAACGTTCCACACCCGAAAGTAAGATTCATTCAATATTGATGAACTTATAAGCAAGCAACCTCGTAATGTGATTTTTAATGTTCAATAAGTGAAGACAAAAGATCAAATAACCATAGCAATTACAATGACTAATGGTGATAGACAAGAGAAAAAAACTCTAGCACACTGAATAGAGTTATTAGTTTTAATCCCGTTTCAGAGAATGAATTAGTGGGTTATTTATATTTTAGGTAAGAGAGGAAGCCATGCTCAACATTGCTTTTTTTAGCTCAAAATCATACGACGAAAAATCATTCGAACTGGCAAAAGGCGAACTCAACGCTGAGTTTCATTTTCACGATTTTCGACTCACCACAACAACAGCAAAAATGGCGCACGACAACGAAGTGGTTTGTGCGTTTGTAAACGATGACCTATCGCGAGACGCGTTAGAGATTCTTGCTCAAGGCGGCACCAAGTTAATCGCGATGCGCTGTGCGGGCTTTGACAAGGTCGACCTAGACGCAGCCAAAGAGTTTGGCTTGCAAGTGGTACGCGTTCCTGCTTATTCACCAGAGTCAGTAGCAGAACATACGGTCGGCATGATGATGTGTTTAAACCGCAAGCTGCACAAAGCGTATCAGCGTACTCGTGATGCAAACTTCTCTCTTGAGGGCTTGGTAGGCTTCAACTTCCACGGTAAAACTGTAGGTGTGATAGGCTCTGGAAAAATTGGCCTAGCGACCATGCGTATTCTGAAGGGTTTAGGCATGAATATCCTATGCTATGACCCATATCCAAACCCGTTAGCTGTTGAGTTAGGCGCTAAATACGTTGAACTCGACGAACTTTACCAAGAGTCTGATGTGATTTCTCTGCACTGTCCGATGAGTAAAGAGAACTACCACTTATTGGATGCGACTGCATTTGATAAAATGAAAGATGGCGTGATGATAGTCAACACAAGTCGTGGTGAATTGTTAGATTCAACAGCTGCAATCGAAGCGCTTAAACAGAGCAAGATTGGCGCGCTTGGCCTTGATGTTTACGACAACGAGAAAGAGTTGTTCTTCCAAGACAAATCTAACGATGTGATTGTCGATGACGTATTCCGTCGCCTATCCGCTTGTCATAACGTGCTGTTCACTGGCCACCAAGCTTTCTTAACAAAAGATGCTCTGTTCAACATCGCCAATACAACGCTCACCAGTGTTGATGCCTTCTTTGCTGACAACACCAGCGGCAACGAACTCGTTTAATAGCTAATTGAGTTAATAGCAGACTGAGTTAAAAACAAACTAGGTCTACAAATATAAAGCCACGCTATTCCTAAGTGAACAGCGTGGCTTTGTCGTTTATCCAGTATTCTAAAAACGTTCCTAGACGCAGAAATGACAATCTTCGGTGTCTAAACCATACACGCCTTTTCGAATGGCAAGATGCTCTTCACCGGCTTTTACGCCCATCTCGTAACCTGCATTAAGAGTGCTTTGATCCATAGTTAAACGCTTAACCGCGAACGCTTCTGGCGGCGCTATCACTTTAATGGTCGCATCTTTGGGTGGGTTACGAATGAACTCCAGAGACTGGTTGTAGTTTTCAGCACGTACCGCCATCGACTCAGCAATATTCGGGAATTTCTTTAATAGTTTCTTCAGCATCCATTGGTGCTTTTGAGGCTTCATTCGGTAGCTCAATGGGTGAGACAGAATCACGGTAATATCGCGTGCGCCACGGCGATATGCTTCACGAACTGGAATCGAATCGGCTACACCGCCATCGGTATAACAGCCACCAGAGAAACACGGAGTTTCACGGTAAGCGATAGGTAAAGCCGTTGTTGCTTCAACAACATTAGAAAGGTTTTCTGGCTTAATATGGTAGTAGTCTGCACTGCCCGTATCGACATTTGTGACAGCAGCAATGAGTGGGATACTTGAAAATAGCTCGCCACAGTCCAGCGGATAACGTTGATTGGATTCGTTCCATAACCACTTAACGTCCACTAAGTTACCGCCCTTGGCAAAGCGAGCAGGGTTAAAGAAGGTCTTATCCGTCGCCATCGTGGTGATCACATCATAACTGCGTTTTGGTGCATGAGATAAGTAGCCAACCAGATTCGACACACCTGCAGATACGCCGATGGCAAAGTCATAAGGACGGAAATCGTCTTGCATAAAGGCGTCTAAAACTCCGGCAGCAAAAATGCCTCTCATTGCTCCACCTTCAACGATTAATGCGCTCTTATTCATCTCAAACTCTTCTACTTTATAAACTGATAGTCGTAGAATAATCCCATCACTCTTACAAAGATAATGGGATAGATTTATCAATTCGATAGGTAAAAACTATCAATGTGGATTATTAAATTTTTCAATGATTTAGGGTTGCTTAATAAACAGCGAGATCAAAAAAGGCCGTTGAGTGATTCACTCAACGGCCTTTCAATTAACGAATCAAGATGATTGATTACGACTTAAATTCGCTCACGTCGATTTCAAGCAGTTTACCAATGCCTTCACCGTATGCAGGGTCAGCTTTGTAACAGTGTCTTAGGTGACGCAATTGAATCTCTTTTGGCACGCCGCCTAGGTTGCGAGCAGTGTTATCAAAAAGAATCGCTTGCTTCTCTGGTGTCATTAGGCGGAACAAGTCACCCGGTTGCGAGAAGTAATCTTCATCTTCGCGGTGATCCCAGTGTGCTGCTGCGCCATCTAGGTTCAGTGCTGGTTCAGCGAAATCTGGTTGCTCAGCCCATTGACCTTCGTTGTTTGGCTCATAACCTAATGTGCCACCGAAGTTACCATCGACACGCATCGCGCCATCACGGTGGTAGCTGTGTACTGGGCAACGAGGCGCATTCACTGGAATGTGCTGATGGTTTACACCCAAACGGTAACGTTGTGCATCACCGTAAGCAAACAGACGACCTTGCAGCATCTTGTCTGGCGAGAAGCTGATACCTGGAACTACGTTCGCTGGGTTGAATGCTGACTGCTCTACTTCTGCGAAGAAGTTTTGCGGGTTACGATTTAGCTCAAATTCGCCCACTTCGATCAACGGGTAATCTGCATGAGGCCAGATCTTAGTCAAATCGAACGGGTTGTATGGAACCTTCACTGCATCCGCTTCTGGCATCACTTGTACTTTCAACGTCCATTTCGGGAAATCTTGGTTATCGATGCTGTCTAGCAAATCACGTTGGTGGCTTTCGCGATCATCACCGATCACTTGTGCCGCTTCTGCATCAGAAAGGTTCTTAATACCTTGCTGAGATTTGAAGTGGAATTTCACCCAGAAACGTTCGTTATCAGCGTTGATGAAGCTGAACGTGTGGCTACCAAAGCCGTGCATGTGACGGTAAGTCGCAGGGATACCACGGTCACTCATTACGATAGTAATTTGGTGCAGAGCTTCCGGCAAAGAAGTCCAGAAATCCCAGTTGTTTTTCGCGCTACGCATGTTGGTGCGTGGGTCACGTTTCACCGCGTGGTTTAAGTCAGGGAACTTAAGAGGATCACGAAGGAAGAATACTGGCGTGTTGTTGCCCACCATATCCCAGTTGCCTTCTTCAGTATAAAACTTCAATGCAAAGCCACGAATATCACGTTCAGCATCGGCAGCACCGCGCTCACCCGCAACTGTTGTGAAACGTGCAAACAAGTCGGTTTTTTTACCTATTTCAGAGAACAATTTTGCCTTGGTGTATTTTGTGATGTCGTGTGTAACGGTAAATGTGCCGTAAGCACCTGAGCCTTTCGCGTGCATACGACGCTCTGGAATCACTTCACGATCAAAATGGGCCAATTTCTCCAAAAACCAAACGTCTTGAAGAAGTTGTGGACCACGTTTGCCCGCCGTTTGAATATTCTGGTTATGAGCGACAGGACAACCCGCAGCTGTGGTCAGTTTTTTACTCATGGTCTATTCCTTAAGGTTAAAGATATCGCATCGTTGCCACATCTTAGATTTAAGTGGATTCAATACTTTAAAAACCACTAAAACAATATGGATAAAGAATAGACCTGAGTTGGCAGAAAATATAATCGTTTATATTTATCGTTGTTATCTATGAAACCTATTGAACTTCACTGCGAATAAGCCTATGTATAACTTCGGTTTATTTAAAAATGGCATGGCCTAACCTCAGAGTTGAGGCAATGTTCCTCGCCGTTCTGGTTAGGTTCAATTCAGCTTCTCGCAGTACTTGCTCGAGTGACTGAGGAGAGCGCACTGTACCAAACAAGCTGTTCATTTCACCATATAAGGCTTCGACTTCTGTACCTAAAGAACCTGCAATCCCTATGGCCGGAATGCCTTGTAAGCTCGCACGTTTGGCAATGCCATAAGGCGTCTTTCCTTGCAGAGTTTGATTGTCCATTTGCCCTTCACCGGTAATCACAAGATCTGCGCCTTTCAATACTTCATCGGCTTGCAAAACATCAAGCACCATCTCAATACCCGGTTTAATCTGCATGTTAAACAACAAACCAAGCCCCATTGGAGCACCACCAGCCGCGCCATAACCAGTACGCTTGTGAACGGGATCATCCCCACGAACACAACCTTGCGATTCAACTACTTGAGCAAAATTCTCAAGCGCCTTATCAAGCATCACAACTTGTTCTGGGCTTGCGCCTCCAAAATCAATTGCCCCGTTCCGAATGAAGAAGCAATCAATGGATCACGCTGCTCTGGTTTCAACAAGTCCAAACCCGATGCAGCAGCAATTTCAACCAGTGCCGTTTTGTTCGGGTTGCTATTGGATGACTCAAGCATCGCCCATTCAGCATTAACTTGTTGCCCTAACGGCCCTTCGACTTGCCTATGTCGCTTTTCACCAACAAGCCCTTGGAGCAATACATCCACAGTCCCTTCACCACCATCAGCCAAAGGCAATGTTACGTATTCAGCGTCTGGGAAGATTTCACGAAAGCCCTTTTCAATACACGCCGCCACAGATACAGCCGATAGAGATTCTTTAAACGAGTCTGGTGCAATAACAATTTTCATACTGAGAGATCCAAAAGATTAGTAATTTTGATGAGTGCCCGATCCAAAAATGCCCCTATTGAAGATCAGCAAGCTAATCACTTAATAGGGGCAGTATATAAAGTAAATACTAAGCACATAACGTCACCCTCACATTGAGGTTATTGATACCCGCAATTTGTGAGTTAGATCTACTACTTACATATTGGAATCATAGATTGAGAGCATCGACCGAAATTTTAGGATAGGCAGAGTAGAGTTGCATAAATTGAAGATGGTATAGTCCACGAAAATCAAACATCTTGGACATCATCATGCATTCTAGCGACATCATCAAATTGGCAAATTTAGGCGTTAATATCGAAATTTCAAAAGACTCTTCATTGCATCCTTCTGATGCGTTGGAAGTGGTAAAGATTGTTGCTGAAATCGGTAGCCAAATCGTCATCAAAAAGAAGTACCACACAGACTACCTGATTCAGATGGCTGAAGTGGGCCGTGATCATGTGACTATTGCTGTTTAAGAACAGCCACTATTTCGAAATTGACATAACCTCAGCTTCAACAGTTTAGAGCGACATGTTGATATAAAAATGCAGCATATTGGGGGGCAATATGCTGCATTTTCTCTTTTCGTTAGGAGCACCGAGAACGCAAAGAGAAACCCGTTAATCATTCTAGGTAGAGTTAGTGGTCAAACAATCTCGGAATACCCGTTTGCACACAAACATCATTCAAACGTTTTTGTGCCGTCAGAATATTATCTTTCCAACGTTCATCTTGAGCCCACATCTCGATCACGAGTGGTACAACGCACTCAGTCTCTTTCAACGTTTCAAAAATGGCATTGAAGTCAACTTCGCCATCACCAATCACTAAGTCTCGGAATTGCCCTTTGTACTCGTCAGTCACTTTATAAGTGTCTTTGAGGTGGATCTGAGTGATATGAGGCTTACTCAGCTTTAGCTCAGTCACTATGTCGTAATTCCAACCAGAAATATTGCCCACATCCGGATACGCCGTGAAATACGGTGAATTGACTTCGCGACTCAGCACTTCGAACTTACTCAAAGAGTTCAAGTAATCTGTATCCATGATTTCCACAGCGAGCATTACGCCCGACCTTTCAGCCAACTGTGCCGAAAGCTTCATTCCTTCAATGAACCTCTGGTGAGTCACTTTATCGGCTGGCTCGTAGTAAACGTCATACCCAGCCAATTGGATGGTACGAATACCCAATTTGTAAGCCAACGAGATCGCTTTCTCCATATGGATAACCGCTTGTTCTCGAATCTCAGGATCAGCAGATCCAAATGGGAACTTACGATGCGCGCTTAAACACATGGATTGCAGCGGTACGCCGTGCTTTTCACAAAGACGACGTAAGGCATAAACTTCTTCGTCATTCCAATCTAGTCGGCTGCGACGCTCGTCTGATTCGTCTACCGATATCTCAAGAAAATCAAAGCCGAGTTCTTTGGTTTGCTTAAGTTTATCTTCCCAGCTGAGTTCGTTAGGTAGAGCCTTCTCATAAAGCCCTACACGATGGCGTAACAGGTTTTGATACATAACGCCTCCTAGTTCCAGTAACGGTCGATCTGAGCTTTTAGCGCTTCTGCTGTCTCTTTACCTTTGTCACCCGCAAGTGCGCGGCCTGCGATAAAGGTTTTCGCTTTAATACCTTCAAATAGGTATAGGTCTTCAGGCACGATGCCACCTGTGATAGAAAGCTCGATGCCCATTTCAGACAATGCACGCATCTTCACAAGATCTTCTTCTGTCCAACCCACACCGGCTAATTCAGCGTCACGAGAACGGTGATAGATAGCTTGAGAGATACCTAAGTCTACCCATGATTTAGCGTCGTCCATTGTCCAATTGCCGTAAATTTCGATTTGTATTTCACCGTTAAATTCGTCAGCGACTTTCTTACACGCACCAATGGTTGCGATGTGTGCAGCCGCAGAAACGGTTATCCAATCAGCACCCGCTTCGAATGCCATTCGAGCCAAAATTGCGCCGCCATCGGTGGTTTTCATATCGCACACAAGGATATGGTCTGGGTGGTTTTTACGAAGGGTAGAAACCGCTGTCATCCCTTCAGCAAAAGCCAAAATAGTGCCCACTTCAATCACATCAACAAAGCTTTCAACGTTGTTTGCCACTTCAATTGCGGCAGGAAGATTTGTTTGGTCTAGGGCGATCTGAATCATTGGTTTAGTCATGTTGTTATCCTTTAATTTGTTCACGTATTAGACGGGCTAAGCCATCATGGTTGTTATCTGTTGAGCACACGCGTTGAACGTGTGATTTGACGATGTCATCAGCATTGAGCATCGCTACACCGAATCCGGCGTACTTAATCATGGATATGTCGTTGTGGTTATCACCGACGGCAATGACGTCATCGGCGTGATAACCGAGTTCTGCGATGTATTCAGCAAGGCGTAGGCCCTTACTGTTACCTTTTGCAGCAAAGTCGATTCGGTTTGACCAAGAACGCTCACCGTTGAAGTTCTCTCCTATCCATGGGTGTTGCATCAAACGGTCGACGGAATCTTGGCTCCCCTCTACCACAAACTTCCAAACGTGTTCAGCTTGTTGAGCTGTTTCTATGAATGATTCCACTTGGTAAATTTGTGGGCGATGTTGCTCTGGTGCCGTTTCAGCCCAGCTTTCCAATGCCAACATGTAGGCAAATGGGTTGTACTGTGAGTACGTCATGGCATGAGTTATATACATCACCATCTTGAGCTGAAACTCGTCAGCCATGTTAATGAAAGTAAGTGCCTTATCTTTCTCTATGGCGTTTTGAGTCAATACCGTTTCAGTTTGATAGTCATAAACATAAGTGCCGTTACAGCAGATGATTGGAGTATCTAGCCCCAATTCGTAATAGTAAGGTCGTGCTGCTGTGTGGTGTCGGCCAGTAACAATCATGACGTGACAACTTTGTTTGGCTTCTTGAATCGCCTTTTTTACTTCTGGATGAATCGTGTGATCATCCTTTAACACGGTTCCATCGAGATCTAACGCCAGCACTTTATACATAGAGTCCTCTACTTATTCCCTGAAGTCGGGCCTAATCAATATTGAAGCTACTTCGAATAGAAACGACTTACTTAAACGAAATCCGATTTACTGTTGGCCGTAATAAGCATTTTCACCGTGCTTACGTAAGTAGTGTTTGTCGGATAGTTCTGGCTGAATTTTGATGCCGCTATTCAAGGTGCGCGTTGCCAACGCCATTGCCGACACTTCTTCTAATACCACCGCGTTATGAACGGCGTCGTTGGCATCTTTGCCCCAAGAGAACGGCGCATGTCCTGCAACAATCACACTTGGAACGGCCATTGGATCGATTCGACGTTGCTTGAACTCTTCAATAATCACCAAGCCAGTATTTTTCTCGTACTCTTCAGAAATTTCAGAGTGAGACAATCGACGTGTACATGGGATGTCACCGTAGAAATAATCAGCGTGAGTGGTGCCTAAGGCTGGGATGTCGATACCCGCTTGTGCCCAAATGGTGGCACTGCGTGAATGCGTGTGAACAATGCCACTCACTTCAGGGAAAGCTTTATAGAGCTCTAAGTGCGTTGCGGTATCGCTTGAAGGATTGAGTTTCCCTTCAACAACCTTGCCTTCGAGATCGACGACCACCATGTCTTCAGCCGTCATATCACTGTATTCGACACCTGATGGTTTAATCGCTATCACTCCGTTAACACGGTCAAACTCAGAGACATTACCCCAAGTAAATGTCACCAAACCGTATTTCGGAAGTTGCAAATTGGCTTCTAAAACACGTTGTTTCAATTGGCTATATTTAGACATCGTTGCCTCCTTACGCCGCTTCCGCTTGAAGCAATGCAGCATCAATTAAACGCGCCACTTCTTCTGGGCTTTTGCACGCGCGAAGTTTTGAGAAGTCTTCATCGAATTCAATCAAGTTCGCCACTTGCATGGTGCCTTCGATGTGCTCTTCTGAGTCCTTACCCGCTAGTGTTATCAGCACATCTACAGGCTCATCAACACCTTCAAACGTAATTGGCGTTTCAAGCACGGTTAGCGCAAACCCAGTACGAATAACACCGTCTTCAGGGCGGCAATGTGGCAGTGCGAACGCATCGTGAATACAGATATAAGGGCCTTCTTCACCAATCGCTTTGGTAATCGCGTCGTAGTAACGCTCTTCTGCAATACCCGCTTTCACCAATGCATCAGTCCCAAGCTTGATCGCCGCTTTCCAGTCAGCTGCTTTTGCGTTCAGTAGGATAGAGTTATTCTTGATAAGAGATTCTTTTAAGTTCATGTTATTGCTCACTTATATAATTGTTTTTATTGGCTCAGCAGTGCGACACCACTGAGCCGTTTTTAATTATTTATGGAAGTTGTTCTCGATGATGGAAACAAGTTCGTCGCCGAAAGTTTTCACCATAATCATGTTCTTAACCGCTAACTGTTGCTTACCTTCCGGCAGACCCGTGATCTTCGCTGCAAGAGCAACCGAAGTAACGATGATGTCGAATGAACCAAGGTGTGATTTGTAATCAGTGATGGCGCTGTTAAAGGTCGAGCTGGGGATGCCTTTCTTGTCCAAATACTCTTTGATTTTCTTAGAGCACATCATTGAAGAACCTTGTCCTGAGCCACAGCACACTAAGACACGAACCGGTTTCTGGTCAGCGGCTGGTGAGATTCGAGTTTCTGATGTTGTAGAAGCTGCCGTTGTTGAAACAGATGGTGCTTCAGCGGTTGCTGTCGATTGTTGTGGAACCGCGACTTCAACCTCAATACCTTCAGGCGTTACTGCGGTCATTGTTTCAGCAGCAGCTTCTGCGTCTTCTTCAGCTCGTAGTTGCTTAGAAGCGAAGTACATGTAGATGCCAGCCAAAGCCAAAATCACAAAGAAGAACATGCTAGAGCTTGAGATACCTTGCATGATTGGTGGGAATACCAGAGCCCAGTCAGCCATGCCCATCCAGCCATTAAACTCAGTACCTGATTGAGCGAAGATATGGATTGCCCACGCAGAGCCAACCACTTCGATGATGCCCATCACGAAACAGATCTTCATCACCGCTTTCCAGCCACCAAAGTGGTTAGCAAACACACCGATAGTGGCGTTCGAGAAGAACATTGGGATAAAGCCAGGAATGATCATGATTGGTGCGTCAAACGCTAGCATTGCAAGAACAGCGGTGAATTGACCCACTGCGCCCCACATGAAACCAAATACCATTGCGTTAGGAGAGTAGGCGTAAATAGCCGCACAATCGATTGCTAAAACAGCGTTAGGAATAAGGCGTTGAGAAATACCGTTAAATGCCTCGGACAGTTCCGCAACGAACATGCGAACACCAGTAACGATGACTTGAATGGCAACAGCGAATTTCAAACCAGTTTCAAAAATGTAGATAAACCAGTGCGTTTTACCTGCCATGTCCTGAAGGTTATCAAGACCGAACGAAAGAAGAATAATGCCGAAGAAGCCAGTCATTACTAACGTTGTTGCAGCGATACTGTCGTGGAAAATGTGTAACCACTTAGGCAGTTTGATGTGGTCAACACTGTCGTTCTTGTCGCCAAGCTTCGGTGCAACCTTGGTGGCTACCCATGAAGCAAACTGTTGTTGGTGACCAATCGAGAAACCCGCACCACCAGTGACTTCTTGAGTCGGCTTGAACATGATGTTTGAGGAGATACCCCAGTACAACGCCATCAATATTGCTGAATAAATAATGGTTTCCCACATACCTGCACCAAGCACGAAGTAGAAAACAGCAATGAGGCCAGCTTGCTGGAACATGATATGCCCAGTCAGCATGATGGTTCTGATACCCGTAATACGTCGGAAGGCAACAAGTAGAATGTTTAGCCCAAGAGCCAGTAATACTGCATACCCAACCCAAGAGTAGTTGTCGCCCATGGTTTCCATGGTGGACATCATGGAGGTGTACGGGTCGATTACCGATCCCGTTAATCCATGTATTTCACTCATTTTTTCAATAACCGGTTTAAAACCCGCTACCAATGTTCCTGCACCTACCTGCACTATCATGAAACCAACGATGGTTTTAATAGAGCCGGAGATAACAGTTGTTGCGTCACGTTTTAGAAGGATGTAGCCGAGACAAGTAACAAGACCGAGTAGCAACGGTGCTTTGGTCATTACCTGACTGTAAAAAATATAGAAAATATCGTATAAGAATTCCATATCTTTACCCCTGATTGATTTTTAATTTTAATGATTTGTAGGATGTGATGATTCTAGTTTTGCTCACGAACTAGACTTTACCAATCAAAAGTAATCATTCAATGCTCACTTGTGATTACTTTGATTTATATCAATTAACCACACCCAGAATGTGCTTAATTGAGCTTTAGATCACACGCAAAAATAATAAATACAATAAAATCAACTACTTATAAAACGTTGTGATTAATGTCTGGTTTTTATAGCGATGTGGTTTGACAATCATGATGGTGATTATTAGAATCAAAACAAATCAAAAGTAATCATTAAATTGTCACAACGACAAAAAGAGTGATAAATATGAATGAAGTACAAAGACATAACGGCATCTTGTCGCTGTTAGAAGATATGCAGACAATCAACGTCTCTCATATTATTGATAAATTTAGCGTTTCTCCTGCTACTGCTAGGCGCGATATCGCTAAGTTAGATGAAGTTGGCCGACTTAGAAAAATTCGAAATGGTGCGGAACGAGTAGAAACTCAGAAGAGAAAGTGGTCACCACTGAATATCAACAGCACTGAGTTCTATGAAGAGAAATCAGAGATTGCTCAAGCAGCTGCAGGGCTTTGTCAGGCTGGCGATACAGTCGTGATCAACTGTGGTTCGACGGCTTTCCTACTCGGTCAGCAATTATGTGGCGATGACGTTCAAATCGTAACGAACTACTTCCCACTCGCAAGCTACTTGATCAACGAAGATCATGACGATGTCATCATCATTGGCGGTCAATACAACAAAGCGCAGAACATCTTTTTAAATCCCGCGCCCAATTCACTGGGAGGCTATGCTGGAAACTGGATGTTTACCTCTGGTAAAGGCTTAACCGATGCTGGCCTCTACAAAGCCGACATGTTAACTGCTGTAGCAGAGCAGCAAATGCTTGAACAGGTCGATAAACTCGTTGTTGTTGTCGACAGTTCAAAGGTTGGACAACGTACCGGAATGCTCTTTTGCAGCACCAAGCAAATAGACATCGTCATCACTGGTAAAGATGCCAACCCCGAAGTCGTCAAGCGGATTGAAGCTCAAGGGACGCAAGTCATCCTAGTTTAAATCGAAGGGCTAACTAGCCCACCAATAATAATAAATTTAGCTCAGTGCCTTAATCAAAATTAAGGCGCTCGGCTCCCTACATCCAAAATTAATCAAATTATTGAAATAAAAGGTATTATCATGAGCAACGTAAACGAAATCACTCGCGAGTCTTGGATCCTAAATACATTCCCAGAGTGGGGCACATGGTTAAATGAAGAGATCGAGCAAACCGTCGTGCAACCGAATACATTTTCTATGTGGTGGCTTGGCTGTACAGGTATTTGGCTAAAATCAGAAGGTGGTGCAAACCTATCAATGGACTTCTGGTGTGGTACTGGTAAAAAAACACAAGCCGTTCAAAAAATGAAAAACCAGCACCAAATGATGCGTATGGGCGGTGTGGAAGCACTTCAACCAAACCTACGTACCGCGATCTTCCCATTGGACCCTTTCGCTATCAAAGAGATCGATGCAGTTATGGCATCTCATGACCACGGCGACCACATTGATATCAACGTTGCAGCGGCAGTTCTACAAAACTGCGGCGACCACGTTAAATTCATTGGCCCTAAAGCGTGTGTTGATTTATGGATGAAATGGGGTGTGCCAGAAGATCGTTGTGTTATTGCTAAAGTTGGCGACGAGATCAAAATCAAAGACGTGAACATCAAGGTTCTTGACGCATTCGACCGTACAGCTCTAGTGACACTTCCTGAAGGAACATCTTCCCTAGACAAAGAAATTCTAGACGGAATGGACGACCGTGCAGTGAACTACCTAGTAGAAACAACAGGCGGTTCAGTTTACCACTCTGGTGATTCTCACTACTCAAACTACTATGCTAAACACGGTAATGACCACAAGATCGACGTTGCACTGCTTTCTTACGGTGAGAACCCACGTGGCGTAACAGACAAAATGACATCTTCAGACATTCTTCGTGCTGCTGAGTCTTTGAACTGTGAAGTAGTTGTTCCGTTCCACCACGACATTTGGGCTAACTTCCAAAATGACCCGCGTGAAATCGAAATGCTGTGGAACATGAAGAAAGAACGTCTTCAATACGGCTTCGCACCTTTCTTCTGGCAAGTTGGTGGTAAATACACATACCCAACAGATAAAGGCCGCATGCACTACCAGCACTTCCGTGGCTTTGCAGACATCTTCACAAATGACCCAGAACTGCCATACCGCGCATTCTTGTAAACATTAAGAAAAGCACTAACTAGGGAGCAATGCGCTCCCTTTTTTTATCATCGAATAAGGATGTTGATATGGTATTACGTGAGTTCAAAAAGCATTTCAGTCATGGCGACCTGAAAGCAGCAATTGGTGTCGTATCACCCGGCGCCAATGGTTATTACTTAATGGTCAAAAGTCATAAGTGGGGAGTAAACAGCTTTCTTGAATCCGACAGAAAAATGCAACCCAGAGTATTCAAGACTCAACAAGCTTTGTTGAACGCCGCTAAAGCGATCGGCTTTCCTTACCACTCGATCGATATCCAACATCTCTAACCGCTCATATTCCGATTAAATTAAGATCGGAGAGAGCCGTTATTCCAGCGGAACAAGCAAACCATTCGCCTAGCGAATAAAAGAAAACAGAAAGCATTTATTAATCCACTCGACAAAAATAATTCTTACAATTAAGCGTTTATATTCATTAATAATATTGGCGGCGGGCGGCATAATAGCCGCGAATCCTTCTAACGAGTTTGGTTATGTTCTACAAGCGTCTTTTGGTATTGGCTTTACCGCTTACTTTTGTGTTTCCCATCCATGCTGAAACGTTTGGTGAGCGAATGGCGCGTATCGAACAAGAGAATGTACTGGCGAAAACCATGAGTGAAGAACAAGTTGAGTTGATACAAAAAGTCGTACAGACCAATCACTGCGCTAAAGTGGCGTTAACCCATCACCAACGCATTTTGGGCCAATATAAGGTTGAGACATCTTCTTCTGAGTTATTCGTAAAATGGCGTCAACTCGGTAAGCAGTTAGACGCTCAATAAGAGATGGATTACCCCGGCTACCCTAAGCACGCTTTTCAAAAATATCCTGCGGCTTCAGGCAAAGTCGATGGCTACCTTTTTGCTCTAATCGACAATGGTTTAAACGAGCAATCGTGGATCGCCAAAGAATTTAAGCAGTGTAAAAAGAATAAGCTCATATCCCGAACCTAAGCTCTAGTCTGCTCTGGTTCGAGAGTGCTCACTCGCATTAGTTCTAATAAAGTAAGAACAGCCCTTCATAACCGCCAATTTCTATTTCACTCACATAGTCACCAACGTTACCGTTAGCATCAACAGGTTTCATTGGAACATCCAGCGCGATGGTGAGTTTTGCCGCGTCATAAAAGCTCGGATTCTTACCGTGGAAATCCGTGCGATACAACACACGACCATTGCTGAACTCTCTCGCTAACACCATGTCCTCAGGGCCACCAGCAACCACCTGATTTTCAGATTGATACATAAAGTACGTGAACGTCGGTAGAACGTGAGTGATACCATTGGGCAGATCAGCATGCACCATTTCGTTCATCGAGGAATCGCCAACGATGGTGTAGTCAGCAGGCTGAGGTGTCGTTGTCGAAAGCATCAAAGGAATCGGCGCAAAGCCATGTGGGATTTGATGACTCGACTCTCCCAAGTCAACGGCCAATAACGAACTGGGTTGGTAGGCGATGTTTTTAGGGACACCACTTTGCCAGAAAGTGTCAGCCGTCGTATTGCCACTTCCATAGACGTAACCATTGTTCCACTGATTAAAGTAGCTATGTTGAGCGTGTCGATTGAGGTGGTAGATCGCTAGGGTCGAGTATTGGTCTTGCTTCCAATTATCTTCACTATTTCCAAGATACTGAACTCGCCCATAACGCGTTGTCGCCTGAAAAATAACACTTTGCCCATTGTAGGCGAGCGCAGAATTATCCCAGAATTTTGAGATCCCCGAGTAACCACTAAACCCAGTAGACGGAAAAATGTAGTGCTCGCGTAAATACAGAGAGCCCGCCTCGCTAAGATGAGACTGTCCATTTCGACCCAGTAAGTTCGCGGTTCCGATATTCAACCCAATCGACGCATCACTTTCTAAAGCAGAAAGATTTTTGAGAAACGCTGAAAAT
The DNA here is from genome assembly GCF_041473705.1 of Vibrio sp. 10N.222.55.B11. Taxonomy (NCBI): domain Bacteria; kingdom Pseudomonadati; phylum Pseudomonadota; class Gammaproteobacteria; order Vibrionales; family Vibrionaceae; genus Vibrio; species Vibrio sp. 10N.222.55.B11. The sequence goes on from NZ_JBFRST010000010.1 coordinate 77,111, forward strand.
TGTTGCTTGTAGAGATCATCCGCTTGATTCGAACCCGCAACAGCTCCTAACTCTTGAACATGCCCGCCAGAGTGAACATAGAACTGGTTCGAGCCAATGAGTTTATTTGTGTCGTCGTTGTACGCACCATTCAAACCTTGTCTTGCCCAGCTTTGCTTGTAGTAGCGATGAATAGCAGATAGATAATCCGCGTTTGCGACGTTCGTTAGCGACCAAGATGAGTTAGCGCTCCACATTCGACCAAATGGCACCACTCTTGATTCCCAACGAAAACGTGCTGTCGCGTTCTTATTGGTTCGATTTCGATACTCGCTTGGCGACAAGTAGTTATCACCATCTAGGTCTGCAGACACATCAAAACCACGGATTTTTCGCCATTGGCTGATAGCATTGCCGTCCGGGGTTGAAGTCGGAGCATCGGTTAACTTGACGGTTGGAAAACTGTTTTTGAGTTTTACTTCTTTTAAACGCGGCCTGTCGTCGGCATTCTCACTTTGCCAACGAACTCTCACAACGTATAAGCGCCCACCATCTCTCAAAAAGGTTGAACCAAAATACTGGCCGCCGCCATAACTCGCACCGCTCCCATCATGAGTTGTAGCTCTTAACCAGTTATCCGGAAGGTTCCAGATCACCGATTGGTTTTTGGTCATATTGAGCGTTTTGTCTTTCTTTACATCAAGCCTTTCCCATTGTGAAACCCGACCCTGAGAATCAATAGCAGTTGGGTATTCAATCCAAAATTCACCGCTGCCAGCAAACTGTGAGAACTTAAAGGTCAGCCGTTCGAACTGTTCAGCATGATAGACATACAAAGCCCCACCCTGTTCGAAATTCTCAAACACATCGGCATCCCACGGAGGCTCTTGATACAACCAAAAACCAGCATGGTCTTCACTGGCTGTATAACCCAAGATCATAGGTTTTCGGTTTAAAAGGGTCTTTTCGCCATGAGTTTTATCAACTTCGGCAATGACAGTATCTTCAGAAAAGTGCAGGAAATAGTCTTCGAAATTGAGGCCTTCTAACTCAGCTTGGTTACGGAGATCGTTCTCCAACCAACCCGAGTTCATCGCCATGACTTGGTTGTACATATAACCAATTGTCGTGGCCCGCTCATTGTCGGCTTTGTCGGCATAAGCTCCGAACACAATATCACTGTTGGAAATTTCCCAATCAATGACGGCATTCGTAGATAGTGGGGAGCCCAAAAGATCAACACCAACTTCATGTTGCCCTGGCAGCACAACCGCTGTACCAACAGCAAAAGCGTAACCAGCGATTAAACATGACGGTATGAGTGCGAGCAGCCCAGAAATGTAGGTTTTCATGATTCAAATTTCCTAATCGATACTGTCATGCCTTAAATCACAAAACGAAAAGTCAGCCAACTTACGTGTCAACTTAGGAATCAAAATACGAAAAAAGTATCGACTACATGGCTCTATTGTTCAAGTGCTCGTCTGTCTTGTTTCATCGGTGGCAAGTAAAACGAGCAAATGCCGATTCAAAATCAATGCATTAAGGAAAATATAAGTTTTTGTGATTTTAATTTTATTTGGAAACCAAGTATCTCCGGCTAACGAGAAATCAGCTCAGATTTTCTCAAAATGAGAATAATACGGTTTGGAAGATGAGAAGTTATCAGAGCCTAGAACTCAGAATAGGACTTGGATTTGCTGTATCGAATCTCAGTTTGAGCGCCACACTATTGAAACTCAATTTGGATAGGCTGTCTAAACAAGAACGATGACAACGCTCCTTAAAGCCTCTTGTTCCACTTCCCTTGATGGTCGCGATCGCAATTTTCTTGCGTATCGTAGCTAACATGCTTATCGATATTCTTCAGTTGAATTCCAACTTGATTGAACGCTTGTTGAATAGCCCCTGAGACACTCTGTTGACCTTCGCCACTTAAGAAGTTCGTTCTATCCTGATTGGTATCGAATACACAGACAATTTTCAAACTTTGCGGAAAAGAGGAAAAGTTGACCGAGTGAGTCACCCACAAAAAACCATCGAAGCCTTTCAGCGTGTCTTCACAAACGTCAGTTAACACGTCTCTGATTTGATTCTCGATTTTCTTATCTGATTTACGCATGCGGCAAAGGTCCTATTTAACACCTTAAAAAATAAGGTTTTTTGGTCAGTTTCGTACTACCTGACATTGGACACTGTGGCGGTTTCAAATGCAAAGTATTTATTGGGGAGAGTCGACTGGAAGATATAGAGGAAACGCCTCATGTTTGATAGCTTACGAGGCGATCAAACATGAGACGAGTATAGAATTTACTAAAACATTAGCTCGCCGCTTGTTCCCAATCAGTTAATAACTTCATGATTACGCGAGAGTCTTGGTGGGTTGCCATTGGCGCAGCAAGTTGTGTATCACCTTGCTCAACCGCTTGGCGGATATTGCGCACTTGATAATGGAAACCATCACCTTGCGCTTCGACTTTCACTTCACGTGTCGACGTTTCATAGATCTCTACCGTAAACGTGTTTTCTGCCGTCGGTAGCCATGGATTAGTATCTAGCGTGATACAGCCTTTGCTGCCTAGGATCGTAAAACCATGCTTTAAACCGTGGTCTTCTGCAGTATGGATTTGCGCTGTGAAGTGGTCGTTGAAGCGCATCATCGCCGATGACTCGCAGATGTTACCATCTTGACCACGTCGGCCAATGGCTGAAATCTGCACGTCATCGAACACGCTCTCACCAAATTGCTGCTGCGCAACAGAGTGAATCAGCGACATTGGGTAACAGCCAAGGTTGTATAGCGCGCCTTTGCTCGCAGGATTCACGAACTGATCAATCGCCGCAACGTAGGAACCTTGAATTGAATGCACTTCGCCAATCTCACCAGTTGCCAGTTCTTGATGAAGCTTGGTGATAAGTGGATGGTTTAAATACATCAAACCTTCAGCAAAGAATACGCCCGCTTCTTTCACGGCTAGTAAAGCTTGCTCGGTTTTTTCCATATCTACCGACAAAGACTTCTCACACAAGATCGCTTTGCCTTTTTGAGCCGCTTTAATCACATACTCATGATGAACGTGGTTTGGTAGAGCAATGTAGATAATGTCGACTGACTCATCTTCAATCAGAGCTTCATAGCTGTTGAAGGTTCGTGTTGGTTTTGATCTTAAGTTCGGCAGTGACAAAGATGATTTCATTCGTTTGAGGCATTGCACACTCTTATTTTAGTTAATTATCGGTTTGCCATTAATATAATTAACCCCTAATAATTGATAAACTCACCTTTTGTTTATTGTTTATCAACCAAGAGTGTTCAATGGATAAGTTAACCAGCATGAAAGTCTTCGTCTATGTGGTGGAACAAGGTAGCTTTCGCAGCGCCGCAAACCACTTCAACCTGTCGGCGACCATGATAAGCAAACATGTCCATTCCTTAGAAGCCAGTTTGAAGTCTCAGCTGATCCACCGCACCACGCGTAAGCAATCGTTAACCGATTCAGGACAACTTTACTATCGTGAGTGTAAGCGAATTCTCGAAGACATCAGCAATGCAGAGAACCTGATTCAAACCTTGGAAAATCAACCACAAGGCACGGTAAAAATAAACTGCCCTGTCACCTATGGAAACAAGGTACTCGCCCCTATCGTAGCTAAGTTTCTCGCGCATCACCCAACCATTAACGTTGAGCTGATGTTGAATAATGACCTTGTTGATCCTTATTCATCTGACATTGACCTGATTGTGCGAATTGGTGACCTATCCGATTCAAGCTTGGTCGCAAGGTATTTAGGGGATTATGAGATGTGTTACTGCGCGGCGCCCGCTTACCTAAACCAACATGCTGAAATCAGAGTATTGGAAGACTTGGCGCAGCACCCATCGCTTGGATTCAGTTACAGCAGCCAAGCTCCTCACGCCACACCGAATAAAGAACGTGTGCGCTTGATGTCGAATAATGGTGATGTGTTGCGGTATGCCGCCCTGCAGGGTGTGGGCGTGTTGTTGCAACCGACTATCTTAGTCGCAGAAGAGATTGATCGTGGAGCGCTGTTGGAAATCCTACCCGGCATGGCGCCGTTACCAAAGCCGATTCACTTGCTCTACAAAACCAAGCAACTGTCGTTGAAGAACAGAACCTTTGTCGAGTTCTTGTTAGCTGCGTTTGCTGAGTAACTAAGCGCTTTCTAAACAACAAAGACCGCTAGACTGTTTGCCATTGGCTCATCAAGCGCTTGCCAAGATCAGAGGGCGTGGTGTTATGGACGATCATCTCATCACATTGGTTGAACACCATGAAGTGTTTTAGTTCATCGCATAAAGCATGAACCAACAACTCATGGTTTTTAATTCGCTCTTCCACAACCAAGTTACGGATATTGAGCAAACCACTCTTCCTGTCGACCTTGCAATCCATTCGTGCCACCAGCTCACCTTGCCACAGAATCGGTAAGCTAAAATAACCAAACTGACGCTTGGCCTCTGGAACATAGCATTCTAGGAGGTAATCAAAGTTGAACAATGATTGCATTCGCTTTCGTTGAATCAGCAGGTTATCAAACGGAGACAGTATCTTAAGCTTGATTCTGGAAAGAGGTTGATTCAGCAGTTCAAAAGCACCTGGCAGGACATAGTAATCAGAGCCTTGAATATCTACTTTCAGAACCTGCTTATCTTCAAGCATCTGTTGGAGTGCTCTCTGAATCAAAGGCTTTGTGTTCTTGAGTAGGTAGCTCATTTCCGACGCTATTCCAACTCCGTTAGCCTCTAAATAACGTGTTATCAGATGCTCGATGTACTCTTGTTCTGTCGGCTCAGAGGTATCAATTCCGCTCGGTAAAACTCGCTCGGTTAGGTCATACACCTTATGAAAGTTAACTCGGCTTGGCACCATTAAGTCGCCTTGCATGAACAATGTTTCTAATGCTTGCTTGGCCGGTTTACCGCCCCAACCGCCGGGGTTTGGCCTATCCCCTTCAAAATCTTTCGCCATCAACGGCCCTTCATTCTCAATACGTTTGAGAACATGAGCCATCAGTGCGTCATTCTTTTTATACCAATGCTTGAGCTTACCGCTCGCAAAGCCATTCTTGCGGTGTAGGCTGAATCGGAAGTCACGCATGGGTAAATACGCGGCGGCATGCGACCAATACTCAAATACTTCTCGACGCTCTAACAGCTTATCAAGATGGTTCAGTTGGTAATCTTGATTGCGATTCCAAAGCGTGTGGTGGTGAGCTCGCTGAATCACAGAGATGGTATCAATTTGCACATAGCCAAGGTTTTCAATCGCAGACAACGTGTTCGCCAAAGCGCCCCCATTGCGTTGCTTTTTAGGTGGCAACTTCTTAGGCGGCAGCTTTTGCGAAAGCAATACCAGTTTTTGCGCTTGAGCGAGTGACAGTGATTCCATGAAATTCAGACTCTAATTGATAGCAATGATCCGTTTATGATTCAGCAATAAGCTCTTGAAGAATCTGCTTGTAGGTTTCTACCGTCTGCGCGCCCGTTACTGCACTCTTACGGTTGAACACCACAGTAGGAACCGCAGAGATCCCCATGCGTTGCCATTCAAACTCTTGCGCTTCAATTTGCTTCAAGTTGTCGGTGTTCTTTAGGCGCTTCAGTGCCTTCGTTGAGTCTAAGCCAACCGCTTCAAGCTCTTGTGCAATGACTTCAAGATCGGACAGGTCTTTTTGCTCTGTGAAGTGAGCAGCAAAGAAGCGTAGCTTTAACTCAGTCTGTTTGCCGTGCGCTAGTGCAAAATCGAGAAGTACATGTAGATGACGTGAATTGACCATTCTCATACTGTCATAGAAATTGAAATCGAAACCAACCGCTTGGCCGCGAGCCGAAAGCTGTTCTCGTGAACGTTGGCTCTCTTCTGCGCTAGAACCGTATTTTCTCATGATATGGGCACGCAGGTTTTCGCCCTCTTGCGGCATGTCAGGGTTAAGCTCAAACGGCTGCCATTCAAGTTCAATCTGGTCTTCTAAACCAAGTTCCGCAACGGCTAGCTCTAAGTTTTTGTAACCGACTACGCACCACGGGCACATTACGTCAGAAATAATATCAAGTTGAAGTTTCTTGCTCATAATCATTCCAAATATCGTTACTAAGGCGTATCCAATTCAAAGTGAATACCCATCTTTCTGGTTAGACTACAACAAGCTGAACACTCGTTCAAATTTAACTCAATACAACAGCAGCCAACAAAAAAGCCAACTCATTTTCACGAGTTGGCTTTGATAAAAATCGAATCTAGCTTAAGAGCGTTACGCTAGCAACTTCTCAAGTACTTGGAACACACCCGCGTCAACGTTACTTGGCGCGCCAAAACGCGCGATCTCTTTTAACTTTGGATGCGCGTTTTCCATCGCGTAAGAGTGGTAGCTCTCTTTAAGCATTTCCAAGTCATTTAGGTAATCACCAAAGCTCATGGTCTGCTCGTAAGTGAAACCTAATGCGTTCTGTAGATGTTTAATCGCCGCACCTTTTGACGCTTCAGCGTTCATCACATCTAACCAAATTTTTGCGCTTACAACCACTTGGTAGTTCTCACCGAATTTGGCATCAATAGTTGGGTTCACTTTCTCTTGTGAACCGTCGAAGTGACAGATAGCCACCTTGATGAAATCGTCTTCTACCGCCAGCAAGTCTTCTACTTGCTCACGGCGATGGTAGTACTTAGAGATCTCCGCCAGAGCACGCTCATCTTTGGTTTCGATGTATGCCGATTTCTTACCGCATAGCACCACATGCGCGCCTTCAATAGCTCGAGCTTCTTTAATGATCTCTTTAATGGCATCGGTATCAAGCAAGCAGCTGTAAAGTTCTTGGCCTTTGTGCATCACTAATGTGCCGTTTTCAGCAATAAACATCATGCGATCTTTAAGCGGGGAAAATGTTTCTAGCAAGCTGTAATACTGGCGGCCAGACGCGGCAGCAAAAATAATATCTTGCGCTTCTAAGCGCTCATAAAGATTGAAAAACTCAGGGTCGAGCTTTCCATGCTCATCGAGTAAGGTGCCATCCATATCAGTCGCGATAAATTTGATGTTTTGTTGGGGCATGTCGGGCGTACCTATTATTGGATTATGATCATTCGTTATCTTGAGTAACGGTTCTGGGTTCGATTATATCGCTAGAGTCGCTGGTGAATACAATGCTTATTTTACCGCCTGTCAGTCACTGTTTCACATCTTTCCAAGGCAAACGCTAACAGAAGCGCATTCCAGTTTGAAGGGTTAAGTCCTACATACAAGATGTGCGTTAGATCACACTCCACTATACTCTTTCCCGTCTCTCCATCACTTTATTCCGACCACAGTCATTATGATTTTAGCTATTATTACGACCTTGCTTTGCATCGTTACCGTCAAGTTTCTAATCACACTTGCGAACTTAGAGCGCCATCGTATTCACATTGAACCTAAAATATCGTTCAAAAGAACTGAGTGGCCGACTGTTTCCGTCATTATTCCTGCGCGAAATGAAGAAGACAATATTGAAAACAGCCTTGGCTCTCTATTGAAGCAGAGCTACCCAAAAGACAAGTTTGAAGTCATTGTTGTTGATGACTTTTCTACTGACTCAACCCGTGCAAAAGTAGAAGCATTGATCAGTAAGTTCGACGTTAACGCGCGCTGTATTTCAGGTAGAACGTTACCGACCGGATGGCTTGGTAAGAGCAATGCATGTATGGCTGGCGCACTCAACGCGAGCGGTGAATATGTGTATTTCATTGATGCAGATACCGATTCAGCACCCGCGATGCTACAGAGCGTTATCGACTTTGCTATCCAACAAAAAACTGATCTCTTATCGTTTAATCCAAAACAAACTTTTGCGTCTGTGGCAGAAAAAGCGACCTTGCCGGGCATCTTTCTATCGATCGCATCTTATATGAACTTTAAAAACTCGAACGACATGACTAAGGAAGAAGCGATTGCTAACGGTCAGGCGATGTTGTTTACCCGAAAATCCTACGACGCAGTCGGTGGACACGCCGCAGTAGCAAACGCGATATCGGAAGACATCGCCTTTGCAAAAGTCATGAAGGTCAATGGATTTAAGATTTTCTGGGCATTTGCAGACAAACTAATGAGTACGCACATGTATTCAGACTTCAACTCAATCTGGGCTGGCTTTTCCAAAAACATGAATCTTATTGTGAATTGTCAATCGCAAGCACAAGCTTTAAAAGTCTTCATCAAAGCCAACATCATCGCATGGGCGGGACCGCTTTTGATGCTGGTATCGGCGAACGCATTCATCAGTGACATGTCTGCCATTCATGCTTATTCGCTCATTGTCAGCTCTGTGATGCTCTTGGTGTCGATCGTCACCTACTTCATTTTGGTTAAGGAACTGTTTGTTCCCGCAAAATTTGCGTTAACCGTACCCTTCGGTATTTGTGTTCAAAGCCTACTCGTGCTGAACAGTTACCGCTTATCTAAAACCAATAAAATCAGCTGGAAAGGGCGCTCATTAACATGATGAATAAGATTATTACTTTGCTTCTTCTTGCTTGTTCAGTTTCGGTGTTTGCATCAGACACCGATGGCTGGTCACTGGCACGCGATAAAAAAGGCATCGAGGTTTATAACCGTAAAATTGAAGGCAGTCACTTTAAAGAATTTCGAGCAGAAGGCGACATCAACGCGTCCCTCACTTCTATTATCGCACTCTTTATCGATACCTCTGTTGGCACGCAATGGGTAGAAAACATCGATGACATGGAAGAAATAGAGCATTTTAGTGCGGCGCACACGATCACCAAAACCTATACCAAGGCACCTTGGCCAGTTGCCGATCGTGAAGCTATCGTAGAGAACGTCATCACTCAAGATCCAGAGACGATGGTTGTCACCATTGATCAGCATGGTAGGCCTGATTACCTGCCAAACAATAATAAAAAAATCATCAGAGTGGCTGAATTAGAGGCGAGTTGGATCCTGACACCAATCGACGAAAACACCACCCATATCTCTTATCGAGTATTGAGTGATCCAGGTGGCGATATTCCGTATTGGCTCATTAACATGGTGGCCGTTTCTCAGCCTTACAACACGCTTCGCGGGTTATCTAAGATGTTGGATTCTGGTGAGTACACCGATCGTCGCCTTGATTTCATCGAGAACTACACGTCACTTTAACAATGCAATGAATACTCTAGAGGTCTATATTGTGAAATTTCCATTCTCTCCAATCGCAGCGATATTGCTTGTAGCATCAAGTTCAGTATTTGCTAATCAAATTATTGTCGATACTAAAGGTGTTGATGAAACACAGTATCACGCCGATCTGTATGAATGTGAGCAATACGCTCAACAAGTGAAGCCTGAAGAGGTCGATTCTCTTGGCAGCGATATTGTCGGTTCAACCGCTAAGGGTGCAGCGCTGGGTGCGGTTGGTGGAGCCGTCTCTGGCGGGAGTGGTCATGATGGTGCAAAAATTGGTGCTGGCATCGGTATTATCAGCGGCGCTTTAAAGCACGGTGCTCAAAAAAGACAATCCGCCGAGCTATCTGAGCAGCAGAAGTTTCAAGTGAATCGTAACTGTATGATCAACCGAGGCTATACCGTTCTTAACTAGCGGATAACCGAGCAAAATGGCGTTTAATCGATGTTCACGCCATTTTGCGTAGCTGAGTCAAAGCAGAGTTCAACCATAGTCCCTGAATCGCCACCTTAAAGTTCGTTCAAATAGACAGTGAGCATTGACCCCTATTTAAAATAGGCTTATCATTAATCGTCTTTTAACGATTAATGAAAGTGAGACGTCAATATGAACTCAACTTGCTCGACATCTGGTGGCTGTTCTCTGCCCATCGAACACGGTGATGCTAAAGCAGAAAAGCAAATGGCCGCACTGGCGAAAGCACTCGCTCACCCAGCAAGAATACGTATATTGAGTATCCTTTCCACGTTAGAAAAATCGGGCGGCTGCTTGAACAGTGATCTGGTGAGTGAATTGGGTTTAGCTCAATCAACGGTATCAGAGCACTTAAGAATATTGAAAGCCTCAGGTTTTATTACGGCTGAGTCGATTCCGCCGAAGATGTGTTACCGCATCGACCGCGACAATATTCAACGCTTCGAATCGATATTTAACAGCATTTTAAAATAGAAGTTCACGCTTGAATGATCGGCTTTGATAGACTTTACTTTTAAGCGTGTTTTTTTGCCACAACCAATCGTTTTTCGACGATTTACGATATCAACTAAGAGAGATTATCATGAAACCAAAGTTAGGTTTTCTAGATCGCTACTTAACACTGTGGGTTTTTATTGCCATGGGCCTTGGTGTACTACTCGGCACCCTATTCCCACAGATCGAACAGTGGAACGATTCAATGTCTGTTGGCACCACTAACATTCCGCTTGCGATTGGCCTTATCTTAATGATGTACCCACCTCTGGCTAAGGTTAACTACAACCTGCTAGGCACTGTGGTAAAAGATAAGAAAGCCATTAAGCTCTCTTTGATCATGAACTGGATCGTTGGTCCAATTCTGATGTTTGTATTGGCACTAACTTTCTTGGGAGACCACCCAGGTTACATGGTTGGGGTGATTCTGATTGGTCTTGCTCGTTGTGTGGCGATGGTTCTGGTTTGGAACGACATCGGCGGCGGTAACAAAGAGTACGGCGCGGCATTGGTTGCTCTAAACAGTGCATTCCAAGTGGTGAGCTACAGCTTTATGGCGTGGTTGTTCATCAGCGTTCTTCCACCAGTATTTGGTTACGAAGGCATGTTGGTTGATATCTCGATGATCGACATTGCACACAGTGTACTTATCTACCTAGGTATCCCATTCCTAGCGGGCTTCCTAAGCCGTAAGATCCTTGTGTCGATGAAAGGCGAGCAGTGGTACAACGACGTATTTATTCCACGCATCTCTCCAATCACACTGATTGCACTACTGGCAACCATCGTTCTGATGTTCAGCCTGAAAGGTGAAATGATTGTTGAACTGCCAATGGACGTTCTATTAATTGCGGTTCCACTGACTATCTACTTCACTGCGATGTTCTTCATCAGTTTCTTCATCGGTAAAAAGATGGGCATCGAGTACGACAAGAACGCATCAATTGCATTTACAGCAACAGGTAACAACTTCGAGCTAGCGATTGCCGTGGCTATCTCAGTATTCGGTATCAACTCAGACCAAGCGTTTGCAGGCGTTATCGGTCCACTGATTGAAGTCCCTGTGCTGATTTACCTTGTGAACGTGGCGCTTAAGATGAAAGACAAGTACTACAACGGTCAGACGGTTCAACCTAGCGTATAGCATCTACGTCTACACCTAGAACTAGAACTAGAACTAACAAAAAGCAGCATCACTTTGAACAGAAAGGCTCACACGTTAAACGGTGAGCCTTTTCTTTATTCAGTTTCGTCTAATAGGCCTTTCAATGCTTGTTCAAGCCAAAGTAATGCAGGACCTTTTGAGCGTGTTTTAGACAGAACAAGATCAACCGGAGGCGACCAAGTTTTATGGTCAAATGACACATTCACCTCTACCAAGCGCTGTTTAATAAGCTCTTCTTCAACAAGGTGTTTCGGTAAGTATGCCCAACCGATATCGCTACCAAGAATCATCTCTTTAATGACGATAAAGCTGTTTGACCACCATACCTTTCCGGCAATCAGCGGAAACTGATCCATCACCTTTCCCTTATCTCCCCTCAACATTAACTGACGATGCGGGAGTAAGTCAGAGAGTTTCGCCACACCTGTTTTTGCGAGCGCATGACTTGGATGACACACAGCAATAAACGGTAAGTGACCGATAAAGCAAGGCTCAGAACCGACATCAAAAGCCAAGTTAGTAAACATTAATCCAATGTCGGCCCTCTCTTCGATAATTAACGGATTGACCTCTGTCGTGGTACACGCAACCAGTTCCACTTCAGTCGCAGGGAATTGTTGACTGAACTGACTAAGGATCTTAGATAGATTCGGGACCAATAGTGAATCATCTAATGCAATTTTGATGAGCCCCTCTTCACCACTGCCCATCGCACTAACCGTCACATTCAGATCTTCAACCTGAAGCACGATCGCTTTCACCTGTTTAAATAACTGCTCGCCCGCTTTGGTTAGTGAAGGCTTTCGAGTCGAACGATCAAAAAGCTCAACATTAAAATCTATTTCAAGATTACTGATGCCTTGGCTCACCGCCGACTGCACCTTCCCCAAATGACGAGCACTGGCAGAAAATGACCCTAATTCAACGGCATACACAAACATTTTCAGTTGTTCAATGTTGTACATTTGGTGTCTCCCAAAACTTACTATCACTATATGTGATGCTAACTATCTTTATATTATCACTTAAGTAGATATTATTTAGCCAAGTCATTAGCCCATCGGCGGCTATTTAATCGTAAAGAGAGTTAGAAAAATGTCACATAAAGAACGCATGTTGCACATGGTGCTATTTGAATTGGTTGCTTTGGTTTTGATGGCAGGGCTTGCAACCTATATTACAGGAAACGGCGCAGGTGAAATGGCAGGCTTAGCGCTCGCAATATCATTGATAGCGATGGCTTGGAACTACGTTTACAACTATGGCTACGACAAAATTTACGGAGCAGACCGAAGCAAAAGAACCACGAAAACACGTATCCTGCACGGATTAGGTTTTGAGCTTGGCTTAATGACAGTGACTCTACCTGTCTTGATGTGGGTTCTACAACTCGACTTCCTAACCGTACTGATCATGGACATCGGCCTAGTTATTTTCTTCGTACTTTACGCGATTGCGTTCAACTGGGCGTATGACTCGGTTCGATATCAATTGGTTGCGAAAGGAAAAGTGGCAGCTCTGGTTTAGAGCGGTAAGTTCGTCTCGTATAACAAGAACATACACCCAAATGAAAACTGCCAAACTACAACATAGTTGGCAGTTTATTCATTTATGCATATAAGCTCATTTGTTAACGCCCTTGTTACATAGCAAAAACATCACATAGTCCTCCCTAATTAAGTCTAATAATCCGCCACTCACGAAGTAGCATCACAAATCCAAACATAAACTCCTCGTACCAGTTGCGCATTCATTTACATATAGGTAGTTTGAGCGGCTTCGCAACCTATCAATTCGAGCAATGACGTTCATGCGAGCATCTTTTTCGAGCAAAAGTGTTCGGATTAACATTTCAAGTGACTTTAATTAACAATTTTATGCTCAAACGCTCACTTTTGATGTTCGTTTATTTTCGAGTTCGCAAATATATGCACAATACACGTGCTAGATAAGCAAAACTAAAAAGGACTCGAACATGACAACAAACAAACACCCTTCTTTATTTGGGCAATGCTTGGCTGAATTTATCGGCACAGGATTACTCATATTCTTCGGCGTTGGCTGTGTGGCAGCACTGGTACTAACTGGTGCGACATTCGGACAATGGGAAATCAGCATCATCTGGGGCTTCGGTGTTGCGATTGCAATTTACTGTACTGCCGGCGTTTCAGGCGCACACATCAACCCAGCCGTAACGATTGCACTGGCCATGTTCCATGGCTTTGATAAAGCGAAAGTGGTGCCTTACATCATTTCGCAACTGCTTGGCGCTTTCTGCTCTGCAGCATTGGTTTACAGCCTGTACAGCAACCTATTTACTGACTACGAAATCGCACATAACTTCGTTCGTAGCAGCCAAGACGCACTATCAACTGCTGGTATCTTCTCGACTTACCCACATGCTTCACTTTCTTTCTTCGGCGCTTTTGCTGTGGAATTCGTGATTACTGCAGTGTTGATGTTTGCCATTTTAGCGTTAGGTGATGAGAACAACGGCGCATCTCGCGGTGCAATGAACCCTCTACTGATCGGTATTCTTATCGCGGTTATCGGTGGTTCTTTAGGTCCACTGACGGGCTTTGCAATGAACCCTGCTCGTGACTTCGGGCCAAAACTGTTCGCTTACTTTGCAGGTTGGGATTTCGCACTAAGCGGTGCACGTGATATTCCTTACTTCATCGTTCCAATTCTTGCTCCTATCGCTGGTGCGTGTTTTGGTGGCTGGTTGTACCCACGTGTTATTGGTGCTCACCTACCAGTGGAAGGCCATGGCTGCACAATTCCAAACCAATGTGAAACAGAAGAAGAAGCTGAACAAGCTCAAGCTTAACCCCAAGCGACCTTACATTTACTAAAATATAAATAACGGAACAAAAAGGATTCTTACCATGACCGAGCAAAAATACATTGTTGCCCTAGACCAAGGCACTACAAGCTCTCGCGCTGTAATCCTCGATCACGATGCAAACATCGTAAGCTCTTCTCAACGAGAATTTACTCAAATTTATCCAAAGGCTGGCTGGGTTGAGCATGATCCAATGGAAATCTGGGCGACTCAAAGCTCTACATTGGTTGAAGCGCTGGCTAAAGCAGGCATCCGCAGCGATGAGCTAGCGGGCATTGGTATCACTAACCAACGTGAAACCACCATTGTTTGGAACAAAGAGACAGGTAAGCCGGTTTATAACGCCATCGTATGGCAATGTCGTCGTACTGCAGAAATTTGTGAAGAACTTAAAGAACGTGGCCTAGAAGACTACGTGCGTGACAATACAGGTTTAGTCCTTGACCCGTATTTCTCAGGTACAAAAGTAAAATGGATTCTAGACAACGTTGAAGGCGCTCGCGAAGACGCTGAAGCAGGTAAGCTACTGTTCGGTACGGTTGATACTTGGTTGGTTTGGAAGATGACTCAAGGCCGTGTACACGTTACGGATTACACTAACGCATCACGTACTATGTTGTTTAACATCAACGACCTATGCTGGGACAGCAAGCTACTAGACGAGATGGGTATTCCAGCATCAATGATGCCTGAAGTGAAACGCTCTTCTGAAGTTTACGGCCAAACGAACCTTGGTGGTAAAGGCGGTACTCGTATTCCAATCGCTGGTATTGCGGGTGACCAACAAGCAGCGCTTTACGGTCAAATGTGTGTTGAAGCTGGTCAAGCGAAAAACACATACGGCACGGGCTGTTTCCTACTGATGAACACAGGCCAAGAGAAAGTAACATCGAAGAACGGCCTATTAACGACATTAGCATGTGGTCCTACAGGCGAACCAGCTTATGCACTTGAAGGTGCGGTATTCATGGGTGGCGCATCTATCCAATGGTTACGTGATGAAATGAAGCTACTGGCTGGCGCAGAAGACTCTGAGTACTTCGCAACTAAAGTAGATACGTCAAACGGTGTTTACGTTGTTCCAGCCTTTACTGGTCTGGGCGCACCATACTGGGATGCTTACGCTCGCGGTACGATTGTTGGCTTAACACGTGGCGTTAACTCTAACCACATCA
Organism: Vibrio sp. 10N.222.55.B11; assembly: GCF_041473705.1. NCBI lineage: Bacteria > Pseudomonadati > Pseudomonadota > Gammaproteobacteria > Vibrionales > Vibrionaceae > Vibrio > Vibrio sp. 10N.222.55.B11. The sequence continues at coordinate 92,425 of NZ_JBFRST010000010.1, forward strand.
TCCGTGCAACACTGGAAGGTATTGCTTACCAAACTCGTGACGTATTGGATGCGATGCAAGCGGACTCTGGCATCAAGCTAGCAAACCTACGTGTTGATGGTGGTGCAGTAGCGAACAACTTCCTAATGCAATTCCAATCAGACGTACTAGATACAGAAGTTCACCGTCCTGAAGTAACTGAAGTAACGGCTCTGGGTGCAGCATACCTTGCTGGTCTAGCAGTTGGTTTCTGGGACAGCATCGACGAGCTTCAAGACAAAGCCGTTCTTAACCGCACCTTCATGCCGCACCACGACGAAGAGAAACGTAACCGCCGTTACAAAGGCTGGAAGCGTGCAATCAAGTGTGCACAAGTTTGGTCTGAACTGCACGATGACGACGAAGAGTAAAATCGAGCGTTCGAATAATCACTCTCTTATCGATTGAATTGTTCGTTCCTCAGTAAACGAAACTAAAAAGAGCACTATTTTGTGCTCTTTTTTGCGTTTGGAGCCAATTTTTCATGTTTTGATCAACGTTTTTGCGGTTTGGACATAATTCCTTACTATCATTACTTCTCTCTCCTCATCAATTCGAGCACAATAGCGCGAGTTAATATTTTCGATTGTGACGCGCTAGAGCCCATAGCGTGCAGGGAGTGGTAAGTTAAGTGAAGCAGATACCAAGACACCAGCAGATTGTAGACCTGGTAAAAACACAAGGATATGTGAGCACCGAAGAGCTCGTAGAGAAGTTCGATGTTAGCCCACAAACCATCAGACGAGACCTCAATGAGCTGGCTGATAGCAACAAAATCCGTCGTTATCACGGTGGTGCAACCATTCCTCTTAGCTCAGAAAACACCTCTTACAACACGCGTAAAGCGCTTAACTTCAATGAAAAAGATGTGATTGCCGACGAGCTGGTAAAACACATTCCAGATGGTGCAACCTTGTTCGTTGATATCGGCACTACGCCAGAATCGGTGGCGCGCGCGCTGAACAAGAACCACAAACAACTCAGAGTCGTGACTAACAACATCAACGTTGCCAGTATCCTGCTACCAAACCCAGAGATAAAGGTTATCTTGGCGGGTGGCGAGGTAAGAAACCGTGATGGCGGTATCGTGGGTGAAGCAACACTCGATTTCGTGAAGCAGTTCCGCCTCGACTTCGGCATTCTAGGGATCAGCGGTATCGACTTTGACGGCTCACTGCTTGATTTTGACTACCATGAAGTTCGAGTGAAGCAAGCCATCATCGAAAACAGCCGCAGCATCTTCCTGGCAGTTGACCACAGTAAGTTTGGTCGTAACGCAATGGTTAAGCTGGGTAACATCTCTCAAGCACACATGGTGTTCACCAATAAACAGCCACCAGAAGAGATCCTGAACATCCTTAAAGATTCAGACATTCCATTAGAAGTTATCGAGACCGCTTCTCAACCACTAGCGTCGGACGCATAAAAAACGCTCAGAAATCATGTTCATTAAAAGAGCCCATTATTGATAGATCACTTTATCGATAATGGGCTTTTTTGTTACTTGGAAAGTCGCACTTGAACATGATTAATATCACTTCTATGCTCGAATGAGAGTTATTTTTAGCCTTCGCTGTCATAAGTGAAGGTTTTTTTATGCGCAAATCACATAAAACGCGCATAAACGAAAATAATAAATGACCGCAAACGAAAGTTAATATAGGATTCAATTATGTTCTAAAATGCTCGTTCGCTCAGAAAGAGGTCAAAACCATGAGTGCTCAACAAACTAATTCAAACAATAGTACATCTTCAACTCTAGACTTAATCGTTATTGGCGGCGGCATCAATGGTGCGGGTATCGCGGCAGACGCTGCTGGTCGTGGTCTAAACGTTGGTTTATACGAAGCAAATGATTTCGCCTCTGCGACGTCTTCTGCAAGTTCAAAGCTAATCCACGGTGGTTTACGTTACCTTGAACATTATGAATTTCGTTTAGTTTCAGAAGCACTTGCAGAGCGTGAAGTGTTGCTGAGAAAAGCACCTCACGTTGCACAACCAATGCGTTTCCGTTTACCGCACCGACCATTTTTACGCCCGGCTTGGATGATCCGCTGTGGCCTATTCCTTTACGATAACTTAGGTAAACGTACGACTCTTCCTGGAAGTAAAACGGTGAACTTGGCTCAATCAGGTTTGCTTAAACCAGAAATGAAAACAGGTTTCGAATACTCAGACTGCTGGGTAGATGATGCGCGTATGGTATTGCTGAACGTGTTGGCGGCGAAAGAAAACAACGCAGAAGTACGCAACTACTGCCGAGTTGAAAAAGCACACCGCGAAGGCGACATTTGGCATGTAACGATTCTTGATGTGATGACAAACCAACGTTTCGAGCGCAAAGCGAAAGCATTGGTCAACGCAGCTGGCCCTTGGGTGAAACAGTTCTTTGATGATGGTTTAGAGCAAACCTCACCACGTAATATTCGCCTAATCAAAGGATCACACATTGTGGTGCCGCGTGTTCATGACGAACCACAAGCGTACATTCTACAAAACAAAGATAACCGCATAGTGTTCATGATCCCTTACCTAGATAAGTTCTCGATCATCGGCACAACCGACCTTGAATACAAAGGCGATCCTCGCGAAGTGGCTATCGACGATGTAGAAGTTGATTACTTAATTGATATCGTTAACCAGCATTTTGTTAAGCAACTAGAGCGTGAAGACGTGGTTTGGACATACAGTGGCGTAAGACCGCTTTGTGACGACGAATCGGATTCACCACAAGCGATCACTCGTGACTACACATTGGAATTGGACGCAGAGCTAGATCAAGCACCATTGCTTTCGATCTTCGGTGGCAAGTTAACTACTTATCGTAAACTCGGCGAAGCGGCACTGAACAAGCTAGAACCTTACCTGAAACACATGGGCGCACCTTGGACAGCTAACGACACGCTACCGGGTGGCAACTTTAGCTGTAGCCGCGAACAGCTTGCAGCAATGATGCACACGAAATACCCTTGGGCATCTGAAGCACTGTTACTACGTTATGTGACTCAATTTGGTACTTACACTTGGAAGCTGCTGGAAGGTGCAACGAGCGAAGCTGATCTTGGTACCCAATTCTCAAGCGAAGCGCATGGCGTTTATCAAGTTGAAATCGATTACTTGATTAATGAAGAGATGGCGATGACTGACGAAGACATCTTGTGGCGCAGAACCAAACTTGGCTTATACATGAGCGAATCCGAGCAGCAAGCGGTGACGGATTACCTGAAAGAGAAACTACAAAGCAAGGTAGTGAGCTTTTCTCAAGTAGGCTAACCCCACCAGCCTAAGCATGGTTCAAGAACATACTTAACAACGAAGCTTAGCGTCCCCCGCGCTAAGCTTTTTTATTGCCTGCTATTCCGACCTAAGAACTCGATTGATCGTCTCCTTCGCACGGACTGAGGCTTTGTTCACTCCCCCATTTTCAACAAAAACTAAATAGTGTTTTATTAATCCGGTTGATTATCAACTTCATAAAAGGTTGCTATTCTTTACCTCAATGAAACGACACATTTAAAAACGCTCACCATGTCAGCGCTTTAATAACGTTTGTCTCTATGTTTTCTCCCAATACGGCGGATTACCATAATATTCAGAGAAGTAGTCAATGAAGGATCTCACCTTTGGTGCAAGTAACCTTGTGCTTGGGTACACAGCCCAAATTGCAGGCTCTGATGTTAATGGGTAATCTTCTAATATTTGAACCAGCTGACCGCTTTTCAGTTGTTCATAGGCACACCAATTCGATGTCACCGTGATCCCCATACCACCTGAGGCTGCGTCACGCAGTGCTTCCCCGTTATCTGCCCTGAACGACCCAGATGCCTTAATCGTCTTAGGCCCGCTTTCAGTATTGAAGGTCCAGTTTTCTAAACCAATTAAGCTAATACATTGATGATCGTTAAGATCTCGAGGTGTGGCTGGCTTACCATATTTGATTAAGTAATCAGGCGATGCACACACAATACGCTTGTCTGTCGCAAGTTTTCGGGCAATCAGAGTCGAGTCTTTCAGCTCCGAGATACGAATCGCGATATCAAAGCCACCCTCAACAACATCCACCATCGAATCTGATAGCCTGAGATCGACTTTTAACCCAGAGTAGCGCTCTAAGAATCCAGGTAAGGCAGGAACAAGATGCAAACGTCCAAAAGACGCAGATGCGGTAACTCGCAACGTTCCGGTTGGAGAATCACAACCCACACCGACCGCCGATTTGGCAGCATCCACGCTCGATAACACTTCTTCAGCATGAGGTAAGAATGCTTCCCCCTCTTCGGTTAAAGAGACCTTACGAGTGGTTCGGTGGACCAAGCGAACGCCTAAATTGTCTTCCAGTTTACTGATGTGCGAGCTTGCAACAGCAGGAGACAAACCAAGCTCTTGCCCAGCCATGCTGATGTTATGTGTGGAAGCTAAACGAACAAACAATTTGAGGTGTTCAATATTCATGAGATTACCAATAAAATCTTAAAAATCGTGTACCAGTAACCCTCATTATGCGTCATTCACATAACAATACAACGTATTAACTCAGTTGAATTGTGAAGATGTTATTGTGCCAAAACGAAAAAAACTCCCGAAGGAGTTTTTTTGTCTAAGTCTGCAATTCGCCATTTAGCTAATCAGCAAAATTACTAGCTCACTAGCCAGTTAAACGTGCATGCAGTGCATCTTTCAGTACAGAACGATCATGTTTCAGTTGGTGCATCGAGCCGTCATCAATGGGTGAATCTTTCAGCTCAAGCTTACGAATCTCTTTATCAAGGTTGTCGTACGTCTTCATGTCTGCTGCAAAGCCATCGTCAGTTTTAACAAGCTCAGCAATTTTATCTTTCATTTCAGGAAATTCGTGAACAAGAGAATGATTTTCACCTAGCATAGAAACCTCTTAAGTTGAGTAAAGTGATTGGTATTACGCATTCATTATTAACCTTAGCAAGGGAGTCAAATAACAAATGAGATCCAGTACACAGCATAGAATATAGACAATTCAGATTCACAAATTTACAACATCCACCAAGAAAATGGCTTTGCTGATTTTGAATTGTCTCAGCAACGGAAGTAGGTTTATGGCGATTATCCCGCCTCGAAAACAATACTTCTTTCGATTTTTACTTAGCCTGCAAGTATCGTTTTTAACTAAACGCTACCAAGCAAACGTCTGAATAACACTGTCTTTAGCCATTGGGTTTGATGCTATCGCATGGTTCACCTTAGCCAAAAATTGCTCTCTTGAATCAAGCAGGAAACCTTTCTGAGTCACGATGTTATTACCATGGTCGCCCCAATAGAAAGTGTCGATGTTTAGATTCTCAAGCAGATACTTTTCTTCTTCTAAGATCTGAAGTTGCGTCGGCATAACGAACTTGCCATCTTTTACTTCTTGTTCCATCACGGTTCCTGGCTGAATCGCTAACGCCATTGGCGCTATCTGCTCAGGCTTCATGATATTCAGTAATCTTGTGGTCTCGACAATATGTTCACGTGATCGATCACGACCGCCAAGGCCGAAGATAAACGAAAGTAAGGTTTCAATGCCGGCTTCTTTGGCTAATTCCATGCCTTCGATCGCTTGTTCTGGTGTCATGCGCTTTTTGATGTTGTCGAGTACAACCGCATCGCCTGACTCCAACCCCGCATAAGCCATAGTGAGACCGGCACTTTTAAGCTCTTTAAGCTCACTCAAGCTCTTTCTACGAAAATCATTCAAACCGCTATAGAGTGATATTTTTCTACTTTCAGGAAAGGTGTGACGAAGCTTATCCAAGACCTTAAGCAGATAATCCGTACGAGCTGCCATCACGTTGCCATCAATAAGAAAAATCGATTCAACGTAAGGGTAGATCAGGCGCGCTTCTTCAATATCTTTAAACACGTCTTCAATGTCGCGAACCTTAAATCGCTTATCGCTGAACATATTACAGAACGTGCACGTGTTGATACTGCAACCTAAAGTGGTTTGAATCAGAATGCTCTTCGCCTCTGTCCATGGACGATATACTTTTCCCTCGTAATTCATATTGGTTTCTCCGGTCTATAAGCACGAGAGCGTGCTTTAATAAAACAGAGTTTATCAACACCAGTATTCATTGATAATTCGCGATATAGTCGAATCAGTTTTTAGGTTTTGTATAAAATAAAAGCCTTGTGACAACACAAGGCTTTGTAGGGGTAACTCTCTACCGGAGCAGCTGAAAATGTGTTTCCACAAAAGAAGATTAGCTGCTGCACCCTTGGGTATGAACTCGATTCATGTCGTCACCGACTTGTGCTTCTTGAGACCCCGTCGATTGGCATCCTGCCACGAATAACAGCGTTACAGATAAGATAAGCCATTTCATAATAAATCCTCTTTCGGTCATGACTAAAGCATAGTGCTTAAAAGCGCGGATACCTCAGTCATTAACTAAAACCTTACCTACCGATAAGGCCTTGGTTAATGAACAAAGCATCGCTTCTTTAACTAACGACCTGCTTTTGTACAAAAAACTTTCACTTCAACGAATGAAAATCGTACAAGAGCGAAAATAGGACAGCTATGGAACTAAGAATAAGAACTAGAAGTTAATCACTCGTCGCCAAACGTACAGCCGCTTCTGCATGAATGGCTGTGGTATCAAACAAGGGAACATCAGTGTGTTGCTGCTGAATCAGGAGGGCGATTTCAGTACAGCCCAGAATAACGGCTTCTGCACCTTGTTGGCCTAGCTTCTCAATGATTTGACGGTATACATCTCGAGATTCTTCTTTTACTTGGCCTCGACACAGCTCTTGATAAATGATGTTGTGGACTTTCTCTCGGTCACTCTCATCAGGAATCACCACATCGATACCGAATTTGTTAGTCAGGCGGCCTTTATAGAAATCTTGTTCCATCGTGAAAGCCGTGCCGAGTAATCCGACTTTCTTCACTCCTTGTTCCAGCAGTTTCTGCGCTGTGGTATCAGCGATGTGCAAGATAGGAATCGTGATCTTCTCTTCGATCTCAGGAACGACCTTATGCATGGTATTGGTACAGATCAGGATGAAGTCCGCTCCGGCTTTCTCTACCGATAAAGCCGCGTCCGATAAGATATCCGCCGTCTCAGCCCAGCGACCTTGATGTTGAAGCTTTTCTATCTCATCGAAGTTCACGCTGTACATACAAACCTTTGCAGAATTGAGCCCGCCGAGTGTGGCTTTAACGCCCTCGTTGATGGATTTGTAGTAGCTCACTGTCGACTCCCAACTCATACCGCCGAGCAAACCGATCGTTTTCATTTTGCTATTCCTTTAATTTCCGACTAACTCGATTAAACCGTCATGCATTGAAAATTTATAGTACGTTCTTGCTTAAAGCGAACCCATAACACCTTATTCCTTTCAAACCATTCATTCCAAAAACCTCCGCTCACAAAAAAGGCTCGAATTTAAAATCCGAGCCTTTGAAGTTTTGACCAAGGGTATACTTGGCGTTAGTACACCTCACACCAATCTGATTTCATGTCGATCAGTGTCCAATCCTCTCTGGAATTCGCCTCATCTAGCGCTTTATCAAGCTTGCCAACGTGAGACTCACGATCGTACTGCCACTCGCGCTCAGCATCAGTGTGATGAACAATCATCGCCATTGAGTTGGGTTGGCTCGTAGCCCATTGCATCATCGCTTGGTCACCGTCTGAGTTGCCGACCGCTAGAATAGGTTTCTTGCCGATAATATGCTGAATGTTAGTGACCTTTCCGGCTTTGTCATCAATGGTCAAAATGGACGAGTCTTTAGTAACGGTTGGCTTACCATCGTTGTAGCTGTAGTTGTATTTAAGCGCGCTACCGATGATTTGCTCTGTAGGAATATTATAAGCTTGTGGAGCCCACGCTCTCATGAAATCAACGCCTCCGCCCGACACGATGTAAGTCTTGAAGTCATGCTCTTGAAGGTAAGTCAGCATCTCTTTCATTGGCTGGTAAGTAAGGTCTGTGTAGGCTTTGTTGAAACGTTTATCTTTTGCTACCGTCAACCATTGCTCAACGTCTTGCTGGTATTGCTCAACAGTCATACCAGAATGTGTCGCCATGATGATTTTCAATAACCCTTCTTCACCGCTGCCCAGAACGCTCTCAATATTATCTTCGAGTACAAACTTAAACGGTGCTTCGGTTTTCCATTCAGGGTGATCAGGCGCCATCTCTTTTACACGATCTAGTGCAAAGGCTAATTGGAAGTAATAAGGCTTTTCCGACCAAAGCGTACCGTCGTTATCGAACACGGCAATGCGATCTTCAATTGCCACGAACGTATCAGACTCAGCTTTAGTGGCTTGCCCAACAAAGTCGACGATAGCGGATTTGCTCTCGCTGTCCTTCCAAGAAGGCAGCAAGTTGGGATCACAATCTTTAGCAAAAGATGAGAAAGAGAGACTGGATAAGATCGCGACAGATAAGAGGGTTATTTTCATCATAGCAACTACCATGTTGTTGAATTAATTGTAGGGTTTAATTCAATTCATCCTAGTTGGTCTACTCTGATTTGCCACTTATGAACACTATAACCAATGCTCATGTTGGTATTAGATTAGTACCACAGCTAAGCTGGCTGAGGGTGCTCTGCGATGTATTTATCGAGAACTTAAAAGGAGACAAACAAAAAAGCAGAACTTCAATTCCTCAAAGTTCTGCTTTATCAATCCATGACTGCTTACACTCTGCGCTTTTTGAAAGCGTGCCAGCCAGCGCTGAGAATTGTTTTTACCACCACGCTTAATGCGCTAAGTTTAGGGTCAGCATTCTTGCCAGAGGCAATGCGCCACATTTGATGTTCATACCAAACCAGCCCGACCATCGCCACTTTGTCTAATGCGGGTTTTCCTGTGGTTGGCACCGTTAATGGCATGCCGTGGCTAGGGTTTTCAATTAACTTGTTAGGGAAATCAGGATCAACCGCCATTGTGCGTGCAATACCAATAAAATCGGTCGCCGAGGTGTTTAATGCTTCATTCATTGCTTGCGCGGTTCGAAAACCACCCGTGACCACCAGCGGAGTGCTGACGAGTTTTCTCGCCTTCACCATGTAATCCATAAAATACGCTTCACGTTTTACTGTGCTGGACTTGATTGATTCAGCTTTGCTCTTTGAACCCATCATTGATGGACTTTCATAGGTGCCGCCAGAGATCTCAATCAGGTCGATACCGTTATCACTCAGTGTTTGCACAACCTGCATCGACTCTTCTTCAGTGAAGCCACCTTTCATGAAGTCGGCGCTGTTGAGCTTAATTCCGACAGGGAAATCTTCACCAACCTCTTTTCGAATCGCGCGATAAACCTCAAGCACGAAACGAAGTCTGTTTTCGAGTGACCCACCCCATTTGTCTTGGCGTTGATTGTGTCTAGAAGACAAAAACTGACTGACAAGATAACCATGAGCACCGTGAATCTGTACACCAGTAAAACCCGCTTGTTTTGCAAGCTTTGCACTCAGCGCGAATTTATCAATGATTGCGATTATTTCCTTCTCAGTCAGAGCTCGTGGTGTATTAAAGCCTTTTTCTAATCCACGCTCTAAAGAGATAGCCGAAGGAGCAACCGGGCTATCACATAAGAATTTAGGAATTTGCTTACCTGGGTGATTCAGCTGCATCCATATCTGCGAACCATTCTGTGTTCCGGCACTCGCCCACTCACGAAATACGCTTAAATCACTGTGCTCATCCAACACCACGTTTTTAGGTTCACCAAGCGCACCTCTATCGACCATCACGTTACCCGTCATGGATAGACCAATTCCTCCTTGAGCCCAACGCTGGTAAAGCGTGACTAAACCTTGCTTAGGGTTATGATGTTTATCACCTAGCTGTTCACTCATTGCCGATTTGAACAGGCGATTTTTGATCACTTGGCCATTAGGAAGAAAAAAAGGGTCGTTGAGGCAGATTGGATTCATGCGCGTGGTTACTTTCTTGGGTTTATATATTGAGTCCAGTATGCCCTATTTTATCCGACAGTTCTGAGCATTTGGTGCCTATTTCGAAGCAAGTTTCACTCAATAATAAAATGCCAGCGGCATAGCAGCTGGCATTAATCGATTATAAATAGAATCTCAAAAACTGGGCTGACGCTGCTGAAATATGTCAACCAGAAAGGCTCTAATGCCCTTTACGCTCATGGTAATTATCGTTATTGTGATTCTCTACGCCATCATCACAAGGACTGTCTGAGAGTTATGAACAGCACGATTGAAACTATTCTGGGGCACCGCTCCATTCGTCAATATACAAATCAACCGATTGAAAAAGCACAACTTGATGTGATTATTCAGGCTGGTCTCGCGGCTTCGTCATCGAGCTTACTGCAGGCTGTTTCTATCGTGAGAGTGACAAACAAAGAGAAGCGTAAACTGCTAGCCGAATACGCAGGCAATCAAGCTTACGTGGAGAACGCGGCTGAGTTTTTGGTGTTCTGTATCGACTATCAACGCCACGCTCAAATCAACCCTGAAGTGAAAACCGACTTTACTGAACTGACCCTGATTGGCGCTGTCGATTCTGGCATCATGGCGCAAAACTGCATGTTGGCTGCTGAGTCTCTAGGTTTAGGTGGCGTGTACATTGGCGGGCTGCGTAACAGCGCACAACAAGTCGATGAACTGTTAGAACTACCACAACATACCGCCGTGTTGTTTGGGATGTGCTTAGGTCATCCGGCACAGCAACCAGAGGTCAAGCCTCGCCTTCCAGCTCACGTGGTGATGCACGAAAACCAATACCAACCGCTGAGCCTAGATGACATTGCCAGCTACGATGATTCGATGCAAAGCTACTACGCAAGCCGTTCAAGCAACCAAAAACAGAGCAGTTGGTCACAGCAGATCACGCAAAAGCTGTCTGGCGAATCTCGCCCGCATATCCTGCCTTACTTGAACAGCAAGCAGCTGACCAAGCGTTAAGCCGTTAAGCCGTTAAGAGCTTGCAACAAACCACAGCAAACAGCAGTACAAACAAAAATGTCAGCGTAATATACGCTGACATTTTTATTTATCCGGAGGCGGCTAGCTTACAGATATTTCTCAATCGGTAACAACTGTAGGAAGCCTGACTGCATTCGTTCCCATTGACCAGTGTCAGGTTCGCTGTCCCAACGTTGATCGCCTGAATACCAATACACATCACCGTCTTCCAATTCCAAGCGCCAGCTATTATCTTCACTCATTGCTTGCTCAATAGTGTCTGCTAACGTTTCAGCAATCTCTTTATTTTCGATGATCAAAACCGATTCAGTATTGAGGTAGGTAGAGCGCAAGTTGAAGTTAAATGAGCCGATGCTCGCGATGCTGCGGTCGAATACGACTGATTTAGCGTGCAAGCCATAGGCTGTCTCAGGCGCACATTTAGACACGTCTTGAGTCGATGCTTCACACAACTTAGATTCTGGTTTTAGCTCAAACAGATCGATGCCATGCTCCAACATATCGTAACGTCTGCCCGCATAAGCAGAATGATTAGTCACCAGATCATTAGAGGCCATAGAGTTAGTTAGCGCTTTTATCTCAACGCCCTTATTGTTCAACACTTGCCACTCTTCAAGCTGACCATCATCGAATACAAGGTAAGCCGATTCCAATAAGATCTCTTGTTTCGATTCACTCGCTAACTTACCTAGAAGAATCGCGGTCGCTTTCGGTTCATCGGTATTGTCTGAATCATCAGGAACAGGCTGATCGTAAACAAAACGCGCATTCACCCATGCCATCTCACCAATCACCTCTTTCAGCAAACTATCAGCAGCCTTACGATCTAGTGGCAATTCCGGGTAATTTTGATAGTGCGGAACGACAATATTATCTATCTTCGAGAGATCAGGTTGTTCGTCATCATCCAGCATATCGACAGGGTAAGACCAACGGCTGTTCCAGTATTCAACAAAACTGGTTTGGATGGTGTTAACTACCGAGCCCATGACTAATACATCGCGGTCTCGGAAATTGATTTCATCAGAAAGGTCAAAGTATTCATCACCGATATTACGGCCACCCACCACAGACAAAGTACCATCGACGGTAAACGACTTATTGTGCATACGGCGATTTAAACGAGAAAAGTCGCCGACAAAGCTCAGCCATTTACTGAAACCGCGGCGTGTTGGTGTTGGATTGAAGATACGAATCTCGACGTTCGGGTGTGCATCCAGTGCCGACAGCAACCCTTCACGTTCGTTGAGGTTGATATCATCCAGCATTACGCGAACCTTCACACCGCGCTCGGCCGCTGCTAATAAACGGCTAGCGAGATAGCTGCCCGATTCGTCAGAGTTCCAGATGTAATATTGAATGTCGATGGTGTGCTCGGCACTTTCGACCAGCGCTAATCGCTGTGCCAAGGCATCCCAACCAGACTCTTGCAGACGAACCGCAGTGGTGCCTTGCTCTAAAGCTTCAGGCTGAAATTCATTGGTTAGAACCGATAAAGAGCTAGGTGCAGGAGAGGTTGGCGGTTCTGTCGGGTGATCGATGCCTTCAGGAAGTGAAGAACACCCACCTAAAACGGCAATTAAGATTAACGTTAAACTGATGCGTTGGAGCACAGGCATGTATCTGACTTCCTTTTCACGATGACGTCTTTAGAAACTTTCCGTACAGCTTTTCAATGAACAAGCTATTCCGATCTATTCATTGATTATTACTGCTAAATCCTGAAATTTATAGGTAATTATCCAGTATAAATTTATAGGTAATTATCCAGTATAAATTTAAAGGTCAGTAAATTGCCTACAGATCACTTAAGTTGAGTGAGCGCCAAACAGTATAAACTCAGCGGCTTTTCGACCATTTCGATGGTGAGTCTGTTCGGTCTGGGTGATGCTTCACCATTGTTTGGAGATCTAGTTTCACCGCTTGATTTCACACTAACAGGCGTGTCGACTTACTTATATGAGATCGTGCAAACGCATTACTTACGTAAGCGCTAAAGCTGTTGTTCATCTAAGGGACATGTAAGGATCAACACCGAAAACATTGTTCACACTACATAACGTTTATCGTCCCTACACAAGCCTTCCCTACAAGCTCAAACGGGGCTGAATAAAGTCGATAAACGCCGAGATACGTTTAGAGACCGATGACGACTTGTAGTAAACCGCATTCACTCGCTCTCGGTCTGTGTTGGCAAGTTTGTCTTGTTCCAGAATAGGGATTAGGCGACCTGCTGCCATATCTTCCTGCACCATAAACCCCGATAAACAAGCAATCCCATTTCCAGCTAAGACTAGTTGACGCACGGTTTCACCATTACTGGCTGTCACAGTAGGCGCGACATCACTTTGGTTTGGTAAAGGCCAATGGTTAAGCACTTTGTTACCCGCAAACCCCACAATTTGATGCGAACTCAAATCTTCAGGTTTGGTGGGCAGCCCACGCTTAGCGAGATAATCAGGTGACGCCACAATATGGAGTAAACTTTTTCCTAACGGGCGAGCGTGCAGTGTTGAATCGGACAACTTACCGATTCGAATCGCAACATCAGTTCTCTTTTCGAGAAGATCAACGAAGCCTTCGTTGGAAGTGAGTTCCAACTCAATGTCTGGGTAAGCCTCTTTGAATGACTGCACCAACGGCACTAGCTGATGGAATACGAATGGACTGGCGGCATCGACTCTTAAACGACCTTTTGGCAACTCTCCGCGCGACACGATTTCTTCTTCCGCGCTCTGAATCATCTGTAATCCCACCCTGACTGAATCGACAAACTGCCGTCCTTCCTCCGTCAATTCCACGCGTCTCGTTGTTCGGTTGAATATTGAGACGCCGAGTTGCGACTCAACCTTACTCACCGAACGAGATACCTTGGCGACCTGCACATCCAGCGCCTCTGCCGCCGCAGAAAAACCACCAGCATCGACAACGGTGAGTACCATTTCTAAATCATCTGAACGGGTTAACATAAGGCTCCTTCGCTATCTTCATTTTGTTTAATGTCATCTCGCTTGTGCTCATCACAGCTCAAATCATCTGTGTCTTTTCGATCTCATCAGCTTAATCCAATGATCGGCTAACTCTTTAATTATTGCAAATTTCACAAAGGTTATTTGTGAATAGCGGCATTTTTCACAAATATATTTTGCTAGATAATCCTCGCCATCAAACGAAGCGCTCCTATTGCAGTCACAAGCTGCCCCATTTTATCGCGCTCGGTATTTAACAAAGAACAGTAAGAGAGATGATTATGCCATTAGCATTACTTGCATTGACGCTCAGCGCCTTTGCCATCGGAACCACAGAATTTGTCATCGTAGGCTTGATTCCTACCATGGCGAGCGACTTGAATGTATCTCTGCCATCGGCAGGCCTATTAGTCAGTTTATACGCGCTTGGCGTTGCTATTGGCGCACCAGTATTAACGGCATTAACCGGAAAGTGGAATCGTAAAGCGGTATTGCTAACCGTGATGGCATTGTTTGTCATTGGTAACTTATTGGCGTGGCAAGCTCCAGGCTATAACACGCTGATCACCGCACGAATTTTGACTGGCCTTGCCCATGGTGTGTTCTTCTCGATCGGATCGACCATCGCGACAGGTTTGGTTTCAAAAGATAAAGCAGCCAGTGCCATTGCGATCATGTTTACAGGTTTAACGGTTGCATTGGTAACCGGCGTACCACTGGGCACTTATATCGGCCAAACCTTTGGATGGCAAGCGACCTTCTTGATCGTGGCTCTGCTTGGTCTTATTGCTCTTATCGGTAGCGCTATCTTGGTTCCAAGCAACCTTAAGCAACCACCAGCGGCGAAGATTTCGGCACAACTAAAGGTTCTAACTCAACCACGCTTACTGTTGGTTTACGCTATCACAGCACTAGGTTATGGCGGCACATTCACAGCGTTTACGTTCCTTGCTCCAATACTGGAAAATGTATCAGGATTTGATTCGAGCTCAATCAGCTTAATCATGTTGGTTTACGGTGTGTCAGTGGCGGTCGGTAACATCTGGGGCGGAAAAATGGCCGACAAGATGGGCCCAATTAAAGCACTGACCGTTATCTTCTCTGGTTTAGCCGCAGTACTGGTGGTATTCAACTTTACCGCAGTAAACCCTTACGCAGCTGTTGCTACCATTTTGGTTTGGGGTGCATTCGCATTCGGTAACGTTCCGGGGCTACAAGTGTATGTTGTGAAACTGGCTGAGAAATACACACCAGACGCAGTCGATGTCGCTTCTGGGTTGAACATTGCCGCCTTCAACGTCGGTATTGCATTGGGCTCATGGGGCGGTGGTTTGATTGTCGCGAAATCTGGATTAATGAACACCCCTTGGGTAGGTGCTGTGATCGTTCTGATCGCTCTTGTTCTGACTCGATTCAGTGGTGCGTTAGATAAGAAGCAAGCACAACAAGCTGTTCCATCTAGCATCTAGCATCTAGCATCTAGCAAGAATAGAAAAAATAAAGCCCGAACCTAGGTTCGGGCTTTATCAATTCAATCTGATTATTACTCGTTATCGATCGCTTTCAGCACTTTACATGGATTACCGACTGCAACCACATTGGCTGGGATGTCTTTGGTTACGACACTGCCCGCGCCAATCACGCTGTTTTCGCCAATGGTGACACCGGGGCAGATAATTACACCACCACCAAGCCAAACATTGTTGCCAACATTAATCGGTGTGCCAAACTCAACGCCTTCTTCTACACGGCCTTTCACATCGAGTGGGTGACCTGCAGTCAGGATTTGAACGTTCGGACCAAGCAGCACATTATCGCCAATAGTCACTTCAGCCACATCCAAAATCACGCAGTTAAAGTTAGCGTAGAAGTTCTTGCCTAGCTTGATGTTCGAGCCGTAGTCACAACGAAATGGAGGTTCTAAATGTGCATTTTCACAGTCCGGAATGAGCTCTTGCGTTGCTGCTTCCCATTCAGATGTGCCAGGAATACTGTTATTGAGTTTTTGAAGCACCTTGCGACATTCGATACGAGCTGCATAAAGCTCTTTATCCCAAGCCTGATAAGGTTCACCTGCTAGCATTTTTTGTTTTTCTGTTTTCACGTTACTTACCTGTTCTCACATCAATTAGCTATTTTCATATTACTTATCTAGCTTCACATTACTTAACTAATGGTGGTCAATTCATCGACCAAAAACGCAATATCGCACATCTAAATAACAGTGAATAAGGAGTGTTTGAGCTTGGTTTAAGAGATGCGCAGCTCGTCACTTTTTGTAGGTAAAATATGAAATTCGAACAGTGCTAATTTAGCTTCGCTATCGAATCACGTAACACCAAACTACCAGTGGTATTGATGGTGGTCGCTTGCTCTGTTTCACCGACAATTTGCAGGATCGCCTTTTGCGTCATTTGCTCTAATGGCACACTCACAGACGTTAAGCTTGGCGTTAAAAACGCCCCCACTTTGCTGTTATCAAAGCCGACGATCGAAACATCTTGAGGCAATGAGTACCCAAGTTCGGTTAACGCCTTAATCGCACCAATCGCCATATCATCGTTTTCAGACAAGATAGCAGTGAATGTGGTTCTGCTTTTTGCCAAAGCCTGAGCCGCGTGATAACCGCTCTCCATCGTCCAATCACCTTGAACAACGTTGGACTCATCCAATGCAACACCATGTTTAGTTAACACATCTTGATAGGCTTGGTAACGCAGCTCATCGGTCGAAGAACCGGCTTTACCACGAATCACTGCAATGTCTGTATGGCCTTGCTCGATGATGTGTTCAACCATCAAACAAGCACTCTGATAATGGTCGGTGGTAATAGCATGATTGGGCTTCGACGGCATTTCACGGTTGAGTACCAGAATCGGAGTGTCGGTGCTGTCGATGATCTTTGCAATCTCACATTCGGTTAAGCATTGCGGATAGAGGATGATGCCCGCGCACTTCATATCCAGCAGGAAGTTGATCGCCTTTATTTCGTCTTCAGCGCTGTGTTTGCCATCGGTGATCACCAGTTGGTGATTCGACTTTTCGCTATAAGAAGCCGCGTGATACATCAAGGAAGAGAAGTAAGGGCCATTGAACAACTCATTGGTGATAACAAAGCCGATGAAGTTGGTCTTCTTGGTCGCCAATTGCTGAGCCAACAAGTTCGGTCGATAACCTGTTTCTTGAATCGCATCAAATACCTTTTTCACCACATCTGGGCGCACGATGTTCTTGCCATTTAAGACACGAGAAACGGTCGATTTAGATACGCCTGCGCGGTTTGCGACATCAAGCATGGTTACCATTCGCTTCTTTTCCTTTATAAAAAATTAGCCGACATAGGCCGACTAATTCATTGCAAAATGACAGCTCACAGTTCACATAACTGCGCTGGGGAATGCATTCTAAATAGTGGCACCGTTAGATGCAATCACACCTTTATACCACTCGAAAGACTTCTTGCGCTTGCGTTCTAGTGAGCCAGATTGATCGTTGTGCTTATCTACGTAAATGAATCCGTAGCGTTTTTTCATCTCGCCCGTGGTGAACGAAACTAAATCGATACAGCCCCAAGGGGTATAGCCCATCAAATCAACACCATCAATCGAAACGGCTTTTTTCATCTCTTTGATGTGGTCGCCAAGGTAAGCAATGCGGTAATCGTCATTAATGCTGCCATCTTCTTCAATGGTATCAACCGCGCCAAAACCGTTCTCAACGATGAACAATGGCACTTCATAACGTTCATACAGAGACGCTAAACAGAAACGCAAACCCGTCGGATCAATTGGCCAGCCCCAATCGCTAGACTGGATGAACGGATTATCGACCGAATTTTCATGACCGCCGTCCATCGCTTCTTCTGTAGATTGGTGAGAAGAAGAATCCAAGGTATTCGACATGTAGTAGCTAAAGCCTAAGTAATCAGCCTTACCTTCTTTTAGGATCTGCTCATCTTCAGGCTGCATCTCAATGTTGAAGCCTTTGATTGCCCAGTCACGCGTAGCGTAATTTGGGTAATGACCGCGAACCATCACATCTGAGAAGAAGTAACGGTCACGCATCGCTTGTTGTGCCACCATAATGTCTTCCGGTTTAGAAGAACGAGGATAGAAAGGCACCATCGCACACATTGCGCCGATTTGAAGATCTGGATTGATCTCGTGACCTTTCTTAACCACCAAAGCACTTGCAACAAACTGATGGTGAACCGCTTGATACATCGCCTCTTGCGGCTTTTCGCATTGTGGAAACTTCACGCCTGAGCATAACCAACCGAAAATATCTGCCGAGGTGTTCATCTGGTTGTTGATCTCGTTAAACGTCATCCAGTATTTCACTTTGTGTTGGTATCGTTCCATCACTGCAGTTGAATACTTAACGAAGAAGTCGATCACTTTGCGGTTCATCCAGCCGCCATATTCCTTAGCTAGATGGTAAGGCATTTCAAAGTGGCTCAGTGTTACCACAGGCTGAATGTCGTATTTCAACAGCTCGTCAAACAGATCATCGTAAAACGCTAAACCCGCTTCACACGGTTCAGCTTCATCGCCATTTGGGAAGATACGCGTCCACGCGATACTGGTACGGAAACACTTAAAGCCCATCTCAGCGAATAACTTAATGTCTTCTTTGTAGCGATGGTAGAAATCCACTGCGACTTGGTTAGGATAGTTTTCGCCATCAATCACGCCATCGGTGATTCGACGTTGTACACCATGAGCGCCCGCTGTTAATACATCAACAACACTGACACCTTTACCATTCGCATCCCAGCCGCCTTCTAGTTGATGCGCTGCTACTGCACCGCCCCATAAAAAATCGTTCGGAAATTCGTTGTTCATACCATTACTCGCTACAAGTTATTCGTGAAAAAGATCAGGATTAGAGAGCTCATTGCAACTCTGAAACCGATTTCAATAAAAGAAAAGATACAGGTTGAAACCGGTTTCAGCAATAGTTAAAAGATCTTTTTTGATCGAACTACAGACTAATCAACAGTCAGCATTACGATCAATGCTGCTCAAAATACTGATCATGCTGAGATTTGCCGGATAGGTCTTGAGTTCCCGGGTAGAACTGGACGAGTGTCTGATCGGCTAAAGTGAGGTGAATCCAACCCTCTTTGACTTTCAGCCAATTGGTACCGTTGGTCTCATAGACGGCAGGAAACTTGCCCCAGCCAGACTCTGATACCTGCAGCTCTTGAAATCGGTTAATCGGGGCTAGCTTATTGCTGTCGAAGTTTGCGTCGGCATAGACAGATAAAGGCTCGATGGCATCGTTTGGCTTAAACGTATAACAGCTCACAGAGGCTGAAGTGCGATCAAACCACTGGTAAGGTTGTGCACCGTTTAAATCGTAGACCGTGCAATCATTGAATTGAATCGCCCACTCTTGGTGAGCTTTAAAACCGAGGTAACCTATGGGTTGTGATGGTTCAGGCTTTGAGTCCGCCTCCTGCTCATACACCGGTTCTGAGGTAGCACATCCCATAAGCCCAAGACTAAAAAGGAAAGTCACAGCAAGCTTCATCATTGTCATACCTCAGTTCCGTTAGTAGATGAGTAACTCAATTAAGTCTCTACATTAAACGGTAAGTTCCAAACGATTACCATCCGGATCGAGTACACAGCTCTCATAATAGCCATCGCCTGTTCTTCTTGGGCCATCTAAGCGCTCATAGCCGTCTTCGACCAAGTGTTGAGTCAGTTGATCGACCGCCTGTTCCGAACCTAATGATATCGCCATGTGAATGAAGCCTGTGAACTGGTCATAGATGTCGTCTTTCGATTCAGGGACAGAGTCCATTTCCATAATCTCTAAACGACTTCCCGTATCAAACGAGAGGAAGTATGAAGAAAACCCTTTAGTTGGGTTGTGATATTTTGAGTTCAATGTCGCGCCGAAATAATCTTCATAAAATCGCTTCAGTACTTCGAGTTGTTTGGTCCAAATTGCGATGTGTTCAATCTTCATTTTGTTTGCCTAAGTTTGATGTCTAACGCTAGATTACTCATCAAATAAGGAACAATAAACAGAACGAAATTCATCGAAATTGTTCCTGATTAACGGGCTCGATTTTATGTCCATAACTGCACAGTATTGGCATCTATGTTTGTGTAATAGTTATCTTTCCTCCATAGTCAGGTTTTACACAATCTGAGATTCAAACTGTGAGCTTTTTAAAACTGATACTACTTGCGGCTATATGGGGAGGCTCGTTTCTTTTCATGAGAATGGCCGCCAATCCATTAGGGCCCGCAGTCTTAATTGAAGCGCGAGTTCTGTTTGCAGCACTTACTCTGCTTTTAGTTTCTTTCTATTTAAAAAAGAAGCTCTCTTTTCATGATCACGCAAAACACTTCTTCATTCTCGGCCTGTTTAACACCACACTTCCTTTTTTGCTTTTCGCTTATGCCGCGCAGACACTTAACGCCTCGACACTCGCCATCTTGAACTCTACCGCGCCAATATGGGCGGCAATCATTGGTGCAATATGGACCAAAACAGCACTCGAGGCGAAAGTTCTATTGGGACTTGGGATTGGGGTAACAGGAGTTGGCGTGTTAGTCGGTTGGGATGCGATGAACATTGGCCGTGAGGCTATGCTTCCTATCTTTGCAGCAGTGATGGCGGCCTTTAGCTACGGAATAGCGTCAAACTATACCAAACAAGCCCCTAAAGTTGAGGCATTCAACAATGCTCATGGCAGCATGTGGGCTGCGGTATTGCTGGTTTTGCCGTTTGTATTCTTTATTCCGATGAGAGAAACACCCGACGTTACGATCACTACATCGGTTGTCTTATTAGGCGCGGTATGTACTGGGTTAGCGTATCTACTTTACTTCAATCTCGTCTCTGAACTCGGCGCACCTTCAGCCCTGTCCGTGACCTTCATCATTCCGGTATTTGGTATTCTATGGGGTAACTTATTCTTAGATGAAGCAATTGGCATCAATACGATTGTTGGTTCAATTCTGGTTATCACCGGCACCATGTTGGTGACAGGAATGACGCCTTCTAAGATGATAGAGAGCGCCAAACAGAAACGAGCAGCAAGAGCGGCTCGTTAATCAGCCATATATTGCTGAATCTTGTTTCTCAGCCACTGATGAGCAGGGTTCAAATCGGTTCTTTTATGCCAAATCATGTATTGCTGCATAGGTAAGATTTCAAACGGCTGATCAAGGACTTGAAGCTGGAAGGATTCGGAAAATTGATTGGCAAAATCACGCGATGTACTGCCGACACAATCTGAGCCCGATACCAGCACACACATGGTCATCAGCGAGTCACACTCGGCACTCACTTTTCTCTGTTTCAGTGGCGACTTGGTAAAATAATCTGCCGTGTATAAACGGGTTCGACGCATTCTAAAAGTAACATGCTTTTCGTTGTAATATTGCTCTTGCGTCACAGAGCCATTGATTCTCGGATGCCCCTTTCGAGCTATCAGCACCAACTCATCTTCAATCATCGGCTGCTTCATGTAGCCGTTAACTTGCGGGTAATGGATATCAATCGCTAAATCAGCTTGTTGCATGCTCAAGCCTTGCAATAATTCTTCTTCGTTGTTCGGCACCATATTGAATTCAATCGAGATATTGCCCAACGTCTCATCTTGCTCGACGAGAGGTTGAAGCTTGGTTAATCCAATCTCATTCACCAGGATACGAAACACATGATGCTGCTGATTATCAAATGTCTTTAAAGTGCTTACTGCGCTGCTTATCCCTTCTAGAGCAGGCTCTACTCGGTCTGCCAATTGCACCGCAGCGTTAGTCGGAATAATCCCACGCCCTTCACGAATAAACAGGTCGGTATCAAGCTGAGATTGCAATCGCTTCAATGCCCCGCTAACCCCAGGCTGAGTCATACCAAGCGATTCTGATGCAAGCGTGATCGACTTTAATCGATACACTTCTAAGAACACGCTCAATAGATTTAAATCCAACTTTTCCACGTCGCTCACCGTTACTCTCCCTGTCAATGTGGTCTTAATCAATCATAGGTCAGGATTCGCCTTCGTTCCCCAACCATTGCATGACTCAATACATAGCCAATCGTGATGTATTAAATAAAGCTTACTTTATTTTTTGCTATATGTCTTATTCCTATAATCGCCTCAACGAAACAAAATTCTGAAATGAAGAGGCTCTTATGACGACTTCACGCACGTTCAAAAATGCATCACTGTTCCTAGCTATCTCGCTCGCATTCCCTGCAGTTGCAGCTAACCATGACCACGCACACTTCAGCGAAATTGGCGACCAAGGTGGCAAAAGCGCAACCGAGATGACGACTAAGGCAAACCAAGAGTTCGCAAAAACACTTAACTTTGCCGACACTCGCGCTTTCGACAATAACAACAAGGGTCTTATTGCTAGCTTCGACCAAGAGACGGGCGACATCATTCGCAATAGCTTTAACTTTATCGACCCAAGTGTGACGAATGCAAACCAAGCACCAGATTCAGTAAACCCTTCACTGTGGCGCCAAGCGTTATTGAACCAAGCGGCAGAAGGTTTATATGAAGTTGTTCCGGGTAAAGTTTACCAAGTTCGAGGTGCTGACTTAGCGTCTATCTCTTTCATTCGTAGTGACAACGGTTGGATCGCTTACGACGTTCTTCTTACCAAAGAAGCGGCCGCTAAATCACTCAAATTCTTCAAGAGCAATGTGCCTGATGGCGGCGAACTGCCCGTCGTTGCTATGATTTACTCTCACTCGCACGCTGATCACTTTGGTGGCGCAAGAGCAATCAAAGACGCATACCCAGATGTAAAAGTGTACGGTTCGAAAAACATTACTAAAGAGATCGTCGACGAAAACGTATTGGCGGGTAATGCAATGTCTCGTCGTACCGCTTATCAGTATGGTGCAACCCTGAACCGACACGAGCACGGGATTGTTGATGCTGCACTGTCGAAAGGCCTATCAACCGGTAGCATTACTTACGTACTGCCAGACTACGAGCTGAACCATAACGAAGAGATTGAAACTCTGGTTATTGACGGCCTAGAAATGCAATTCATGGATGCTTCAGGTACCGAAGCGGCCTCTGAAATGGTGACATATATTCCAAGCATGAAAGCACTTTGGACTGGCGAACTGACCTACCAAGGCATGCACAACCTGTACACGCTGCGTGGCGCTAAAGTACGTGACGGCTTGAAATGGTCTAAGAAGATCAACGAGATGTTAATCACTTGGGGTGAAGAAACAGAGGTGTTGTTTGCGTCTCACTCATCGCCAATCTGGGGCGAACAAG
Source organism: Vibrio sp. 10N.222.55.B11 (assembly GCF_041473705.1). Lineage (NCBI taxonomy): Bacteria > Pseudomonadati > Pseudomonadota > Gammaproteobacteria > Vibrionales > Vibrionaceae > Vibrio > Vibrio sp. 10N.222.55.B11. The sequence goes on from NZ_JBFRST010000010.1 coordinate 115,631, forward strand.
AGATCTCTGATTACCTAAAAATGCAGCGTGACGCTTACGGTTTTACTCATAACCAAACGCTTCGCTTAGCCAATAACGGCGTGGTTCTGCAAGACATCGGTGACGAGATTTACAAGGTCATGCCAGACAGCATCCAACAGTCTTGGCACACCAACGGTTACCACGGTACTTACTCTCACAATGCTCGCGCTGTGTACAACATGTATCTTGGTTACTTCGACATGAACCCAGCTAACCTAAACCCACTACCAATCAAGCCAGAGTCAGTGAAGTTTGTTGAGTACATGGGCGGCAGCGACGCTGTGATTGAAAAAGCGCAGCAAGATTTCCAAGAAGGTGAATACCGCTTCATTGCAACAGCACTGAATAAGGTGATTCAAGCTGAGCCAGAAAACAAAGTTGCACGTGGCTTATTGGCAGATACATACGAGCAGTTGGGTTATCAATCAGAAGGTGCAGGTTGGAGAAACATCTACCTAACCGGCGCTCAAGAGCTTCGCATTGGCACACAACCGGGCGCACCAAAGACTGCATCTCCGGATGTGTTAGCGAACATGACCATTGAGAACTTGTTGGATTACTTAGCAGTTAAAGTGAATTCGCTAAAAGCACAAGAAACACCATTTACGTTGAATATTCAGCTACCAGACGTGCAAGAGTTCTACTACGTTGAAATGTCTAACGGTAACCTGAACAATATTCAAGTGAGCGAGCTACAAGACGCCGATACAACACTGATCATCAATAAGTCTGACGTGTCTGACATCGTGCTTAAGAAAACAAGCCTAGGAAAACTGTTAGAAGACGGACAAGCAGGCGTGAAAGGTGATAAGACATCACTTAACAAACTGCTGTCTTCACTGACAGAAGCTGACACCTCTTTTGAGATTGTACCGCGTCCAAACAAAGGCGAAGAAGTTGATGCAGAGCTATACCAAGATTCAGCGGTACACGCTCATTAAACGCCAGATACACTAAATAAAAACAACAGCAGTTAGCTAGAAAAACGTTCTATAAAGAACATAAAAACAAGCCCCTCCCTTTTGGTTGGGGCTTTCTTAATTGTTCTCAATATATGCTTCTGAATCGCTATTGAGTTTGCCCGTTTACGTCGCAATCCCAATAAGAAGGTGAACCATAATATTGAACAAAGTAATCGATAAATACGCGCACCTTTGGTGCAAGTAACTGAGCACTCGGGTATACCGCCCAGATAGCCGCCTCATCCTTTAAAGGGTAATCCGGCAACACCTCAACCAGCGAACCTTCCGCGAGCTGCTTGTATGCTATCCAACTCGCGCACATGGCAATGCCCAAGCCATCGACACATACATCCCTTACCGCTTCACCGTGATCGACGCGGATAGCACCTAGGCTCTCTTCGAGTTTTCCGATATGAATACTGGCTACCGGAGGTGACAACCCAAGCTCTTGTCCTGCTTGACCTATATTGTGCGTAGACGCGAGTCGCACAAACAATTTTAGATGTTCAATGTTCATCAATAATGGCTAGCCTGCGCTGAGTACACGCTGCTTATTGGCCGCAGCGGCACGGGGAATAATGTGAGTTTTAATATAGGCATTAAGCTTAAACCATGCAAAAGCGCCCGCTAAAACATTGGCGACTGTCGCAGCAATAACCGCATTGACCATGTCTCCGGTTATCGAGCCGAACCATAAAGCGGGAATGTAGAAAATAAACAAGCGTAGGAAAGAGACATTCAAAGCTTTACGAGGCACACCCAAGGCATTAAAGACCGACGCAACCAACATGCAAAGCCCAAGCGGCCCATAGCTGAACGGTATAAATAACAAGGTCACTTCAAACCAGCTGCGTATGCTTTGTTCTTCCGAGATAACAGGAATAATCCAGCCACTAAACAGCGCCAACAATGTTGCCATCACGGTGTGGAAAACCAATAAGAACTTCGCTGTTGTATTCAATAGCTCAGGGATTTTGCATCGCTGCTGCGCCCCTAGGTAACGACCAATCATAGGCGGGATAGACATCGTCAGAGCAAGAGAAAACACCAGCATAAAACTTTCAACACGGGCGAGTAAGCTCCAAAAAGCCATCTCATCGGTTCCGATTCTCGCAATCAATAGCATTGAGAAGAACGCGTTGACCGCAGGTAATATCTGATTCGCAGTGGTTGGCATTACCGTCTTGAATAACTCAAAACTGTAGCCTTTGATTCGGTTACTGCACGCGCCATTGAAGCCAAACCAACCTTTGCCGCGAGACTTGATTAGCATGTAGATTGCGCCGAAAGCGTAGCCAATGCTCGATGCGATCGCCGCCCCTCCGATGCCCATATCCAATCCAAAGATCAGAATAGGGTCGAGAATTAGGTTAATCACGCTAGCAGCCAAGAACATGCTTCCGGTTGTTTTGATATCGCCATTGGCACGATAAACGCAGGTGGCCAGATAAAGCACCGCCACCATCAATGCACTGAACAACCACAGTGGCCAGTACACATTAAAAATAGACAGCATGGATTGGTATTGAGCGTCAGAGACATCATTCACAAACGACGCAAAAACAGAATCGCTAAAAACAATCAGCCCTATGCAGATCAAAGCAATCACCAACACTCCAAATCCAACCGACAGCGTCGCAATTGAAGTAGATTTACGTTGTTCTTTTGCCCCTACCGCTTGAGAAATAATGGACGTTGCCGCCACACCGATGCCCACTTGAACCCCGGTAAACGCTGCTTGAAATGGCAAGGTGATACCGTGAACCGCCAATTCATTCACCCCTAGCTGACCAATAAAGATCGAATCGACCAATTGAACCATCATGATCGCAAACACACCCAGCGTCAGTGGCAGCGTTTTCTCAATAATGGTTTTCAAAGTCGCGGATCTCATCTGCATAAGTCGGTTCACTCTTGTCTGTACCTTGGGGCTAATTACCTAGTTGAGCAGTATACGAAGCTAAATGAAAAGGATAAGAGCGCCAGACAAGGAATGAGTTTTTAGATTTCGTTGACAATCGAATTAGCAAGATACCTTCAACGTTAAAATATCCATCTAAGACACTGAATAAATTGAAATTATCAAACGCGCCAACACTCTTAATAATTCGTTAATAGTGTTTCGTTTAATGGTTAATTGTTGGTTCGAACATTCCTCGCTAGCCTGAATTTAGGTCGCATTCACACTGAATAGGCTGAAATGAAATCTCTCAGAAGGAATATGGAAATGGTATATCAAGGTTATACAACGTTTAAAGCTCAAGCCGAGGATGGGATTCTTACCGTCACTTTTGACTTCGGTACTGTGAATGTTCAAGGGCAAGAGACTTTGATGCTGACGAAGCCGAAGCACTCAAAGCGGAAGCTTATTGGTTGTATCAAGCTACGAGCAAAACCCCTGCGGTTAAGCGCTTCCAAATTGCCGATGAGCAAGGCCTAGAGCACGATATGGAAAACCAACGTAACTGGGAAACTCTGGTTATGAACGTTCAAGACATCAAATAACTCGGTCACTTCTCTTAATTTGGGTCAGTCACAAACTGACCCATTGTCTTACTTAATCGTTAAACGCCAACGGTTAACCACCAAGTGTTAAAATGGTCATTATTTGCCCCATAGACTCACATTTGAGTCTTCAGCTTGTGAGCCAAATGCAACTATGTGTCATTAATCTTTGTTATAACAACGTTGTTCAAACTATTTTTTGAAGGACGGAATATGCAAAAAATAATTCTGATCACAGGTGCCACGGATGGCATTGGTTTAGAGACCGCAAAAGCACTAACGCAGCAAGGGCACCATGTTCTAATTCATGGCCGCAACCCAGCTAAGGTCAATAAAGTCGTGACCGCTCTGTCTCGCCTGTCTAAGAATGCAATCATCGAAAGCTACATCGCAGACCTATCGACGCTCTCTGAAGTTGAGGCGCTCGCAACCCAAATCAAAAGCGATCACAAACGACTCGATATACTCATTAACAACGCAGGTGTGTATAAGGTGTCGGACATCACCACTCCAGACAATCTTGATGTGCGTTTTGTCGTAAACACCATTGCGCCATATCTACTGACACAAAAGCTGCTTCCTCTTTTTGATGCGACAGGTCGTATCGTCAACCTATCTTCAGCAGCCCAAGCACCCGTAGATCTAGATGCATTAATCAGTCCGAATGCGGGCGAACTTGATGGTCCGGTTTACGCGCAAAGTAAGCTGGCGCTAACGATGTGGTCCATCGAATTAGCCAATACTCTTTTAGACAAAGGCACCGCAATTATCCCTGTAAACCCAGCTTCTTTCCTTGGTAGTAAATTAGTGAAAGATGCTTATGGCGTTGATGGCAACGACCTTGCGATTGGAGCCGATATTCTTTGTCGTGCTGCGCTCAGTGATGAGTTTGCCAACGCTTCTGGTCAATATTTTGATAATGATTCTGGGTTGTTCAAAGACCCGCACGCCGACGCATTAGACAACACTAAGAACCACAAGCTGGTGACAGTGCTTAATCAATTACTCGAAGAAAAGCTGTGCGTTACGCACTGATCATTCATTAGTAAAAAACGACCACTAACACTCCCCCCCCCCACCACACACACAATCCAAGCCGCAGTTCTATCTATACAGACAAAGAACTGCGCGCTCTTTCGATTATTAAGATTTCTTTAATACTGATTCCCCGCTTTGCCCAATTATCACCCAAGATGCAGATTGCTAAACTTGCCCCCGTCGAAACAACACAGGCTACGGCCGAGGAGCATTTATGCGTTTTGAAGGTAAAGTTTATCGTCCTTGGATGGAAGCAGAGAGCGTACTCATCCAGACAACATTGGGGTGCAGTAATAACCAGTGTACCTTCTGCACGATGTTTGATGATAAGCGTTTCAAAGTAAGAGACATCAAAGACATCTTTGAAGATATTGATGCGGCGAGAAAAATCTACCCGCATGTTGAATCTATCTTTTTGGTCGATGGTAATGTGATGGCGATTAGAACCGAGATGCTGATTTCGATTCTGGATTACATCAAGATCACCTTCCCAGAGATCAAGAACATCTCTCTGTATTCAGGGTTCAATGACTTCCGTCGTAAGAGCTTGTCTGAATTAAAAGAGATTAAGTCGGCAGGTTTAAGCATGGCCTATTCAGGCTTGGAGTCCGGTGACCCAATTTTGCTTGAACGCATTCAAAAGCGCATGACGCGTGAGCATGCGATTGAAGGAATGAACCTAGCCCGTGAAGCAGACATCAAGGTACTGGCTTCTTTCATCTTTGGCCTTGGCGGCAAAGAGCGTTCTATAGAGCATGCGATTAATACCACCAGCTTGTTGAACATCATGCAGCCAGATGCGATTGCACCGATGGCTTTAGCCGTTCAACCGGGATCGGTATTGGAAAAAGAAGTAAACCGTGGCGAGTTTGTTTTACCAACGCCATTGCAGATTCTGGAAGAAGAAAAATACTTGCTCGAAAACCTAGAAGATTTCGATTGCTACTACTGGGGTGACCACGGCAATAACATCTCACCAATGCGTGGCATGTTGCCTCAGGCTCGTAAGCCGTTTCTTGATAAGATTAATCAAGACATCGCTCACAACCCAATCACTAAGCAAAACGTCATTAAAACCTTTGCTTGGTAACGAGTAACCTCTACATCGTTTGAAGCAGCCACAAAAAGGGCCAGTATCAGCTGGCCCTTTCATTTTCTAGTTATGTCGCTCTCTATCGAACTACCTGGAGCCGACCGCTCGGACTAATTCTGCGATTCCATCCCAATCACCCTTGTCCATTTTGTCGGTCGGTACCATCCAAGTACCGCCACAGGCAACGACTGATTTCAGTGCTAAGTAAGACTCAACGTTCGCTGGGCTTACACCGCCTGTCGGCATAAAGTTAACCGGGTAAACAGCCGTCAACGCTTTCAACATAGGAATACCGCCAGATGGCTCTGCTGGGAAGAACTTTAGTGTCTTAAGCCCCATTTCCATTGCTTGTTCAACCAAGCTTGGGTTATTCACTCCAGGAACGATCGTAACCCCTCTTTGCTGACAGTATTTGACTGTTGTTGGATTCAAACCTGGGCTGACAATGAAATCAACACCCGCATTAATGGCAGTATCCACCTGCTCTGTAGTCAGCACAGTACCTGCGCCAATCAGTAACTCAGGGTAGGCTTCACGCATCAAACGAATCGACTCTGCTGCCGCTTCTGTACGAAATGTCACTTCAGCACAAGGCAAACCATTCTCAACCAATACTTTCGCAAGCGGCACAGCCTGAGCAACGTCATTAATGGCGATCACCGGAACGATGCGAATATCTCTGAGTCGCTGTTCAATTGTTTTCATTGTTCATTTCTCTCATTATCAAACAGACAAATTAAGCCAAGTCGCTGCCGTTGCTTGCGATCACTTTTTTGTACCAGTGGAATGACTTTTTAGGAATACGATTTAACGTACCATTGCCTAGGTTGTCTCTGTCCACGTAGATAAACCCATAGCGCTTGCTCATCTCTCCGGTCGACGCCGCAACAAGATCGATACAACCCCAAGGTGTGTAACCCATCAATGGTACACCGTCTTCCATTGCTTCATGCATCGCAACAATGTGCTGACGAAGGTAATCAATGCGGTAATCATCGTTCACTTCTCCATTGTCATCCAAGGTATCACGAGCACCTAAGCCATTTTCTACCAAGAAAAGTGGTTTCTGGTAACGGTCATAGAGTGTGTTCATCGTAATTCGAAGACCTGTAGGGTCAATGACCCAGCCCCAATCACTTGCTGGAAGATGAGGGTTTTTGATGGACTTAACGACGTTCGCTGCACTCGTATTTCCTGCATTCATATCAGCGGAAGCACAGCGTGAAGCGTAATAACTGAAAGAAATGAAATCGACAGTATTTTTCAGAATCTCGAAATCTTCTTCTTGTGTTTCAAGCACCACACCTTTGTTATCAAACACTTTTTGAGCATAAGATGGGTAGTAACCACGCGATTGAACATCGATAAAGAACAGGTTCTCGCGGTCTTTTTCCATAGCCATCAGCACATCTTCTGGCTTACATGAATATGGATAGAAGTTACCGCCCGCCAGCATACAACCCACTTGGTTTTGCTCATCAACTTCATGGGCAATCTTGGTTACCAAAGCGCTTGCTACTAGCTCATGGTGAGCTGCTTGGTACTTCACTTGATCGTGATTTTCGCCTTCCTGAAACAACAATCCAGCACCAGAAAACGGGCTCGCTAGTAAAATATTGATTTCGTTGAAAGTTAACCAGTATTTCACCAAGCCTTTGTAGTTTTCGAAACAGGTTCTCGCGTAACGGCTAAAGAACTCAATCATCTTACGATTACGCCACGAACCATACTCGTTGACCAAGTGCATAGGCACATCGAAATGGCACAAGGTAACGAGCGGCTCAATACCGTATTTCTTACACTCTTCAAAAACATCACGGTAAAAATCTAAGCCAGCTTGGTTCGGCTCTAGCTCGTCACCTTTTGGAAAGATTCGGCTCCAAGCGATGGATACGCGGAAGACTTTAAATCCCATCTCTGCCAGCAAGGCGATGTCTTCTTTGTAACGGTGATAAAAGTCTATCGCGTTATGGCTTGGGTAGAACTCGTCTTCGCTGAGCGTCACCTTATCAACCTGACCAAGCTTAATTGGCATGCGGTTCTCACCATAAGGGATCATATCTACGGTTGTTAGGCCTTTACCACCCGCTAAGTGAGCGCCTTCAGACTGGTTTGCAGCAATAGCGCCGCCCCATAAGAAATCTTCGGGAAATTGAATGTTTGACATCGAATACCTCGGAAACAATAAAAGTCACCTTACGCTGAAGTAAGGTGACTGAATAAATTAATCAATTCTAATTAAGACGCGGACACTACTGTCGGCTTGTCTTCTGCCTTACCAGCTTCTTTGTTTGCTGACTCTGAAGTTGCTTTCTCATCGGCATCATCTTCTGGAACATCTTCAAAGCCTAAAACTAGGGTTAGAACAAATGACAGAACAATAGACAATGCGATCAGACCGAACACCCAAACGATACTCATTGGGTCATTCACATCGAAGAACTGAACACTCGTAAACAAGCTTGGTGCTGCCATCGAGTGACTCGCAAGGCCACCCATGCCCGCTAATGCACCTACGATAAAACCAGTAATCATTGTTGCGATAAGTGGACGTTTCAGACGAACAAGCACGCCGTACAATGCAGGCTCAGAGATACCGGCGAAGATAGCTGAAGCACCTGCGGCTAATGATGTCTGCTTTAGTGCGCTGTTTTTGGTTTTGTAAGCAACAGCCAGACACGCACCACCCATACCGAGGTTGGCACCGATTTCTGAAGGCATAACCATACCTTCACGACCCGTCTCAGCAATGGTTTGAATAATCGTTGGAGTAAATACACGGTGCATACCAGTAAGAACAAGTAGAGGCCACAGTGCGCCCATGATAGCAACCGACAACCAACCTAATGTGTCATGAATTGTGTAAACAAGCGCTGAAAGTGCAGTACCAACCCAAATACCAAATGGACCGATAAGTACGATAGCAACCGGAGCTGCAATCAATACGATAAGCATAGGTTTCAGGAAGTTTTTAGTCACAGCAGGGGTAATGCTATCTACCCAACGTTCTATGTAAGAAAGTGCCCAAGTCATCACAAGTACAGGAATAACCGTGTAGGTGTATTTCACTGACGTGATTGGGATACCGAAGAAATCAACGTGCTTGCCTTCTGCTGCTTGCGCCATCAATTCCATAAAGTTCGGGTGGATTAAGACACCGGCAATCGCAATGGAAAGAGACATATTGGTCTTGAATTTGATCGATGCGGAAGCGGCAACCATAACCGGTAGGAAGAAGAAGGCGCCATCGCCAATCGCTTTCAAGATAATCAAGGTAGGTGCATTTGGCTCAACCCAGCCCAGCATCTCAAGTACCATGGCGAGCAGTTTGACCATTGAAGCGCCAATGATTGCTGGGATAAGAGGCGACATGGTACCAACCAGTGCGTCCAACATTTTCGCACCAATTGACTTAACCGTTAGCTTCTCTTTTTTAGCAGGAACCTCTGACTCAGATACAGTGGATAGCTCACAAAGCGCCATCACTTCTTTGTATGCATACGATACCTCGTTACCAATGATAACTTGTACTTTGTCTCCATTATCAACAACACCCATCACACCTTTCAGTGCTTTTAGCTTGTTAATATCGACGCCATCTTGGCTGTGTAAAACGAATCGTAGTCGAGTCATACAGTGTGTTAGGGCAGCCACATTTGTCTTGCCCCCAAGATGCTCAACAACAGATTTCGCAATTGCGCGGTAATCGTTGGCCATTTTATCCCCCAAAGATCTCTTTCCAGTGATTTTTAAACGCGAATATAGTGAGATGTGACTAATTTTCCGTCAGTAGGATGCAAAAACAATCACAATTGTTGTGAATTGTTGTTTTGTGTCCTTCATCACACTTCCTTAAGTTACCGGTAACATGTTACCGGTAACGCTTATAAGATAAAGCCATATTTACAAGCGATGTTCAAAATTGAGATCACGCGCAAATTTGTTAAGAGGATTGAGTTATGGCTGGTAGTAGTGTCATCGTCATGGGTGTCAGTGCTTGTGGGAAAAGCACGATAGGCGAGCAGTTGGCAAAAAAACTTGGGCGTAAGTTCATTGATGGTGACGACCTTCATCCTCGAGCAAACATTCAAAAAATGGCGTCAGGCCAACCTCTTAATGATGATGATCGCATTCCATGGCTGGAACGCGTTCGTGATGCAGCGTACAGCCTAGAAAGTAAAAATGAGCACGGCATTATTGTGTGTTCTGCGTTGAAGAAGAAGTACCGCGACCAAATTCGCGAAGGGAACAAAAACCTCACCTTTCTCTTTTTAGATGGCAACATTGACCTGATCTTGCATCGAATGCGTCAGCGCCAAGGCCACTTCATGAAAGAGAACATGATTAAAAGCCAGTTCGAAACATTAGAAAGACCCGATCACGAGCCAGATACGGTTGTCATCAGCATTGATGGCGGTATTGATGACGTTGTGGACTGTGCTGCGATTGTGCTTTCAATGACTGATGAGGCAGAAACAGCATGACCCTTCCAACCATCCAAGCGGTGACTCAACGATTAATTGAACGAAGCAAAGAGACTCATGAAGCGTTTCTAAACCGAACCCAACACCAAGCCTCTGCTGGCAAAGGTGGTAAAGGGCTTTCTTGCGGCAACTTGGCTCATGCTGTCGCAGCTTCTTGCTCCGATGAGAAACGCTCGATTCTTGATCTCACTAAATCCAATGTGGCGTTAATCAGCTCTTACAACGATATGTTAAGCGCTCACCAGCCGTATCAACACTATCCAGATCAGATCAAAAAGGCGTTAGCTAAGTTCGGCCACACCTCTCAAGTAGCAGGCTGTGTTCCTGCGATGTGCGACGGGGTAACTCAAGGGCAACCAGGCATGGATATGTCTTTGTTTTCAAGGGACTTGATTGCTCAATCGACCGCTCTTTCACTGAGTCACAACGTGTTTGATTCAACCCTATTACTTGGTATTTGCGACAAGATAGCTCCAGGACAACTGATGGGCGCGCTCTCTTTTGCACATCTACCCACCGCTTTTGTTCCGGCGGGCTTGATGGCAACGGGCATCAGCAATGATGAGAAAGTACATATTCGCCAAGAATACGCGGCTGGTAAGGTAGGAAAAAGTGCCTTACTGGATATGGAGTGCAACGCTTATCACTCAGCGGGCACCTGCACTTTTTACGGCACAGCCAATACCAATCAGCTGGTATTTGAAGCGATGGGGCTGATGCTTCCGGGCTCAGCGTTTATTCATCCTGACTCTAAATTGCGCGCATCACTCACTCAGCATGCCGCCATTGAAATTGCTTCAATGACACCACAAGCCGCAAACTTCCGCCCGCTTTCTGAAGTCTTTACCGCTAAAAGCTTAATCAATGGCATTGTTGCCCTACTCGCATCAGGTGGCAGCACTAACCACAGCATTCACATGGTCGCAGTAGCACGCGCAGCAGGATTTATTCTGACTTGGCAAGACATCAGCGATCTATCCGATGTGGTGCCTTTACTTGCTCGAGTTTATCCCAACGGCCCAGCAGATATGAATGCGTTCCAAGCGGCAGGAGGAGTTCCCGCGCTGTTACGCCGTTTAGATCAAGCCAACTTACTGCACCGAGATGTCACACCTACCTTTGGCTCATTTGAAGATCAAATGAGTATTCCAGAACTTGAAAATGGAAAGCTAACGTGGAAAAAGTGCAAACAGTCGGCAGATGCAGAGGTAATTGCAGGCCAAGAACAGGTATTCCAAAGCACAGGCGGAACGCGAGTCCTTTTAGGGAATCTTGGCAATGCGGTGATTAAGGTGTCAGCGGTTGCAGAAGAGCAACGCGTTATCGAAGCACCCGCGGTAGTTTTTGATTGCCAACATAAGGTAGAAGCTGCGTATCAACGAGGTGAGCTCAACAAAGATTGCATTGTTGTGGTGATAAATAATGGACCAGCTGCGAACGGTATGCCTGAACTGCACAAGCTTATGCCGATTCTAGGTAATGTTCAGAAACAAGGGTTTAAAGTGGCTCTGGTTACTGATGGGCGCCTTTCTGGAGCCTCAGGAAAGATCCCATCCGCGATTCATGTCTCACCAGAGGCCATTCGAGGAGGAACTATTGGGCTTGTTCGCGAAGGCGATATCCTGCGCTTAGATTGCGCGAGTGGCGAACTCAATAACCTCAACGACATGCAGTCTCGCCAAGCGAAGGTGTTTGAGGTAGACGCTAACCAGCAAACCATGGGGCGCAACCTATTTAGCGTGATGCGCCAAAGCGTTTCGAGTGCAGAACAAGGGGCGAGTTTTATCGTCTAACTGTGTCATCGCTTAAATGTAAAAGCAAAAGGGGCATCATTTCGATGCCCCTTTCCGTTTCCACGATACTTGGTTAAACGCTTTCGCCATCCGTGATGCGATAGCCCATATCCACTACCGTTTCCGTGACTGGCTCACCTTTCAATCGGGCAAGCAGTAGCTCGGCACTTTTCTTACCTATTTCATAACGTGGCGTATCCACGCTAGTCAGTTTTGGGCGTATGGTTTGACCGATATCTAACGCGTTATAGCCCACCACAGATAGCTGTTGCGGCACTTGGATTCCACGTTGCTGGGCAATGAGCAAGGTACCTATCGCGATGTCATCATTGGTGCAGAACACGCCATCTAGATCTGGGTAATCCGCAAGAGCGCGATCAAGCAGATCTTCAGCCAAAGAGAAGTTAGAGTGCTGTTCAGTCAACACGTGTTTAGGCTCTAATCCAGCCTCATACATCGCTTTGTCATAGCCTTGCAAACGCAACTTGGTTCGCGCATCCAATCGAGCGCCAAAGTAAGCAATAGAGCGTTTACCAGCTTCAATCATTCGCTTCACGACATGGTAAGAAGCATCAATATGGTCCAAGCCAACAACCATATCGATCGGATTGGTTGGGAGTTCCATCGTTTCAACAACAGAAACACCTGAATTCTTGATCATCTGTAACGTGCGGGGGGTGTGGTGGCTTTCCGTCAATATAAACCCATCAACTTGATACGAAAGCAGCGAAGCAATCTTTTCCTCTTCTTCCACAGCATCATAGCTAAAGTGAGCAAGCAACGTCTCGTAGCCATTCTCTTTAGTAACCGTTTCGATACCTTGAACAAACGCGGCAAAGATTTGGTTTGATAACGAAGGGAGCAAGATACCGATCGCTTTACTCGACGATTTAGAGAGCATAGCTGGCGCTTTGTTTTCGATGTATCCCATCTCTTCAATAACCGCTGCAATTTTAACGCGAGTTTTGGCTGCGACTGAATCGGGATTGCGCATGTAACGAGAGACGGTCATCTTTGTGACCCCCACTTTGTCTGCAACATCTTGAAGTGTGGTTCGAGTTTTCTTCTGCTGTTCTGTCATAACTATTTGAACTCTTTATTATGTTACAAGTAACATTATAAAGTTCTCACCGCCTCAAGTTCAACCCATTCGTTGTCATCGACACATAGTATTGAAATCGTTCTACCATCGGCAAATTAGTTTGGCGTTAACGAAAGGTTGGTATCACGCATGCTTGATGAAAGCTTGGCTTAACTGCTGAAAGAGTGAGTCTACGTTGGGTAGAGTTGTCAGATGTGCGGACAACGGAGTATGAACTTGCGCGTCCACCACGGTTGGATTGCCACAAACTTGATTATAAAAATTTACGGGTGCAACGATGTTCTCTAGGTCGACATCCAACAAGATACAAGCTTGCGAAAGTACGATTTGGCCGCCCCCTTGTTTAAGCAAAACACGCTGCGCCGTGCCCACTATTTTTTGTTTATTGATATTGAGGTTGTAGTCACCATCACAATAAGAACCGGGAGTCGCGTGTACATCCACATCGATGCCCAGTTCTTTAAAAAACAGGGTTAAGACATTGCACAGATGTAGATACGCTTTTTGGATGTTGTAGGCTTCATCACGAGGCCAATGGTAAATGTGCGATAAGTTAATGATCCCCGGCAGTTGGGGAACGGGAGCGCCGCCTGTTTTACGTGAGGTGAGTTGCCAACCTTGTGCCGCGAGTTGTTTTCTAGACTCTACGGTCACAGGCCACTTTTTACCTGCGGGCAAAACAAGTGTCGGCGCTTTTGCTTGCCACAACATTAAGGCTTGGCCAATCTCACCCGCCTGAATTTGCTGCAATAATTCAGCTTCTTTTTCAAACGCACGATCAACATCAATGTGCGGGTAACGTACGAGTTTATTGGTTAACTTCAATGCACTTTCCTCTACAGATTGTGGTGACCTATCATTTAACGTTCTGCAATGGTTGATGAGATATGGGACTATGTGCGATGAAACATAGCACCAAAAGTTAGTTATTGGCGCCATAGTAGCTTGTCAGTTGCCCATCTCAAAGGTGAGTGCTAACATTTGTACACACACCAATAAAGGAATACATCATGGACACTAGAATTCAATTTCGTGTTGATGAAGAAACAAAACGCCTAGCTCAACAGATGGCTGAGAGCCAAGGTCGCACACTGAGTGGTGCTTGCCGTGAGCTTACTGAGCAACTCGCTGAGCAACAAAGACAGACATTATCTCACGATGCATGGCTAACTGAACAAGTAAACCTAGCATTTGAGAAGTTTGACTCAGGAGAATCCGTTTTCGTTGAACACCAAACTGCTAAATCTCGAATGGAAGAACGCAAAGCCAGAATACGTAATCGAGGTAAGCAATGATTTTATGGGAAGAAGAATCACTCAATGATCGTGAAAGGATCTTTGAGTTTATCTATGACTTCAACCCTGATGCGGCAGAAAACGCTGACAACCTCATTGAAACAAAAGTAGAAAACTTGCTTGAGCAGCCTCTAATGGGTGTACAGAGAGACGGCATTCGTGGGCAATTACTTATAATTCCTGAGATTTCAATGATCGTCTCCTATTGGATCGAAGGCGACATTATCCGAATTATGCGCGTACTCCACCAGAAACAAAAGTTCCCAATGGATTGATTACTTCCTCTGGGCAACTAGCCCAATTAAGGGGTGAACAACGCCTCCACCCAAACCTAACGCATTGTGCCATAAACACTTAACTTGAAGTAGGAGCAAAAGTGCCAAGCGTTGTGAATCCCTCTTAAATTGCTTGTTATAACACAATTGCTACACGTCACTTTCCGTTAGTATCTGACGACAATTTCGTACTGTAAGGACGCGAATTTCATGGCTGAGGCTATATATGATTCGATAGTGACCAAACAAGATTTCGCGGTAATTGGTATGAGGTAGCTCAGGAACCATTCGTCCCATGTCAGGCATACTTGAGAGAAGGTCTGTTTTATCGAAGACCTCATTAACCCAGTTTTCTGCCGCCACTGGATTATCTAGCGAAATAAACTCGACTGCATCACCTAACTTTTGTAATGCTAGTGGTGACCAGACTACTTTCATTTCTTAATGCGCCCCAATACTTGAGCACGAGCGTCTTCATTGGAAACACCTAAACCTGAAGCTAATTGTGCTTCAGCAGTACGCATTTCTTCCAGTAACTCGATCTTCTCTTGCATTGCTTCATATTCTGCAACATCAAGGACAACCGCAACACCCTTACCACGTTGTGTGATAACTAGTGGTCTGCGAGTTTCGTTAATCTGTTTAATAAATGACGTCACGCCAGCACGAAATTCAGACAAAGGCTGAATATCTTGATCAAAATGGATGCGGCTCATGTTGAACTCCCTATGGTACAATTTAATGTACAAATAATAGTTCAAATAGCAATTTTGAGCAATAGCCTGATTTTGTGTTATAGCCGCGTTAAGTAGTGAGCAACGCAATACCGATGCTACCGTATACCGCCTTAAACACTGAACGCAACGCATAATAAAAATGCCACGCGTTGCGAATCACTCTTAAACAGTTTGTATGGATAATAAGCACTCCAATCGGGTAATGTGAGACCCAGGCTTTAGCTGCAACTAAAGCTTTCTATGTAGTAGTTCATTTAAACGCTGGCTCCTCTA
>NZ_JBFRST010000011.1:0-329 GCF_041473705.1 Vibrio sp. 10N.222.55.B11
AGAGCAGATATCTAAAGTCACAGAAAAAGACCGTCATTCAGTGGTAATAATGGATGGCGCAGGATGGCATACCGATGATATTGCTAACCCATTTGATAATGTCAGTATTATCAAATTGCCGCCATACTCACCAGAGCTTAACCCTATAGAGCAAGTGTGGAGTTGGTTAAGGCAACACTATCTAGCAAACCAAAACTTCATTGATTATAACGATATTGTTTCGAAGGTCTGTAGCGCTTGGAATGGATTTCTTGAGTGCAAAGATCGCGTCACAAAAATGTGTACAAGAGATTGGATTGACCTGATCAGTTAATTTTCCGGATTGGTAT
>NZ_JBFRST010000012.1:0-57326 GCF_041473705.1 Vibrio sp. 10N.222.55.B11
GGTTTAAATTGTTAAAGAGCGCTAGCGTTTTGTGATTCACATCTCAGTCGCTAGGGGTGCGTACTATACCTGCACCACTTTGAGAGTCAAGGGTTATTTTCAAACTCTTTTTCTCTACCGATTTCGCTGTGTGACTTTCGTCTCACTCCGTGTCGGTGAGGCGGCATTATAGAGAGATTGAGATGGAGCACAAGGGCTTTTTGAAATAAAAGTTTTGTTCGCCTAAAAAGCCACCAGATCCGCATTTTTCGAATAAAAACTAAACATTTGAGACGTATCACAGCAATACATTGGAAAAATGGAAGCCATGAACGTAAGATTCATGTGTCTATTTTGTTAATGGTAGATGCGTCTATTTCGTTTATTAATATGTAGTATTCCGATATGAACTCAAAAAAATCGATGTTGTTAATTGTCGCACTGGCTGTATTAGGCGGCATTGTTTTCTCTCAGGTAGATATATCGCCTGCAATTACCTTTATCCTTGGTGTCTTGGCTTCCGCTTTTGTTGTTAACTTTTCAAGCACCGACTCAAAATCAGATTCAGAACCTAAGGCTTCAACCAAAACACTTTATGTGGGTAACCTTCCATACAAAGCGAACGAATCACATGTACGTGAATTATTCTCAGAGCATGGTGAAGTATTTGCAGTACGTTTAATGAAAGACAAACGTACTGGTAAAAGAAGAGGCTTTGGATTTGTTGTTATGGCAAGTAATGATGTGAATCATGCAATCTCTGCACTTAACGATAAAGATTACATGCAACGCACTTTAAAAGTACGTGTTGCAAATGATCCTAAACATCCTGAAGCGGACGAATCTGAACTGAGCTAAACCCTAACTGCTTTAACATACTATTTAGTGCACTTTCTTTTTTAGGAAGTGCACTACAAAAAACTTCACGTACTCCCCCTTCTTTATTAACGCTTTCCAAACCCAACAAATCTTGAACCCGCTTAGCTATCGCTTTACCAGAATCTATCAGCACTACACTTTCACCTAGTACTTGTTGAATCTCTGATTTGATCAATGGGAAATGAGTACATCCTAATACAGCCACATCAATTGTGTTGATCATCGGCTGAAGGATTTGCTGTAACTCTTCAAGGCTAATCTCCTCGCCTCTGAGTTTATCTTCGGCCATATCCACCAGTCGAGTAGAACCCAACAGCTCTACTCTTTTATTACTCGAGAAGTTTTTGATGAGCTCGTGTGTGTATTCACGAGTAATCGTCGCAGGGGTTGCAATAAGTCCAACCGCTTTATTAGCCAGTAACGAGGCAGGTTTGATTGCCGGGACAACACCGACAATAGGGATAAGGTTATTAGCGCGAAGTGCAGGCAGGACTATCGTACTGGCCGTATTACAAGCTATCACCACAATATCAATAGCGTGACTCGCAACAAAACTGGCGACGATACTTTGGACTCGCTGAATGAGGACTTGCTGATCGAGCTCACCATATGGGTAAGCCTCGTTATCGAATACATAGATATAGTTGTGATTTGGTAGTAACTGGCTTATCTCTTTATATACAGAGAGGCCGCCAACTCCAGAATCAAAGACCAATATGTTTTTTTGTATGCTTTCCGACACAACCATTACCTGTAATAAGTTCCGCAGCAATGATACCCCTTCACCTAGTTTTCGCCAATCATCACTCTACATAATGCAAGCTCGGTAGCGTTGATGCCCAAAGCGCTCACCCTGCTCTACATTTTCTAGCTCTATCTTAAGCTTACCTTTAAAGCATGGCGCTGACGTGACTAAGGTATGGAACTCACCATCTTCTCCACATGGGTCGACGTGACTTGGCAAACTGTCTATTAGTTCAGGCGTGTATTCTTTTCCGCAATAGCTCATGTCTAATGCATCGCTATCAACTGTGACGAGAAAGGTTTCGATTCCTCTATTTATGATTTCTTGAGCCAGAGTTTGGCTACTCTCTCCCATTAGTGGAAACACACACTCCCAGCCAGCCGGTTCTATATAGCTTTTTCTATAGTCGGCAATGCCATTGCAAAACATATCGCCAAATGCGACCGCATCAATTGATAAGCAAGACCCTTCCAATGCTGAGACAATCGTACTTTGGTAAATCTCATTGCTCGGGAACACTTCAGGAAGCTCTATGGTGATGAGTGGCAAACCGATTAATTGTGCCTGCATGGCAACGACATCAATAGGAGTTACCTGGAAAGGAACCTCATCACCAACATACGTAGTATAGAGAGCAACAACTTCATACTCGGTGCTTTCAAGTAGACGTTCTAGGGTTAATGTAGAGTCTTTTCCTGACGACCAACTTATGACGACTTTCTTTTTCATTGATATACCCAATAAGAAAAAACCGCCCGAAGGCGGTTTAGGTGATAATTAGAATTGGTAAGTAGCATTCACGTAATATGTACGCTCTGGTGATGGGTATCCACCAGCAGTCTCGTACTCTTCGTCAGTTAAGTTATCCACTCGACCATTTAAAGTAAGGTTTTCATTCGCATAGTAGTTCACTGAAACATCAAACAAGCTATACGCTGCGAGATCTTCAGAGAAGTCCGGTCTCTCACCTACATATTGGAAACCTAATGAAACATCAACATCATCGAAACTAGCCACTGCATTATACTTGTAAATCTTCTTAGCTCGGCGTATCAGTTGCTCACCAGATTGATCTTCTGGGTCTTGGAAATTAGCGCTCACTTGGTGGTTAATAAAGCTAGTATCAAATCCAACGACCATTTCCACACCACGTAATTGGCTT
Organism: Vibrio sp. 10N.222.55.B11; assembly: GCF_041473705.1. NCBI lineage: Bacteria > Pseudomonadati > Pseudomonadota > Gammaproteobacteria > Vibrionales > Vibrionaceae > Vibrio > Vibrio sp. 10N.222.55.B11. Next base: position 2,766 of record NZ_JBFRST010000012.1, read on the forward strand.
TCGCCATCGGTATTGTAGTACTTACTTGTCGCGTAGTTGTAATCAATTAAGTCTTCGACGTTCGTGTCATAGCCAGTAATCGACCAATCAACATCCTTGATTAAGCCACCAAAAGTCAGTTCAAATGAATCTGCCTTTTCAGCTTCTAACTGTGCATTACCGTAGTAGCTATATAGTTGATACAAGTTAGGTGCTTTGAAGGATGTGCCATAAGCTGCTTTTACAACAAGCCACTCAGCATAACGATAGCCTAACCCTGTGTTGTAAGTAGTTTCTGTACCAAACTGCTCATTGTCATCAACACGAAGACTCAGTTCTCCGAACACTTTATCCGCATCTGCGTTTAATGCAGCGAAGTACGCAACATTCGTTCTGTCGTATTCAGTATTCGAAGGCTTAACAATATAAGCCTCATCACGCCAATCTACACCACCACTAAGAGTCAGTGACGACGTTAGTTTGTATGAATTCACCCATTGAACATTTAGCTGTTCAAGCTCATCAGATGTTGCTGACGCTGAGTTCTTGCCTAAAGACTGTTCGTAGTTCCAGTTATCTTGATTCTGATAGTTAACTAAGAAATCAGACTTAAGTTCACTGCCACTATATTTAACACCAGTAGCAAAGGTCGAATTTTGAACTTCAGCTTCTTTGTAAGAATGGTCTGTACCAAATGAACCATCGTACTGAGAAATGGTTTCAAACATACGGAAATTCGCGAAGCCACTCCATTGCTGATCAAAATTATGAACATAACCAATTAGAGCATTGCGTGATTCAAAACCATGGCGATCACCATCATTAACACCTGGTAATGGATGAACGTTGTATCCCTCATCGGAATCGTAACCAACAGATACGTTCAAGTGACCATTTTCACCGACCTTAGTACCACTAACAAAGCTCAGCTCTTGGTAATCTAAGCTTCCTAAACCTGCACTAACTGCCGTTTTTTCATTGTCAGAGTTTGCAACAGTAATAATGTTGATAACACCGCCGATAGCTTCTGAGCCATACATAGCGGCACGAGCTCCTCGAACGTATTCCACTCGGTCAACGAATGTAATTGGTAACTGGCTAAAATCGACACCACCCTTTGCAGCTCGCGCAAAACGAATACCATCAATGAGAACAAGCACTTGATCAGAGTTAGCACCACGAACAAAGATCGAAGCTTGCTGTCCTCGGCCTCCATTTTGTGAAACCTGAATACCCGTCAATCGTCTAAACACATCTGTTAGAGACTTAGCTTGAATTCGATCGATATCTTGGCGTGTTACTACTTCAACTTGAGCGACAACACTTTCCGTGCTTTGCTCAAAACGGTTAGCCGTAACCACCATGGTTTCGTCGGCAGATGCTTGTTGGGCGTGTAAATTGGAGATAGGTGAAAGCAGCGATGCTACAGCAACCGCTAAAAGGGATTTGTTCATGTTGTGATCCTAAATCGCGTAAATTCCTACCAAACCACATGTCATGGTTTAGCCGCTGGCAGGTATTCGGACTCAAGAGCACAACCTTTTGGTTACCTTATATTCGACTTCCCACAAAAAGCTATTTGCAGTGTCTTGTGAATACTTGTTCTCTTTTACCGCTGCGCGTCAGTTCTGGATTCACACCAGATTCCCTCTTCAGCCATCTATACATCTAAATGGCACCAGCTTGCCGAAGATAGTATTGACCTCTGAATCATTTGTCTAGTCTAAGATAGTTATAAGCTATAGTTTTCATGGCCTATTTACACTGATTGGCTCTCAACACTGGACAAGCGCCTGTGATTGAATAAAATCTGCGCTCTTGATTTAAAAGCACGACAGCAAAAGGCATAACAATGGCGAATTTAGATGTAAACCCGCAACGCTACCAAGAACAACTGGCAGAAAAGACTGAGCGTCTTACTGAAATGTTCTCAGAATATAATGTGCCTGAGCTGGAAGTGTATGAATCTCCAGAACAACACTACCGCATGCGTGCTGAGTTCCGCGTGTGGCATGAAGGTGACGATATGTATTACGTCATGTTCAATCAAGAGACTAAAGAAAAATACCGCGTAGACCTGTTCCCTGCAGCTAGCCGTCTTATCAATGACCTAATGCCTCTATTAACAGATGCAATGAAGGACAACCACTCTCTGCGCCACAAGCTATTCCAAGTAGACTTCCTTTCTACGTTAAGCGGCGAAATTTTGGTGTCATTGCTTTACCACCGTCAATTAGGTGAACAGTGGATTCAAGATGCTAAAGCACTTAAGCAGCAATTAAACGATGAAGGTTTTAACCTAAACCTGATTGGCCGTGCGCGTAAGATGAAAATCGTACTGGACCGCGACTACGTAATTGAAAAGCTAGATGTGAATGGTGATAGCTACATCTACCAACAAGTAGAGAACAGCTTTACTCAACCCAACGGCAAAGTGGCAGAGAAAATGTTGGAATGGGCTGTCGATTGTACTCAAGACAGCAAAGGCGACTTACTTGAGCTTTACTGTGGTAACGGTAACTTCTCATTAGCGCTAGCACAAAACTTCGAGCGTGTACTGGCAACTGAACTGGCGAAACCGTCAGTAGAATCTGCGCAATACAACATCGCTGCGAACAACATTGAAAATGTTCAGATCATCCGTATGTCTGCAGAAGATTTTACTGTAGCAATGGAAGGCAAGCGTGAGTTCCGTCGTCTACAGCAAGCGAACATCGATCTTAAGAGCTACAACTGCAACACTATCTTTGTTGATCCACCGCGTTCAGGTATGGATGTTGATACTTGTAAGATGGTTCAAGGCTACGAGCGTATCATGTACATCTCTTGTAACCCTGAAACATTGAAAGAGAACCTAGACATCCTAAGCGAAACGCACGACATCACTCGTTTTGCTCTGTTTGACCAGTTCCCTTACACGCACCACATGGAAGCTGGCGTATTCCTAGAGCGTAAAGCGTAAGTATCGCTTTCAGGTCTAAGCCAAACAGCAGATACAAAAAAACGAGCCCATTGGCTCGTTTTTTTAATTTCTAAATCAGCTTAAGCAGTTTTGCCGATAAAGCCGAGTTTCTTACCTACCCATGCAAGAAGCAACATCGCGACAATAATCGCAAAGAAGTTTGAGCCAGCATCAGGGTGTTGTGCCTTCACAAAAGCCGAGTGGCCAAATGCACCTACAAAGAAACAAGCCAAACCTACTAGTGGAATATCTTCAGATACTGGGTTAGTTAGGTACTCTTGGTAAAGTGCTTGTACAGCCAAGACTAAAGCAATCAGTGGGAAAATAGAGAAGCCCACTTCGCTCATTGTTACCCAAGATAACAGAGCATCACCACACACACCGGCAATAACAGCAAGTACGAGTGTCTTTCTTTCTGAACCACGGTTTACAGTATTATTTTCATTCGACATTATTCAATCCCGCCTTTTAATCGGTTACGTTCACGTTCTTTACGATACCAAAAAGCCCCTTTGGCCATCATTCGCAATTGCATGATCAAGCGTTCAGCCAGTTCATCTCGCTGACGTCGATCTAAATCTAATGCTTCTGCCCCTGAGTTGAAGACCAAGATAACGGAGGCTTCAGCTTGAGTAAAAGCTTCGTCTCGTGTCATGCCAGTCGTTATCAAGTATTCGGTTAACTCAGCAGAGAAGTGCTGTATCTCACGAGCTACCGCTGCACGAAACTCAAATGAAGTTCCTGAGCGCTCTCGCAATAACAGTCTGAATACGTTAGGGCTGCTTTCAATGAATTCCATAAAGGTTTCAACCGATGTACGAATCACACTGCCTTCTTTTACTATGCGTTGCCTAGCTTGACGCATTAACTGGCGCAGCAGTAAGCCACCTTCATCAACCATGGTTAAGCCAAGCTCATCCATGTCTTTGAAGTGACGATAAAAGGAAGTCGGTGCTATTCCAGCCTCACGAGCGACTTCTCTCAAGCTTAGATTGGAAAAACTACGATCGGCGCTGAGTTGGCTAAATGCTGCATCGATTAAGCTGCGACGAGTTTTTTCTTTTTGCTGTGCGCGAATGCCCATTGGTTTCATACTTTATCAATTTCTTCTTTTACAGCCTAAACAGGCATGTCTAATACTCTATTCAATATAACGCGAATCACTTATTTATATAAGGCACTCTGGTTATATAAGACACTAAACATACCTCTTTGTTCACGTACCGAAGTAAATACGTTCGAAGAAAAAATTTCAATATCCACACTGTCATTTGGAGACATACGACATACCAAATATTATTTTTTCGATAACACTGCGTGATCCCACCGACTCTCTGATGCCCTTTTCATGTACCCAAGAACAGAATCAGTTAAAATCTCGCTAAAGCAATGTTACTCAAATATAACAAGGAAGATATCTATGCCGCACTCCAACCACTTTGATGTAATCGTAATTGGTAGTGGCCCCGGAGGAGAAGGGGCAGCGATGGGATTAACCAAAGCCGGGTTGAACGTTGCAATCATTGAGAAAGAGAGCAGCGTTGGTGGTGGTTGTACTCACTGGGGAACCATTCCTTCAAAGGCACTGCGTCATGCCGTAAGTCGTATTATCGAATTCAACAGTAATCCGCTGTTTTGTCAGAACAACAAAAGCATACACTCAACGTTTTCTAACATTTTGGGGCATGCCAAATCGGTTATCGACAAGCAGACTCGATTACGCCAAGGCTTCTACGACCGCAACCAGTGCACGTTGGTCTTTGGTACTGCACGTTTTATCGATACCAACACTGTCTCGGTAATGCAAAGCGATGGCACTGAAGAACATTACAGTGCAGACAAATTTGTTATCGCGACAGGCTCTCGCCCTTACCAACCAGATAACGTCGACTTCCTGCATGAACGTATCTACGACAGTGACTCGATTCTTTCTCTTAAACACGACCCGCAACACATCATCATCTATGGTGCTGGCGTTATTGGTTGTGAATACGCGTCGATTTTCCGCGGTTTGGGTGTAAAAACCGATCTTATCAATACTCGTGACCGTCTGTTGTCATTCCTAGACAATGAAACCTCAGATGCACTTTCTTATCACTTCTGGAACAGCGGTGTCGTGATTCGCAACGATGAAACCTTTGAGAAAATTGAAGGCACTGATGATGGCGTGATCATTCACCTAGAGTCAGGTAAAAAGATGCGCGCTGATTGCCTACTGTATGCCAATGGCCGAACGGGTAATACCGATAAACTGAACCTTGGTGCTGTTGGCTTAGAAGCGGACTCGCGTGGGCAAGTCTCAGTAAATACCAATTACCAAACCAATGTTGACCATGTTTACGCTGTCGGTGATGTGATTGGCTACCCTAGCCTAGCAAGCGCGGCTTATGACCAAGGTCGATTTGTGGCTCAAGCAATTGTGAAAGGTGAAGCTGAACGCCACCTTATCGAAGACATTCCAACCGGCATCTACACCATCCCGGAGATCAGTTCTGTTGGTAAAACCGAGCAAGAACTTACCGCAGCTAAAGTACCGTATGAAGTAGGACGTTCTTCATTCAAACACCTAGCTCGTGCTCAAATTGCGGGTAAAGACATTGGTAGCTTGAAGATTCTGTTCCATCGCGAAACCAAAGAGATTTTAGGTATCCACGTGTTTGGTGAGCGTGCCGCTGAAATCATCCATATCGGACAAGCGATCATGGAACAGAAAGGTGAAGCAAATACCATCGAGTACTTTGTGAATACAACCTTTAACTATCCAACGATGGCGGAAGCTTATCGTGTTGCAGCACTCAACGGGCTTAACCGTTTATTCTAGATAAAGAACCAATAGGAGTATTTGACCACCCATAGGCCAAATACATAAACAGCAAGCCACGCGCTTGCTGTTTTTATTTAAAACACTGAATATTAAGGTATTGATAGTAATTAGATCATGATGTTCTAAATACCCCTTTACCTGTACAGCCTCATTTACTCTCCACAAACAGAGCCCTCAGAGCTAAGCGAGAAACTCCCCTTTCTTCCACTGAGAAACAAACAACACACCAAGACCAATTCCGCGCATTGCCATAAAGCTCAGCATCGCTAACCACAGTGCATGGTTCTCTAAACCTGATGCTAAATAGAAAATCGCGAAGAAACTACAGGTCGCAACAAACATACTATTGCGCATATCCTTGCCCTTGGTTGCTCCAACAAAAATACCATCCAACAAGAAGCACCACATAGACACCAATGGCATTGCGACTAACCACGGTAAATACACCTCGGCTTGGTTCTTCACGTCAGGAATGGTAGTGATCATATTAATCAAACTCGAGCCAGCGAGTGCGAACGCTATGGTCAGTACCAAACAAATATTAAAGCTCCAGAAGAAAGTACCAATCAATGACTGGTTCAGTTCATCTTTGTCTTTCGCGCCTATCGCCTTACCGACCATCGCTTCCATTGCGTAGGCAAAGCCATCCATCCCATAAGAGATGATCATCAAGAAACTCATCAACACTGCATTGGCCGCAACAACATCATCGCCAAAGCTTGCACCTTGGAAAGTCATGAAAGTGAAAGTCGCTTGTAGATACAATGAACGAAGAAAGATATCGCGATTCAATTTCACGAAACGACTCAAACCTTGGCTGGTTTTCTTAAGCAGATCCCATGGCGATGGTAACTGCTTCTTCGCCCAGATTCGGTAAACACAAATCAAGCCAAATGTTAGACCGGCATAATCAGCCATTACAGATGCCAATGCTGCACCTTCCACTTGCCATCCTAAGCCGATAACAAAAACAATATCCAAAACGATATTGGTGATATTGGTGATGATCACCATCCACATTGGCGCTTTGGCGTTTTGAGTCCCGAGCAGCCAACCTAGAATCACAAAGTTAGTCAGCGCGGCAGGTGCACTCCAAGCGCGGATTGAGAAATATTGCTGACCATAGTGCTTAACTTGATCACTGGCGCTACTCAATGAGAAAACTAAATCGGCGACTAAACTGTGTAAAAGTAAAAAGACACCAGCAAACCCTAAGGCCATGGTCACGCCTTGCACAAAAACTAAGCCTAGTTGCTTGCCATCATTCGCACCATAAGATTGTGCAGCTAGCCCTGTTGTCGACATACGCAGGAAACCAAGCAACCAAAAGGTCACGCTGATCATTGTGCCGCCCAGCGCCACACCACCTAAATACCAAGAGTGCTCTAGGTGACCGATAACCGCCGCATCGACTAAGCCCAACAGTGGAACAGTAATATTAGAGAGAACCATCGGGATCGCGAGCAACAGCACTTTTTTATGCATCGCCTGATTGGATAGCGTTTGAAAAATAGTTTGGGGATTAAATAACTTCACGATCACCTCTTAGATTAGAGGCGATAGTTTAACCTAGTGGGTGGGCTTTCACTATGTTGTGGAATTTTACTTATACCGGCTATGTACTCAGTTACTCGAAATACAAAACACCTAGGATTACCACTTAACGAGCACTAACTGCGGCGTTAAACGCTTTTTGACCTGAGAGATCTTACAAAGAAGTCGCTGCCACAATTTCCAACGGTTGCATTTTTGGTCTAGTGGAGAAAACGCTTTTACCCATTGTGCCCATGGCAACCAATTGAGAACACTGTCTATTGGAGAAGATAGGCCATGCGCATACTTTCCTGAACCAAGTTTTTGCCCCAACGTACTTGAGCTTTTATCTCCAGCTAAGACTAAACACGCATGCGCATGAGTAAAGTAACGGCTCAGCGATTGAATAAAGTGCGCGGTTTGCTGTTCATTGCAATCCAGCAGAGCATGTTCACACACCACCATCACCGAGGCTTGTTCTGGAATATTGAGTTCATCCAACCAAGTCAGGTCATCGACAGAACCACACTCCAAACGATAGCGTTCATTTTTGTGGAACAGACGTTGGCGCCACACAAGGTTTTCCGTGACATCCAGCTCAACCCAATGGCAGCGTCCATTATCTAAACGGTAGAAGCGGGTATCGAGCCCTGCTCCAACATTGATGATCCAAGCATCTGGGTTGTGAGATAGAAATTGCTGAACTTGAGAGTCACAAAGTTGAGTCAGTGTTGCGTAGAGAAGTTGTTGTTGGTCTAGCTCGCCAGTAAGACATTCAGGTGCGAGCTGGCAACGCTTGCAGGCTTGAGCTGCGATGGGGTCATAAACGAGACCATCATCGGCTAGGCTTTCACGACTACGAAACCAAAGATGCTGAACGAGGTTCGTCGGAACTTGGAATTCTTGATGTGCAGACCCTTGTTCAGAAGAAGCCTTTTGAACAGAGGAGCGCGGCTTACGAGTAAGCGGCTTCATTTGAGGTTTGGTTGGGTTTGGCATCATCATCTTCCTTGTATCTCGACAAAGAAGATGATAATGAATATCAATTACAATGACAAGTTATTGAGAATAAATATCAATAGCTGTTTGTACTGACTACATCCAGTCGGTGTTGCGAATAATACCAACCGCAAGCCCTTCAATAGACAAGTGTTGAGATTCTAGATCGACATGGATTGGAGAAAACTCTTCATTTTCAGCATGTAACAGAACCGTTGAACCTTTACGTTCTAGGCGTTTTACCGTTACATCATCATCGACACGAGCCACTACAACCTGACCGTCGCGTACGTCTTGTGTTTTATGAACAGCCAGTAGATCACCATCCATAATACCGATGTTTTTCATACTTTCGCCATTTACACGAAGTAAGAAGTCAGCCTGAGGTTTAAACATACCTGGGTCTACTTGGTAATGCATTTCTACATGTTCTTGAGCCAGAATAGGCTCACCAGCGGCAACCTGACCGATTAATGGTAAACCTTGTTCCTCATTTGCTGCATCTTCAAGCAAAATACGAATACCACGAGACGCACCCGGGATAATCTCTATCGCTTCTTTACGAGCAAGAGCTTTTAAATGTTCTTCTGCAGCATTAGCAGAGCGGAAGCCTAGTTCTCGTGCAATTTCTGCACGTGTCGGTGGCATACCGAAATCGTCAATCTTACTTTTGATAAGATCAAAAACTTGTTGTTGGCGCGGCGTTAACGGCTTCATGATTCACCTGTCTTTTTATACAGTTGACTGTGAGTATATCCAGTAACTGAACAAAAGCAAAGCAATTGGTTGTTTTTAGTTCATTTTTCAAGAATCACAAAAATAGGATCTCTAGCCACACGTAACCCGCTAGTATTAGACAGATGAGAACAGCCGCCGAGCCGACATCTTTCGCCATCCCAGAAAGCTCATGATGCTCACTACCGATTCGATCAACAACTGCTTCAATCGCGGTATTGATTAACTCGACAACCATCACTAACACAACAGCTGAGATCATCAAGATTCGCTCAACTTGGCTTACGTCCAAATAGAATGCCAACGGAATCAGTATTGCTGCCATGAACACTTCTTGCCGAAATGCAGCCTCGCTTTTAAACGAACTTGTGAGGCCTTGCCATGAAAAGCCTGCTGCTTTTATGATGCGTTTGAATCCGGTGTTTGATTTTTTGGTCATTTTTAACTCTATACTCAATCAGTCGATGAATGATTTTCCACAAACTTAACGGCAATATGACTATTTCCATTAAAAGGTTAGACCAGTTTCTGGTATTCTTGCATCGATTAAATTTACGCCTAGGCTTATCCCTATTTCACTCATAGGATTTATCCTTTTTCATCATAGAAATAGAGATACGCTTGAGCACATTGAAATAACTATTGAGGCAGTGAACCTATATGTCTTCTGGACAATCTTTTTCACGTTCATTAATGAAGCTACCTTTATCCGTATTGGTAAAGGGCACATCAATTCCTTCAAACCCTGTTGAGGATTTGAACATTGATTTGAGCAAACCGATTGTATACGCCTTACCGTTTCGCTCAAGTGTCGACATTCTTACATTGCAAAAACATGCACTTGAATTAGGCCTACCTGATCCGTTGAGCAAGCTTGAAATCAACGGCAAATCACTGCAACGCTACGTTTTCATCTCTTCTCGCAAAACTCTGCTGCAAGACGATGATTATGTACCAAGCTCTTCAATTGAAGTGTTCTCTGAATTGCTTTCACTGCACGCCGACGACTCTGAACTCGATGTTCAAGTTATCCCTGCTACCGTTTTGTGGGGGCGCAAACCTGGTAAAGAGAATAACCAGAAGCCTTACCTACAGGCAATGAACGGCTTAGAGAAATCAAAAGCGGTATTGCTAGCCGGTCGTGACTGCTTGGTTCGCTTTAGTCCTGTGGTTTCTCTGCGTTACATGGCCAACTCACACGGCACCGACAGCACCATCGCGCACAAACTGGCGCGCGTGGCACGTATTCACTTCTCTCGCCAAAAGCTTGCAGCATCAGGCCCTAACCTGCCAAGCCGCCAAGCTCTGTTTGATCGCCTGTTAAAATCAGAAGCGATCAAAAAAGCGATTGAAGACGAAGCACAAGCAAAGAACATCTCGATCGAGAAAGCGAGCAAAGAAGCTCAAGACATTATGGACGAGATTGCTGCGAACTTCTCTTACTCGCTGATCAAGCGTGGTGAGAAGATTCTTGGTTGGCTGTGGAATAAGTTGTACCAAGGCCTGCATATCAGCAACGCTTCAACAGTTCGTAAGCTGGCTCAAGATGGTCACGAGATTGTTTATGTGCCTTGTCATCGTAGTCACATGGATTACTTACTGCTTTCTTACGTGCTTTACCACGAAGGCATGGTGCCGCCGCATATCGCTGCGGGTATCAATCTGAACTTCTTCCCTGCCGGTCCTATTTTTCGTCATGGTGGTGCGTTCTTTATTCGTCGGAGCTTCAAAGGCAACAAGCTGTACTCGACTATTTTCCGTGAATATCTGGCAGAATTGTTCGCTAAAGGTTACTCAGTTGAGTACTTCAGTGAAGGTGGTCGCTCTCGTACGGGTCGTCTACTGCAAGCTAAAACCGGCATGTTGGCGATGACTATTCAGGCTATGCTGCGCGGCATGAACCGTCCAGTAACGTTAGTACCTGTGTACATCGGCTATGAGCACGTAATGGAAGTGGCGACCTACGCAAAAGAACTTCGTGGTAAGCGCAAAGAAAAAGAAAATGCGAGCCTAGTGATTCGTACACTCCGTAAACTGCGCAATTTTGGTAAAGGCTACGTCAACTTTGGTGAGCCGATTCAGCTTAACCAATATCTGAACGAGCACGCTCCAGAGTGGACTAAAGATATCGATCCAATGGGAACCAGCAAGCCACAATGGATGAATCCAGTGGTCAATGACCTGGCAACCAAAATGATGACACACATTAACGATGCGGCAGCGACCAACGCACTAACACTTTGTGCAACGGCGTTACTGGCTTCAAGACAGCGTGCATTGTCTCGTGACTCTTTGGTTTCTCAGATCAACTGTTACCTGTCTCTGCTTAAGAACGTGCCTTACTCTGATACATTTACGGTACCAAAAGACAGTGCTGAAGATCTGGTAAAACACGCTGAATCGCTGAACAAGTTCCTAATTGAATCAGACTCAATGGGCGACATCATTTCGCTAGACCGTCACCAGTCAATTCTGATGACCTACTACCGTAATAACATCATTCATTTGTTTGCTCTACCATCATTAATTGCTCAGATGACCATTCGTCAGCACGGCCTAACCATTGACACGATTCAAGAGAACGTTGCTGCTATCTACCCGTTCTTGAAGAAAGAGTTGTTCTTAAGCTATGACGAAGATCAGCTTGAAAGCGTGGTAGCGAACATCATTGAAGAGCTTGTTGGCCAAGGTATGCTTGTGGTGTCGGACAACCAAGTCACCATCAACCAGTCAAACAGCCAAGCACTGATGCTGTTAGGCCGTACGATTTCAGAAACGCTACAGCGCTACTCTATTGCTTTGAACCTATTGGCAGAAAACCCTGATCTGGATAAATCTGATCTTGAGCAGAAGAGCCAAGACATCGCACAACGACTGGGACGTCTACAAGGCATTAATGCACCAGAGTTCTTCGATAAAGGCGTGTTTGCGTCGATGTTCGCCACTTTGAAACAGCAGCAATATCTGGATAACGATGGTAACTGCGATTTAGAAAAGACTCAGCAATTCGCTAAGCTTCTCTACTCAATGCTTTACCCTGAAGTTCGTTTGACGATTCAAGAGAGTATCCACCAAGCGGAGTAATCATCAGCTTAGAATCTCTTGAATAGCGAGACCGAACACGATCAAAAAAGGCACCCAATGGGTGCCTTTTTCTTTAGCGTTCGTTAACTCGAAAAGCAGATGTTTACCAGAAGGTAATGAACAAGCCCACGGTCACTGCCATTCCAACATAGTTATTATTGAGAAAGGCTTGGAAGCATAGGTCTCGATCACGGTGGCGCATCAGGTGTTGTTGATACACAAACAAGCTGCCCGCTACCAACAATGCCCAATAGAAGGTATCTCCTAGTTGGTAATGCATGCCTAACGCAATCAGCATCGCTAGGGTGACGAGTTGCAAAGAGCCAACAATCAGTTTATCGAAGCGACCAAATAAAATAGCCGTCGATTTAATACCAATCTTCAAGTCATCATCTCGGTCAACCATCGCATATTGCGTGTCGTAAGCAATCGTCCACAACGCGTTAATCACGAAGACAAACCACACAATGCTTGGCAGTTCATTGGTTTGTGCCGCCCAAGCCATTGGTATCGCCCAACTAAACGCTAAGCCAAGAAACAACTGTGGAAGATGCGTAAAACGCTTCATGAAAGGGTAAATGAACGCCAGACCCACACCAATAAATGAGAGCTTAATGGTCAGTGGATTCATGGTGAGTACCAGCAAGAATGAAACTACGGCTAGCACTAAAAAGAGCAGAATCGCTTCCTTACTGGAAACCAAACCAGACGGCAGTGGACGCTGCTTGGTACGTTTAACATGACCATCTACTTTACGGTCCGCAAAGTCATTGATCACACAGCCAGCTGAACGCATCAACACCACGCCGAGTACAAAAACAACCAAGACATCAAAATCAGGCATACCTTGTGCGGCGATAATCAGTGACCACAAGGTCGGCCAAAGGAGTAATAGGGTACCAATCGGGCGATTCATTCGCGTTAATTGCCAATACGCCTTCGCTTTGGTGGCAAGCATTTACACACTCTCCTTAGAGTAAATGGGTGATGTTGGTAAAAACAGTTCTGCCACAAGCATCGGTTTATGGTTCATCCATAATCGAGAACGACGCGCGAGTAATCGCTCATCGCCTGCGATAACCCAACCAACTTGCAGCGCATCTCGCTCCACGTTCTCAGCACTAAAAACGGTCAATCCAAGCGGGACATTACCTTGTTGAGAAAGGTCTGAGTGCTGATGATCTTCTAATGTGACTCGGGGAATCAAGGTTCGACCTAACACCCACGGTTCGTCATCACCCTTTAAAATCACTTTACGCAGTAAGCAATCAAACGATGATAAAAGATGTTCCTCGTCTTGTTGCAGCATTGAGCGTTCTACAACTTGATTATGAAGCAACTCAACAGACAGGTGCTGACAGCACTTCCCCAACTTGCGGGAAAGAGAACCTTGCTCCATCAGCCACTCTTTGGTGGTTTCATTAGGAAAATCAAATGTTTCTGTACTTTGCCAATCTACATTCATTAACGAATTAAGATACAGCGATATTGGCTGATTCATACTAGTATTCAATAGGTGACTTTACACGTACAATAAAGCTTCAACTTTCGAACAAAATTAAAGCGTTCTTCGAATTGTAAACGTATTTAGATTTAGACCGCTCATTGTAACAAGACTAATGCGTTTCGAATATCGCGAATAAACTAAAGAAAAGTCACAAATATGCACAAACGTTATGTAGCCCAAATATTTCTTGCGATTACCCTACTCTTTTCAGCATCAAGTTTCGCGGAAGAGGAGTCGGCAGCTAAACTCGCCTACTTCACGCTAGAGCCAGACCTGACCACCAATTTTTACACTAAAGGTAAAAAACTGGGCTACATTCAGGTTCGCCTCGACATCATGGTGGCAAATAGTAGCGACTTGGCCGCTATTGAGCATCACCAACCACTGATTCGCGATGCGGTGATTGAATTGCTTGGCAAACAAAACGAAGAAACCATTAAATCTCTATCTGGCCGTGAAGACTTAAGAAAATCCTTAGTTGAACACCTCAACAAGATTTTGCTTCCAGAGACAGGTAAAACCCTGATTGCTGACTTACTGTTTACCAAATACCTTTATCAGTAATGATGTAAAACGAATCCCAATAAAAAAGCGGCTCATCTGGCCGCTTTTTTTGTCTCTATCGTTTGGCTACTCATTAGAAGATATGAATTAGCTTCTTGCCGAGCTTGGTGCTTTCATCGCATCGATAAAGCCAATAATCACACCAGCGGCTAGACCAGCTAAATGCGCCGTATTGGCGATAGCCATAAATGGCTGCATGTACCCAAGCACCAACCACACCAACATAAAGCCGACAATCTGTCTTGGGATACCTAAACCAAGTTGTGGCGCCTTCGCACCAACCACCCATAAGTAACCAACCAAGGCATACACAACACCAGACAAACCACCGAAGTTCGCCCCTTCAACCCAATACTGCCCAGCACCTGAAAGCGCAGAAGAGACAGCAAAGATCTGAAGTAGCTTGAGGCTGCCAAGTTTCTTCTCAATGTCTCCACCTAGCTGCCACCACCACAAAATATTAAATGCGATGTGCATAACAGAGAAATGTAGAACGGCATGACTCAACCAACGCCACAGCTGCCATTGCTGTCCATCCACCGCTGGGAAATGTAGGGCATTGAAAATAGCTTGGCCAAAACCGATCTGTTGCAGCGCAAAAATCACCACACACACCAACATCAGGCTTAGTGTCACTGGGCCTGCTTTGGCTTTGATCATGCCCATGAAGCTTGGCGTGTGGTAATGGAAGTTGCTCTTTCTGGTCTCTGCCATGTCCCAAGATGCAGCTTGATAGCGCTTATGATTGGGCTCAGCCAGAAAACGATTCAGCTCAGCTTCGGTTTCAACCTGAAATTGGCCATCAAGAAGCCAAAGAGCAAAACGCCCTTCTCCCTCTGGAGACATCTGAATAGGGATCTGACGAGAGGCCATATAATCAATAAATGCTTGAGCAAGACGTGGATTGTCTAACACCATCAATCTAATCATTGTTACTTCCTATTCATCTATGAGGGATGCTTGAGGCGGTTCAGGTGATGAAAGTCATTAACCTGCGATCACTGGAAGTTCAGCACGATGCCAAGCTTCGAAACCACCATCAACACTATATACCTCTTCAAAGCCTTGGTTCACTAAATATTGTGCCGCACCTTGGCTACTGATGCCGTGGTAGCACATCACCAAGATAGGTTGTTCGAACTCAACCTCATCCATGAATGACACCATCGTATCGTTAGTCAGGTGGTAGGCTGTTTTTGGGTGGGCAACCGCAAAAGACTGCGGGTCACGTATATCGACAAGTCGAGCTTCGCCTTGTTCGATGAGGGCTTGAGCGCCTTTAACATCGATATGTTTAAACTGGTCCATGACTTTCTCTTTTTATACTGATTTACTTTGCTGCCATTGTAACCTATCCCAAGGCTAACATTCACATCCACTTAATAAGGTTATCCACCAGCGATCACTTTTACACCATTTGTGGATAAATCTGTGAATTGCGTGAATAAAGTGTCTTTTCAAAAATAGATCCACAACATGTAGTAATGATCCTGATCTAACTGTGGGTTAACTGAAACATATCCCCACTCGAAAAACCCCGTCAAAGCCTTACTACACACTGCTTTTAGATAGCTGACGAATAAACTTCTCACAGAGTTATCCACAAAATCATTTTGCAAATTTCGATCGCAAAAGTTGAGAAATCGATCCAAAACAAAAAGGCCGAGATCTCTCGATCTCGGCCTTTTCAAAATTCAGCTATTTGTTAGCTCTACTAGAAAGTAGAAGCTAATAGAAACTAGATGCTATTAGAAATCACCAACGGCTTGTTTCAATTTCTTCATCGCATTCTTTTCTAACTGGCGAACACGCTCAGCTGATATACTGTAGGTATCCGCTAAGTCTTGCAGGGTTGCCTTGTTGTCGTCTAACCAACGTGAGCGAACAATGTGTTGGCTACGCTCGTCTAAGCTTGCTAGTGCTAGCCCTAGGCGATTATTGGTGTGTGACTCCCAGTTAGCCGCTTCAACCGTCTCAGCAACGTCTGACGCCTTGTCTTCTAGGTAGTAAACTGGAGCAGTGTAAGCAGAACCGCCATCGTCATCGTCCATAGGCGCTTCAAACGTCGCATCTTGTGCTGCTAAGCGAGATTCCATCTCACGAACTTCTGAAGGCTCAACACCCAGTTCACGAGCAACCGTCTCAACTTCACCGTTATTGAACCAACCCAAACGCTTTTTAGACTTACGAAGGTTAAAGAACAGTTTACGCTGTGCCTTAGTGGTCGCAATTTTAACGATACGCCAGTTACGTAGAACGTATTCATGGATTTCAGCTTTGATCCAGTGAACAGCAAACGAGACGAGACGAACACCAACTTCTGGATTGAAGCGCTTAACAGCCTTCATCAAGCCGATGTTACCTTCTTGGACGAGATCAGCCATTGGTAGCCCGTAGCCAGAGTAGCCTCTTGCAACGTGCACCACGAATCTTAGGTGGGAAAGGATCAAGCCTTTCGCAGCGTCGATCTCACCTTTGTAATGTAATCGCTCTGCAAGTCCACGTTCCTCTTCAGGAGTCAGCATAGGGTAGCTGTTCGCTGAGCGGATATAGCTATCTAAACTATCTTGTGTGACTAAAGCCATTTGATACGCTTGGTTTGCCATTCGGTTCCTCATCAATCTCTGATCTGGAGTAATACATCTATTAAAACCCTACAATTTTGAACCTAAAATGAACAGGTTTCAAGGAGGGGGAAGTAATTATGCATAATCAATTCGTCTATACAAGGCAAAAACTGGTTAAGAAGTGCCTATTTTTCGTCTAAATATGACTCTATTCACCTAAACTGGTTCAATTTCTTTTAGGTGACGCTGTGCAGAAAGCTTTGCAGCCACACTACCAAGCAGAGTTCCGACGATCAAAAGCAGTAAAGATTCATCCCAACTCAGGCCAATTAAACGGAAGTGGCTGTCGTATAGCTGAGCCAAGTCATCCACCGCGCTGTTCAGCAATACGGTAATCAATGCCGTCATTACCCAAGCGCTAATCGAACCTAAAACGCCAAACCACATCCCAGCATAAAGGTATGGTCGAAGAATGTAGCTGTCGGTCGCACCAATCAGCTTCATGGTTTGAATCTCTTCTTTATGCGCCAACACATTAAATCGTAGTGTATTGCCGATAATCAGAAATACCGCGCCCAGCATCAATACCGTTAAGGTAATCACGATGACAGCCGCTAATGCTTTGATCGCATCTAATCGCGCTAACCAATCTTCGTCTAGGCGAACATCGGTCACTAATTCTTGTTGTTTAACTGTGCCTGCCAGCTCTTTAATTAAGGTATCGCTGTGCACGCTTGGCGTAATCACCAGCACACCTGGCAGTGAATAATCGTCGAGAATGGTTAGGGCGTCTTCAAAACCAGAATACTGGCTGAGGTCTGCAAGCCCTTGCTGCGGAGAAATGTACTCCACGAGCTCAACTTGATCCCAACTTTCGATTTCATCCTTAAGCACCATTACTCGTGGCTCAGGAATACCATCCTCTACATAAGCACTTATTTGTGACGGGCTAGTGACATCTTGCGCCACTTCCCCTACATTTTTACCTAATAGGTACAAACAAGCTGGCATCGCCAACGCCATAGAGATCACCGCAAGGGTCAGTAAGTTGCCTAACGGGCGCTGCCACATTTGCGAGAACGATGACTTGGCTTGTTTCCAGTGAACAACAAAGAAGCCGTCGCTTGAAGCGCGGTTTGCTGCTCGATTAGATTGAGGTTTTTTGATGCGCTTATTCGCGGCCATAGTCTTCAACCTCACTCAAAAATCCTTGGTTTAATTCAAGATGGCGGTACTGAGGGCGAGTGTTCACTAACCCGATATCATGCGTCGCTAGGATGATCGTCACACCTGCGCGGTTGAATTCTTCAAATAATCGCAACACACGGTTAGATAATTCAGGGTCTAGATTACCGGTAGGCTCATCGGCTAAAAGCAGAGTTGGACGGTTAACCACGGCGCGAGCAATACCCACGCGTTGTTGTTCACCACCAGAAAGTTGGCTTGGCAAACAACGGGCTTTATCTAATAAACCGGTTTTATCCAACGCAGCACTGACTCGGCGTTTTATTTCGTTTTCAGAAATAGATTCAATACGCATAGGCAGAGCGACGTTATCGAAAATCGAACGGTCCATCAGCAGGCGATGGTCTTGAAAAACAATCCCAATATTACGGCGTAAGAAAGGAATGTCTTTGGCTGGGATACGAGTGATATCGTGATCGTTGAACCAGACACGTCCATCAGTTGGACGCTCTATCGCGCAGATCAACTTCAGCAAGGTACTTTTACCAGCCCCAGAGTGCCCACCCAAAAAAGCCATCTCTCCACGTTTCAGGTGAAAGTCCACTTTTTGGAGCGCTTGTCTTCCACCTCGGTAGGCTTTACTCACTTGCTGAAATTTGATCACCGAAAATTCCTCTTACGATCACTAATATCAAATTTAAAAACGGTAGCAGATTAAGGATAAACCACTTTGCTACTCGCGTTACTCTTCGCGGCTAAATAGTGCTTCAATGAAGTCTTTAGATTCAAATGGACGCAGGTCATCAATACCTTCACCCACACCAATGTAGCGGATTGGAATCTGGAACTGGTCAGCAATTGAGAAAATTACACCACCTTTCGCCGTACCATCTAGCTTAGTCAGTGTAATACCCGTAACTGGAGCCACTTCACTGAACAACTTCGCTTGGCTGATAGCGTTCTGACCTGTACCTGCATCGAGCGTTAGCATGATTTCGTGTGGCGCAGAGTCATCAATCTTCTTCATTACACGAACGATCTTGCGTAGCTCTTCCATCAGGTTGCTCTTGTTCTGCAAACGACCGGCTGTATCAGCAATCACAACATCAACACCACGAGCCTTCGCTGCTTCAATCGCATCGTAGATAACAGACGCACTGTCCGCACCAGTGTGTTGAGCGATAACTGGCACATCGTTACGCTGACCCCAAACCTGAAGCTGTTCAACGGCTGCAGCACGGAAGGTATCACCCGCTGCTAGCATCACTTTCTTGCCTTCATTTTGGAATTGTTTCGCCAGCTTACCGATCGTAGTTGTCTTACCTACACCGTTCACACCCACCATTAAGATAACGTAAGGTGTTTTAGTGGTATCAACAACCAGTGGCTGTTCCACTTGGCTTAAGATGTCTGCCATCTCTTCTTTGAGCAGACCATAAAGCGCTTCACCGTCTTTTAGGTCATTGCGAGATGCTTTTTCTGTCAGGTTTTCAATGATCTTAACCGTGGTATTCATACCCACGTCAGCAATCAGAAGTTGCTCTTCTAGCTCTTCAAACAGGTCTTCATCGATTTGCTTGCCTTTGAACAGACCAAAGAAACCAGCACCGATGTTTGCTTTAGTGCGGCTTAGGCTGCGCTTAAGACGAGCAAAGAAGCTTTCTGTCGGCTTCTCTTGTACTTCTTCAACCTTAGCTTGAGGAACTGCCACTTCTTCCTGTTCTGCTTCTGCTTCTGCTTCTGCTTCTGCTTCTGCTTCTGCTTCTGCTGCGACAGGTTGCTGCTCTTGTTGAGCTTCTTCAAGCGCTTGCTCAGATTCAGTTGGCTTAACTTGTTCAGCTTCAGGCGCGACCTGTTCAGCCTCAACTTGTGATTCAACTTCAGTTTGATCTTCAACGCTTTCTACGTTCGCTTCATTCTGAGTTTTTGGGCTTTGTTCTTCTTCACCAAAACCAAGCCACGATAATAATCCGCGCTTCTTTTTTTCCGTCATCAGAGGAGTTTCCTAGATCTACTAATTAGCTGTATTGACTTAATACACGTCGACTCTTTGCTATTGTTATACAATACAAGCTTGTACAAACGAATAGTAAAGAAAAATGACAAAGCAGTGATAAGTTTGCTTTTAGCTTGATACACTTTGTCATTGCAAATTTATTTAATACACGAACCCACTTAAATTGGGCTCGGTATAGTATCACTTTATTAGCGGTCAAAAAATCTATGGTAAGACGTCGCCAGCAAAACACATCACAAAAAAAGCCATCCGGAGGCTTTGTTCGAATTATTAGTGGCTCATGGAGAGGTAGAAAGCTGCCTGTTCATGATTTAGAAGGATTACGCCCAACCATTGACCGAGTAAAAGAAACACTCTTTAACTGGGTGGCTCAAGATATCCCACATTCAACTTGCTTGGATGTATTTGCCGGTTCTGGCGGTCTAGGTTTTGAAGCAGCTTCTCGCCAAGCCAAAATGGTGACACTGCTCGAAATGAATCAAAAGGCGGCTAAACAGCTTTCTGATAACGCGAAAGAGCTCAAGGCAGACAACATTAATGTCGTGAATACTGATGCTATCTCTTTCCTTAAGAAACCAGGCACTCCTTACGATATGGTTTTCCTTGATCCACCATTTCGTAAAGGCTTACTTGCAGAAACTGTACAACTGCTTGAGAGCAATGGCTGGTTGGCAGACAACGCCATCATTTACGTCGAGACAGAAAAAGAGCTGCAGCTTGAGGCTATGCCAGAGAACTGGGAATTGCATCGCGATAAGACCACTGGCCAGTCTAGCTACCGACTGTTTAATCGAACCACTGAAGAATAGGAGTTATTAAATGAAGTTCTTACTTCCACTAGCAAAAGTAGCCATCGCCTTTGTTTGGTTTATCTTAATCGTAAATATTTTCTACCCATTCCCGGGTAATGCTGCGATTGCGCTTTATATCATGACAGCGTTCTTGTTCTTCATGCACGGCCTGCAGATGCTGATTTTTATCGGTGCATTCGGCGATAAGATCGAAATGTCACGTTGGGAGAAGTGGTCAATATTGATTTTCGGTGTCTTCGCCTTACTCGATATCCGACGCAAACACATGATGTAATCGAGCTTAAGCCCAGATATAAAACGCTTAGCTACAGAAAACATCATGACAGAAACAGTAGAGACAAAAACGCCGCTCATTTAAGCGGCGTTTTTTTATTCAGCAATGATATTGATGTTAGCCCATGTAGCCTTTCACACCATCGAGGAACATTTGCGTCGACAGCATAACCAACAACAAGCCCATCAAGCGTTCGATGGCTTTAAGACCTCTCTCTCCCAGCACTCGCAGGAAGAAGCCATTAAACATCAGAATGAAGAAGGTAGCGCCCCAAGCCAGCATCACAGCCGCTGAAAGCTCTAACATATTGTCAGGGTGCTGTGTCGACAACAGAATCAATGCCGCAATCACTGAAGGGCCAGCAATCATTGGGATCGCCATCGGCACAATAAACGGTTCTTCACCCGCCGCGAGGCCAGTAATACTACCCGCACTTGGGAAAATCATCTTAATCGCGATAATAAACAGAATAATACCGCCAGAGATACTCAAGGTTTCAGGCTGCACGTGCAGGAAGTTCATGATGCTTTGACCCGCAAATAAGAACAGCAGCAAGATAACCAGTGCGAACATCAGCTCACGAATCAGAACCATACGGCGACGCTTCGGGTCAATATGCTTAAGGATAGAGAGCACGATTGGCAAGTTGCCAAGCGGGTCCATGATAAGAAACAGCATGGTTGCTGCAGATAAGATTTCCATAAGTTTGTCTCGAAAAGCGTAAGTGCGCGAAGTATAGCAGCCTCAACATTGATTTTCGAACGCAGTGATAAGCGGGTTAACTGATGCTTTTAAAAGGGGATGTTATAAGAAGGCAAATTAGCGAAAGCAGATTGAAAGGTAATGAAAAGAGTGGAGCCGAAACATGCACCCACTCTTTATTCACGAATAAAACAAGCCACTAAGAATTAGTGATTACACACACGTTCGCGATTAGTGCAAAGCTTGTCATCAATAACCACGACCTTTTCCATCTTCAGGAAAAACTTCAATAGGCTATCTAAATCCAGACCATTGAGCTTACAAGTATGGAAGCGAGCTTCTTCGCCATAGGTTTGAGCAAGTGCTAATGTTAGCTCTTCGCGAGTCAGTGGCTTTTCACTAAGCAGGTTTAAAACGTTGTGTGCGTGAATTTCAGTCGTCATAACTCAATCTCATGTTTAATGAATTACACGTAGAGTACCGAGTTTTAGCAACGCCGTTTTGATGTAGCTCAGAGTTAAGCGAGCTCTACCCTAAATAGTAATCGATGCGACGATGAATGCGTGTGCGAGAAAGTAACTGCCCGTTACCCAAAAGTAAGCGCCCTTGATTGGGCTGCGGTAACTGTTTAGCGCATAAGCTAAGGCCGAAAGGAGCAGCACGCTACAGCCAGCAAAACCGACCGCGTGTGATAACTGAGGATCCAGCAGCCAAACCTCACCAGAAGCCCATGCTAACTGAATAAGCACAATGCCCATGATGACCACGGGAAAAACGAGTTTGTCTAAGCGTGGCAGCAGTAAAAAGAAAGCAACAACGCAAGCTGCCAATAACAGCGCGAACAACCACCAAACCATTTCACCTGATAGCTGTAACCAAAAAGCTTTGCTGTAACAGAGTTGAGCCAATAAGAAGCAGACAAAATGCAGAGGGCGTTTTTGAGTGAGAGTATGAAGCACATCTGCGATCGCAGAGATAGCCAACCCCGCAACTATCCAATAGGTAAAGTCAGCCACAACCGACTGAGTTAAAGCAATTGTCGCTAATAATACAAAGGTAAATACCTTATACGATAAGGCCTGACCGATATGTCCATGTTTCGTTCCTGCTATTGCTCCGATACCAGATAAGGAAACCGCTAACCAACTCCACATACCACTTGCCCTATTGCTTTAAATCGTCGCCAGTCTAGGCACACGAGTGTTGATGTAAAGCCTCAGCCCCTCAAAATTGGATCTTGATTACGCTTCCACTAAAAAGAGTCTCTTTAGATTGAAGTCGTAACAATTACCACCATGACAATGGCCATTCGTTTAAAACTAGAACGAATCATCATAAAACCCATTCAAACTGGCATTAGAGTCGCCATACTTGAATTTTGGCCAATTCTAACCTATCGACCCCACCAAAACCGGCCTAATTCCGTAAAATACCACACTTAAAAAATTAAAATAACCACATTTAAAGTAAATAATAACAATAACTTAAATAAACAAACTCAAGATTAATAGGAAGATAAAAACGCCAACCAAGCCTAGACTTGTAAAGTAGCCAGTTTTCTTTTTTAACGCCCAGTTTTGTCAGGTTATTTCAAGCCTCCGGTAAAAATCGCCACAAAAACCAAGCCGAAAACTTAAAAAACCAACCAAAACCAACCTAGCCACCACCAACCTCTATTAATACAGTTTAACAACCTTTAACAATATAAATTACACAAAACAACCATTACAAAACAACAAGTTAAATCAAATTAGAACAAACATAAATCACAACGAACAAATTAAGAACACACCATAAAACACAGTTAAACACTACCAAACAAGCCAAAAACTCATAGTTTTCTACTACTTTTAAAGCTTTCGAAAGTAATTCTTGATCTAAGGCCATAAGTAGTGCTATTCTTTAAAACATAGCGAGAGACAACCAAATTTAGGAGTAGTGTTATGATTTCATCTTCGCAAAGACAAGGACTTGTAATGATCGCGGTAGTTGTAGGTCTAATGACACTACCGATGATGTACTAAGCAAGTTACAGATAAAAAAAGGGACGCCATGAGCGTCCCTTTTTTTGTTCAATTTTTTCACTTCGAAAACAGATGCAGTGTTAGCACATCCCAGTTCGCATAATAGAAACCTGCGGCAGCTAAAGTCATTGCCATCATCAGTAAGATCGCAACTCGCCAGATAAAACGACCACTACGTGGAGTCAGCTCCTTCTCACAGTCGTTACACATCATGATGAACTTATGTTGGTCTTCCAACTTAGCCTCATGTTCATTGACTACCTTATTACGACACGTTGCGATATAGCGCAGCTTGCTCACCATATCGTGCGGTAGCCTTTCTTCACAGCTTGTTACAAGCTCATGCAATCCTTCGCCTTCGGCATGATATTGAAGCCTCAATAATTTCTCTATATTGCGAGTTCTTGTCACCACTTTTTCAATATCGGTCATCTTAGCCCTCCCACTCCACACTATAATTCTAGTCGAGCATTTCCCTATTCTTATACAAAATCACTGTTATTTACGAGAGAAAGAGACAATAAATAACAATGCTTTATCCCAAACTGACCATTAAATGTGATGTCTGCCGAAAAATAATCAGCTTGGCTTACAACAGTTCACGAATAACGGCTTTAAACACATATCCCTATTGCCTGAAAGACTAGAATAACCATCACGACTACATGGAGGTTATATGCCTAATTCACTCTTTTTTGCCATCTTTGCTCTCGCTGCTCTAGCGGCTTGGGTATTTATTGGTTTCTATCGAAAACACTCGCAAGGTGAAAATGCGCCAGAGAAGAAAGTGAATGTCACGGTGTTAGACAAACAATCGATCGACCTTCCTGACGCAGAACCGGGCCAAGAAGATCAAGAGTACTGGATTTACGTTCAACGTGGTGTGGTTGGTCCGAAGCGAGAATTCCAAGTCGGCATCCACTATTTCCACGCCCTTAACCCTGGCGACAAAGGAACCTTAACCTACCAAGGCGATAAGTTCTTACACTTTGCGTTGAAGCGCTAAACGTCAGCCGCTTCAACTGTCGTCCCTAAGCAATCCATCAGAAAGCCTTAGCAATCACCGCTAAGGCAATAACCAACGCGTTTTCTCTGACTTAGACACCAACCAGCTCATCCATAATGCGCCAGCTCCGCTGATCACAATCCATAATGGAATAACCCATGCCGGATGTCCTTGGTACCAACCAAACTCTTTCATCGGCCACAAGAAAATCGGGTGCAGCAGGTAAATACCTAAGCTGTGCTTACTGATAAAGCCAACCACTTGGTTACTCTTCTCAGACAGGCCTTCACCATAGTAACGGCATACCATGAACACCATGCTCGCGGCTAATACGGTATTCAACGTTTTGTAAGATAGCCAGCGCCCTACCGTGTACTCTTCTGCTACCAAGCTTGCATCAACCACCATGTAAACCGTGGTTAGTAACGCTAGCCCACCCAGTAACACACTCACGCCAACGGTCATCTTGTTAAGTGGCACAATCTTATACAGCAAGTAACCCAATGGTAAGTAACCGGTGTACAACCACAATTCGTGACTCCAAGGGCCATCGATTTTCAGTAAGAACAGCAATGTTGTGAACAACCATACCGCCGTAAAGGCATAGACCGATCTATCACCGTACTTTCTAACCATGATCTGCAAGAACGGAATCACAAAATAGAGTGGGATGAAGTAATAGAAGAAACCAAGGTGGTAATAGGTGTAATGATGGTAGCTATTAAGCAACACGTCCCAACTGACGTCGGCATCAAAGCCCATTGCCGACCAGCCCGACAGATAGGTATAGAAAAGCGACCAGACAATGAAAGGTATCAGTACCTTGCCCAAACGACGCTTGAGGTAGTATTTGGCGTCAAACGGGCGCTGATCACTGAGCATCAGTGCACCCGTAATCAAAATGAACACAGGTACTGCCCAGCGGCTGAAACCGTTTACCGTAATGGCAGTAAGCCATTCACCGAAAGGAATAGTGCCCAATTCATTGCGATAAGGCGCCAAAACATGAATCGCGATAACCGCTACGGCCGCGACACATCGTGCTAAATCAAAAAAGAGAATTCGCTGCTTCATGTAAATGCCTGATTAATATTCAATCATTCTACTATAGCAATAAAAAAGCTGACCGGAATAAATACCAAGTCAGCTTAGTGTTAAAGGAGATGCTTATCGCGAATTTAGCTCATACGAATTTAGCTCGTGCGGCTGAAGCTTATGCCGCTGAAATTTGCGGCACTTTCGGTAAACGCAGAGAGATCACCGTCGTTATCGCCAAGAATGCGAAGGAAACCCACAGACACGCAGACAAACCTGCCATTTGGAATACCAAGCCCGACAATATCGTGCCAATCAAACGACCCATCGCGTTTGCCATGTAGTAGAAACCGACATCAAGAGAAACGCCATCGCCTTTCGCATAACTCACAATCAAATATGAGTGAAGTGATGAGTTCACCGCAAAGATGACACCAAACACCATCAAGCCACCGATAATAACTAACTCGGGTTGCCAGCCAATCTGTACCGCATAAGCGATAGCAGCGGTCACTATAGCCAGCGCACCAGCCCATAACAGCGCGGCATGGCCATCTGGCACCTTACCTTGAGCTTTACCAGTAATCTTCGGCGCTATGCCCTGTACAAAGCCATAAGCGATAGTCCAAGCAGCTAAGAAACCGCCAACCCATGAGTGATCCCAACCAAACACACTGCCTAGGTAAATCGGCAAAGCAATCACAAACCACACATCACGAGCGCCAAACAGGAACATACGTGCTGCGGATAGGATGTTGATGGATTCAGACTTAGAGAAGATCTGTTTGCACTTAGGCTTGGTTTTCGCTTTGCCCATGTCCGCTTCTAAGCTCAACACACTGCCAACGAAGACCAATGCCAACACGGCTGCCATCGCGAGCACGGCGTATTGGAAGCCAATCGTTGAAAGCAGTAAACCACCAATAAAGAAGCCTGCCCCTTTAAGCGCATTCTTAGATCCGGTCAGAATCGCAATCCACTTATAAAGTGCGCCCTGTTGTTCATCAGGAACCAGAGTCTTAATCGAGCTCTTGGCACTCATCTTATTGAGGTCTTTAGCAATACCAGACAAAGCCTGCGCCGCCATTACCCAAGGAATGGTCAACATGGCTGATGGCACCGCAAGCATACCCAAGGCGACGACTTGCATCCCTAAGCCGATGTTCATGGTCTTATTGAGTCCAAGACGCGCCCCTAACCAGCCACCGATTAGGTTGGTCACCACACCAAAGAATTCATAGAAAAGAAACAGTGAGGCGATTTCTAGTGAACTGTAGCCAAGGTCGTAAAAATACAGAACCACCAACATGCGAAGTGCACCATCAGTAATGGTGAAGTTCCAGTAGTTAAAAGTCACCAACATGTATTGGCGAACGCTCTTACTTAGATTTGAAAACATAACGCTATCTCTGCAATCTAAACAAAAAGAGCTTTTGGATCATGATAAGTTCAACACTCCAGATACCAAAAGCTCCCTGTCTAACACTGATGACTATTAGCTATTCGCTACGCCATTAATGTATTCAACCTGGATAGGTTTAGTGAAGGCACCTGGACGCAGTGCCTGCACCTCTTGAACTACCTTGCTCAAATCCCAGCCTTTTTCTAACAGTAGGTGAGCTGCGAACAAACCAGTGCGACCAGAGCCGCCCATACAATGCATTGCAACCTTGCCGCCGTTATCGACGATGTTATGTAGCTCAGGGCTAGCTGCTTGCCACTTCGCAGCAAAACCAGCACCCGGTGCACAGTCGTCTTCAATTTCGATCTGGAACCATTGCATACCTAACGCACGTGTTTTTTCACCAAGTGCCGCCACGTCTTTGCTTGCAAGCTCATGGTCATCAAGTGCTGTCACGATAGCTTCAACGCCTTGCTCTTTTAGCTGAGCCAGTGATGCATCAAGCGTTGCTTCTTTTGTGCCTGGGCACGGAGTAAGCACTAGCGCACCTTGCTCTAGGTCTAGTTGCCATGTTGGATGTATCATTATATCTTCTCCAGATTCTTATTAAGCAAGGCCAACGGTACGAACAAGCTCAGCGGTACGTGTTGCGTAACCCATCTCATTGTCGTACCAAGCGTAGATCTTAACCATGCGCTTACCGACCAACATCGTTGATAGTGCATCCACGATTGTTGAGCGTTGGTCGCCTTTGTAATCGATAGAAACCAGTGGACGCTCTTCAAAGCCAAGAATACCTTTTAGTTCATTCTGAGACGCTTCTTTCAGCATCGCGTTAACTTCTTCTGCCGTGGTGTCTTGCTTCACTTCGAAGATGATGTCTGTCAGAGAAGCGTTCGCTAGCGGTACACGAACTGCGTGGCCGTTGATGCGGTTTTCTAGCTCAGGGAAGATCTCAACAATCGCTTTGGCGCTGCCCGTCGTTGTTGGGATAAGACTCATGCCACATGCACGTGCGCGGCGTAAGTCTTTGTGCGGCGCATCAAGAATAGTTTGCGTGTTAGTTAAATCGTGAATAGTGGTGAAGGCTGCGTTCTCGATACCAAGCTTCTCGTTGATCACCTTAACCACTGGCGCGATACAGTTCGTTGTACAAGACGCTGCCGTTACGATTTTGTGTACCGCAGGGTCGAAGATATTGTCATTCACACCAACAACGATGTTTGCGATGCCTTCTTCTTTCACTGGCGCCGATACCACAACACGTTTCACGCCCTGCTCTAGGTATTTGTTTAGGAAAGAGGTCTTACGGTGAACACCTGTCGCTTCGATAACCACATCACAACCAGACCAATCGATCGCATCGATGTCGCGCTCTTGTGTGGTCTTGATGCGCTGGCCATTAATGATCATCTCATCGCCTTCTGCAGTTACTTCGTGGTGAAAGCGACCTTGAACTGAATCAAATTCTAGAAGGTGGGCCAGTGTTGTTGTGTCGCCAGCAACATCGTTAATTTGAACAAATTCTAGCTCATCCCAATCGAATGCTGCGCGAAGTGCTAGACGGCCGATACGACCAAAACCATTAATACCTACTTTGACTGTCATTTTCTGTTCTCTCAGTTAATTGCCTTCATATTTGAAGCCGCAGCGTTGTTGACTACGTTCACTTACCGGAGCGCCGGCCGCCCTAATTACATAGAGCCACTATGCTCATAGGGATAAGTTCACTTGTCGCCTAGCTGCAACTACAACTATTTCGGCATTAAGTTTTAATGTATTTAAACGCAACATACTGGGCGTGAGTTCATCGACTCTAAGCGCTCAATATCTTGCTGGTATTCAGTTTTCAAACAGTTCGATGCAATAAGGTCGTCAATTAACTTTAGCATCCAACCTGGTAAATCTTGTGACAGGCGGTAAAACACCCACTGCCCCTGGCGAACATCAATCAAAACACCGTTTGAACGCAGCTGCGCAAGATGGCGTGAAACCTTTGGCTGACTTTCTTGCAATGCCTGAGTCAACTCACCAACCGATAAGCACTCATTGCGAACTATCAACATTAAGCAACGCACTCGCGTTTCATCGGACAGTAATTTAAAAAATTGGTGAGGAAGCATAAAAACATACTCATATATGGATATGCACATATCTTAGATATAAAAAAACGCACGTCAAGGCGTGCGTTTCAATTGTCATAAAAGTTTAACGAAGAAATATCAGAGCTTGTTGGTCACGGTATGGCTCCAACGGCGCGCTTCAGTAAGCTCCGTTTTAACCTGATCCACGCTTAATCCTAAATCGGCGCAGTGCTCATCAATCTGTTGCCAATCGGCATGCTCAAAGCTCTCTTCAAGTGCGAGCAAGGTACCATATGGCCCTTCTCTACGTAATAGAGCAACCTTGATACTTTTACACAGCGGCAACTGCTCGACTAAGTTATCTAACGACAAGTCCAACAGAGCATCCAACAAGGAGAATAAGCCAATCATAAAGGCCTGTTCTCTATACCCTTCAAATGCCTGATAGCGAGACATACGCTGACAAAACTGAGCACGCTGTAGAGACAATCCATACAGCTCTTTAGGCTTTTTATCGGACACATAAGAGGCGACGGCTAACGAGACAAACATTTTCAGTTTCTCTTGACCTAGATATACCAAAGCCTGACGAAAAGAAGAGATGGTAACTTCAAGGCGCGGCGACATAGTATTCACAAAACGCAGCAGCTTATATGAGAGCGCCACATCTTTCGCGACAATGCTCTCCACCCGTTGAAAGTCCACATCGGGCTTACACACTTCTTGAAACAGCTCCATAGCAATCACTTGCTCAGGGCTAATGTATTTACTCTTGATGATTTCCGGTTTATTGAAAAAGTAACCTTGGAAAAACTTAAAGCCAGCCTCTTTGGCTTGCTGGAATTCTTGTTCGGTCTCAACGCGCTCCGCCAAAAAGCTAAACTTTTTCCCTTGATGCGCCCTAACCAAATCACACGCTTCATCCAAACCCATCTGCATAATATCGAGCTTTACGATATGCGTGTATTTAAGGAAACGTTCCCATTCTGGGGTCGAAGTAAAATCATCTAGGGCAATCATGTAACCCGCTTGGTAAAGGTCTTTAACCGCTTCCAACAATTCATCTGTTGGTTTACAGGTTTCCAGAATCTCTACCACCACCTTATCTTTCGGCAAACTTAAGGGCAGTCGACGAATCAAACTTTGATAAGGGAAGTTGATAAAGCAGCGTGAAGATGGAATAGAAGGGTTAAGACCAACAGACAAGAAGTTCTCAACAATCAGACGATACGTTGCTCGATTAGACTCAATATGCGCTGGGTACGCATTCTTTTCTCCATCGCGAAATAACAACTCATAGCCGAGTGTATTCCTCTTGCGATTTAAGATAGGTTGTCGAGCAACGTATGTAGCGGTCATTTCTTGATAACTCTGATTGGTTTAACTATAACTCAGTCGCTTAATCTAAGCTTTCGCGGCAGCTAGCAAAGCACCGCAGCCCATGAACATACCACCAAATATTTTATTTATCTTACCCATTATGCGATCAGAGCGAATAAAACGTCCCATTTGTGACGCTAATGAGGTGTAACCCAACATAACAACGCTATCAATGAATACTGTCGTCACACCTAGCACTAATAACTGAGGTGCTTGAGGTTGTGTAGGGTCAATAAACTGAGGAAACAAAGCCACCAAAAACACGATTGATTTCGGGTTAGTTAGGTTGATAAGCACAGCGTTTCTCAGCAGTTTGCCACTCGACAGAGTAGAGCTTTCTTCAGATGCTACTAGGCTCGAGCTATCACGCCACTTTTGAATACCTAACCAAAGTAAGTACACCACGCCGACCCACTTAATGATGGTGAACGCCAACGCAGACTTAGCAACGAGTGCACCGATACCCGCGCCCACCAGCATAATGTGAAACGCAAGACCAAGCTGTAAGCCAACAATTGATGCGAGTGACTTTTTAGTGCCATAGCTAAGCCCATTACTGATTGAGTTAACGGTACCCGAGCCCGGAGCCAAGCTAAACAAAATCGCTGTGACAACATAAGCAAGCCAAACATGAGTATCCATTTGCATTTCCTTACTAGTTCTTTAATCTAACAACATTAGTAGCAATAAAGCTCTCACACGCATCAGTTCAGGTAATTTCCCATGGAAAACCACAGCGAAGCCACCTTCCCTTACACTCAAGAACCTCAGTTCGATCATGCGATTAAACACCCGATCAACGCTCTTTGGCAACAAAGAAAAGAGGGGTTTTTAACATCGTCTGGTAAAAAGAAACTGTACTGGTGCAGCCTCACCTCAGAAAAGCACAGCAAAGCTATTGTGATTTCAAATGGCCGTATCGAATGCTGCCAAAAATACCAAGAAATCTTTTATGATTTTTATCAACAAGGCTATGACGTTTATTCATTTGACCACCAAGGTCAAGGCCAGTCTGAACGTATGGTAACAGACTCTGATATTGGTCACATTCATGAGTTTGATGATTATGAATCTGACATGTCTGACGTCATTGCCAGTTTTGATCTCAGTAAGTATTCCAATCGCTACCTGCTCGCACACTCAATGGGCAGCACCATAGCCACTCGCTACCTACAAACCCATCCAGACCACCCGTTTGATAAGGTGACTCTGTGCGCTCCGATGTTTGGTATCAATACCGAGTGGTACCTGAAACCTATCGCGATGATCGTTGGACAAGTGCTTACCGCTTTTTATGCCAAGCCAACTTACGCGCCGGGCCAGCAAGCATATTATTCGAAGCCTTTTGAAAACAACTTACTGAGCCACAGTAAGGTTCGCTATCAGTGGTTCCGCCGCTTATATGACGAGTCTCCATCTTTGCAGGTGGGTGGACCAAGCACGCGTTGGGTGTGGCAAGGGTTAATGGCCGCCAAGCAAGCAATTCAACAAACTCGTCAAATCAAGATCCCTCTGCTATTGATTCAAGCTGGGGATGAAAAGATTGTCAGTAACAGTGCTCAAGTAAAGTTCATCTCTAAGCTGAAGAAAACCAACTCTGATTGTCAGTTTAAGTTGATTGAGGGTTCTAGGCATGAGGTGTTGTTTGAGCAGGATGAATATCGCAATCAAACACTGGATGCGATCAATCAGTTTTTCGCCTAGAGCTAATAGGCTAAGCAACCTACCAAGAAAATAAGCGCTAAAGAGGAAGAGAAGTAAGTGAGCTTTGCCCTCTTTTCTTGCATGAATTTGGCATACAATTTCTACCTAGAGATATTGTAGTTAAAACGATTCTAGCGCTGGCTAGCGTCAATATTGGTTAAGCATTTTGCAATGAGGGTTAAATGAGTATTCCTGCACTAAAAGATTCCGTGAAAATTGTTGCTTCTGATTTAGATGGTACGCTTTTGGCTCCCAACCATCAGCTAAGCGACTTTACCAAGCTAACGCTTAAGAAATTACACGACCAAGGTTATACCTTCATCTTCGCTACGGGTCGTCACCACGTCGATGTGGCGGGTATTCGTCAGATAGCAGGTATTCCGGCGTACATGATCACTTCAAACGGTGCACGCGTGCATGACCAAAACGATCAACTGATGTATAGCCAGAACGTACCTCAGGAACTCGTTCAGCCAGTTATTGATATTGTGCGCCAAGATCCAAACCTCTTTATTCACATGTACCAGAATGAAGATTGGTTACTAGACCGTGAAGATGAAATGTTGGCTAAATTCCACAGTGAGTCTGGCTTTAGCTACAAGCGCTTTGAAGCTGAAAACGCACCAAGCGAAGGCATCGCGAAAGTCTTCTTCACACATCCAGAACAAGACCACGAATATCTCGTCACGTTTGAACAAAAGCTAAGAGATGCTTTTGGCGACAAACTGAACATCGCCTTCTCTACACCTTGGTGTCTGGAAGTGATGGCAGCTGAAGTCTCTAAAGGCCACGCTCTAGACGCTGTTGCAAAATCACTAAACCTGACTCTGGATAACTGTGTTGCCTTTGGTGATGGCATGAACGACGCTGAAATGCTGGCTATGGCGGGTAAAGGTCTAATCATGGGTACATCACATGAGAAAGTGATGAAAGCACTACCTGACAATGAAGTGATTGGCAGTAACGCAGACGATGCCGTTGCTCACTACCTAGAAAAGCATCTGCTCTAATCTCGCTCGTTGAACAGATCTGAATAAATAAAAAGGCAGCCAACTGGCTGCCTTTTTTGAACCTTACGTAAAAAGCTCTCTCTAACGCTATCGAGAACCTAACACTTCTTTGCTTAAGATTGCCTGCCACTCTTGTTCGGTAACCGGCATGATCGATAAGCGATTACCGCGTTTCACCAAGGGCATTTCGGAGAGTTCAGGCATGGCTTTAAGCGTAACCAAAGGAATCAAGCGCTCAGTCACTCGCACAAACTCGACATCCACCATGATCCAGCGTGGGTTATCGGGTGAAGACTTAGGATCGTAGTAATCACTCTCAGGGTCGAACTGAAAGTGGTCTGGGTAGGCTTCTCTGGTTACTTTAGCGATCCCCGCTACGCCAACTTTTTTACATGATGAGTGGTATATCATCACCAGATCGCCAAGCTTGACGTCATCACGCATCATGTTTCGAGCCTGATAGTTGCGTACACCCTCCCAACAAGAGGTTTTTTGTACTCTAAGAGTCTGAATAGAGAAGGTGTCGGGTTCTGTTTTAAATAACCAATATGCCATAATAAATCCAATTAACGGTTGCTCCGAGGAAGATATAACATGAAGGTAATGAAAAACCCAGTGACATGGCTAGTCGCGTTCGCTCTACAAGGCTGTGTTACGGCACCTGATACGCCGCAACAACCTGAACAGCCCCCAGCAAACTTGGATGAGCCACTGAGCATTCAACCGCAAACCTTCATCATGCGTGGTCAGGTGGTGGTTGGCCATGAAAGCCGAACCTTCACTCCTTGCGGTAGCCAACAACAATACTGGTTAGACTTATCTCCAGAGTTAGCGTTAGAAGCACAAGGGCTCTCAACGAGACCTTACCAAGCCTTATATGGCGAGCTGATTGGTCACCTAACCGTGCCGAGCCAAACGGGTTATAACGCAGATTTCACAGCGCGTTTCGTGGTTGACCAAGTGAACATCCTAACCGCAGAGAACCCTGAGCGCTGCGACCAACCACTGCGTTCAACACGAGTATTCGGTAATGAACCCTTCTGGTCAGCAACCTTCGATAAAGACCAGCTGAAATATACTAAGATGGGCGAACAGCCACAAACCCTCGATATTGAATCAAGCCGCACCACACCAAGCAGTCGTGATTACCAATTAGAAGGTAAAGCAGCGCAAGGCAAACTCAACCTTACAAAAGAGAGCTGTAGCGACGGCATGAGCGATTCTATCTATGGGTGGCATGCCAAGCTTAACCTCAATGACAGTAACTACAATGGCTGTGCGACGGTCTCTAACCAAGATCCAACGCTGGACTGGAGCGGACTCTACTTCGCTAGCTCAACGCAAAACTCAGGGTTCTCTATCAACCTTGAACTCAACAATGACCACAGTGCTATCACGACTTATTCATACAGCAATGGAGACCCTTCTATTGTTGAACAAGGCTTCTGGCAGCAACTGAACCAAAATCAGGTACAAGTGGTTATGACTCGCCACCAGCAACAATATTTGATCTCCGAGCGCATCTTCACACTCGATAATGGCAAGCTAATCGCTGAAAAAGAGAAAGTGGGCAACGTGGTGTATCCGATTGCCAATGGCGGTCTGGTGCTATTCGAAGCTAAGAGTGCGCAAGCACAAGTAAACACCACCACTAACGTTGATCTAACCGCAAAGCAGGTGAACTCCAGCGATCAACTTGATCCAAAAGTCGACCAAGCGATCCGCGAATACTTTAAGATCAACAACAGCTCACCTGACGACACTAAATACCGCTGGTTAACCTACGACCTCAACGGCGACGGTAAAGAAGAGCTGTTCGCCCAACTCGATTGGTGTGGTTCTGGTGGCTGTACACTGCTAATTTTCGAAAACCATCAAGATAACTGGCGCTTCAATAGCCGAGTGACACTGGTTAAGGGCGACATACGCTTAGGTAAATCGCAAAACCACGGCTGGCAGGATCTGATCTTCAATGTCAGTGGCGGCGGTGCAACACCGGCGAAACACACACTTTCATACTCTGGTGTCAGCTACCCGCTAAACCCAAGTGTCGCTCCAGTTGCAGATGATGCTGATATCAGCGACGTGGTTTTGTTTGCTGATGGTATCTCACCCGCACAAAGTGGAGTGAAGTTGTAAACATGAGTAACCAACAAGCTTGCCATGGTTGTAGCTTCACTCACCAATGTATTTGTCACCTGATACCTAGTGTCGCAAGCCAAATCGATCTTGTACTGCTCACTCATGAGAATGAACTGTCACGCGATACCAATACAGGGAAGCTGCTTCAGCAATCCCTTGATCAGTGTCAGTCCATTGTATGGCAAAGGAAAACACCACCAGCGGAGCTCATCGCACTGCTTGACGATGAAACACGACAACCGTTTCTTTTATTCCCAAGTGATCAAAGTGTCGAGTGCCAGCAAGCTGTAATGACCCAAGCCCAGAGCCGTAAGCCGCTATTCATCATCTTGGATGGCACATGGCAAGAAGCGAAGAAGATGCTTAACAAGAGCTCGTGGTTACAAGCCGTTCCGCAAGTTCACCTCGATATTACCAGCGAATCTTCATACACCTTGCGCCGCAACCAAGACAGTGGCCACTTGTGTACTTGTGAAGTGGGTATTGAGTTACTCAAATCTTTAGGTGAAAGTGAATCTGCCAAGCTCATTGATGACTACTACCAGCATTATCTAAAAGTGTTCCACGCCGACAAGTGTGGCCACGCCCTCAAATAGACCAAGCAGGCGCGCGGGAAGGTAAAAACACATTTCGGGACGAGACAGACACTAAAAACAAAAAGGGTGAGCCATAAGCTCACCCTTTTTACATCGTATTTTCGTTATTGAGCCAACCAGTGTTTCACGTGAAACGCTCGCTCCATCAAAACAAACGCTGAGGTTGACCAAAGTAATACCCTTGCAAGTAATCGACCCCCATGTCTTCAGCAATACGGCACACCTGCTCATTATGAACGAACTCCGCCACCGTCTTAGCATTCAGAATCTGGCATAAGCTCACCAACTGCTGAGCGATCTTGCGCTGCTTTTTATCTTTATCAATATTGCGAATCAAACTGCCATCAAGCTTGATCACCTGTGGTTCTAGCTTCAATATCTCATCAATGTTCGAATAGCCCGAACCAAAGTCATCAACAATAATATTCACACCAAGATCGCGGAAGTGATTACACACCTCAATCAAGCGACCGTAATCCTGAATTTGTTCCGTTTCTAACACCTCCAAGCCAATACGCTGTGGGTGACTGATTTTCTTGATCGCTTGTTCAAGGTGAAGAATGGTTTTCTCATTGCTGAAATCTTGTGGCGCTAAATTAATTGAGAACGAATCGGTTCGCTGACTCATAAAATCGAAGGTGCGCGTTATCATCTGACGACTGAGGCGTGTATAGAGATGGGTTCCTTCAATGATTGGCAAGAACTTACCCGGTGCAATTAACTGACCGTCCTCTTCAATTCGAACCAAACACTCGTAGCTCTCTACCTGATGACTGTGTGCTGAAACTATGGGCTGAGAGCACGCCACAATATTCTGATTAAGCACCGCGCGACTCACGCACGACAGCCAACCAAGTTGCTCTTGGCGATGCTTCTCCAATTGAATGAGTGCCTTGGCGCTCACTAGGTGCTTGTTCTGGCTGACAGCGCTGCGCCTCGCATCAATCGCCTTCAACAATAAGTCATCAATAGAGGTAGTCGGGAAATCTCGACGGCTGGCGATACCCGCACAGATAGACACCGACAAGTAATCAATATCGGGTAAACCGGTAGGCTCAAAA
Source organism: Vibrio sp. 10N.222.55.B11 (assembly GCF_041473705.1). Classification (NCBI taxonomy): domain Bacteria; kingdom Pseudomonadati; phylum Pseudomonadota; class Gammaproteobacteria; order Vibrionales; family Vibrionaceae; genus Vibrio; species Vibrio sp. 10N.222.55.B11. The sequence goes on from NZ_JBFRST010000012.1 coordinate 39,954, forward strand.
TTCACATGCTCGGTTTGATCGGCAAATTCCGAGAATCGCTGATGAATATGTTCTTGGCTCGCCCAACTATCAAACACCACCGCCCACTCACCAATACCGATACTGTAGAGCTGACAGCCCTCATCAAAGAACTGCCACAGCGCCTTTTGAAAGTACTCACTCAAATCATGCAGAAGCTTGTCACCTACTCGATAACCATACTTCTCATTGATCTGACCAAAGGTCGTGACCTTCAAAGCTAGTAAGTGGCTATCACTGCTCATCTTCGACAGTTTCTCACGCAGCACACTTCGATTGGGTAAACCTGTACGGTGATCAATTCGATAGCTTGCCGTCAATGCAGTGGCTTGCTGCTGAATCTTACTCGCCATGCTGTTGTTCATGTCATCGACATCAAGCAGTGCATTTCGGATCAATGAAAACAGAGGGGATATGTTGGTCGCGGGTTGCGTCTCTAATGGCAATACCGCCTTACCCTCGCCTTCTCTAAGCGCAAGATAAGTGAGGCTATGGTGCAAGATTCGCTGTTGGCCATTCTCTTGATAAAGTTCTCCCATGCAGTAAACGCCATAGCTGTCGGCCAATTTTTGGAAAACCTCAACCTCTTGGTTGCCATCAATAAAGTCGATACGAGATGTACAGTTATAAATGAAGAACTGTTCTGGCCTATGAGAGGCGATCTGCTGCACGCCCAGTCGTATCTGCTCTAAGGTCAGTGATGGATGGTCATAACAAAACCGGACCTCATCGCCCACTTGGAACAGGCCGCTGAATTCTATCTCTCCACTTTCCGTTACCTTGAGCGGTAAGTGAATGTTTTGCTCTTTCGGGTCACCGACCATCAAGGGAAAGTTATGCAGTTGCTCAAAAGGCACTTCGAGGCCATCAGCGAGGTAACGATTGTAGAGTTCGCGAACAGGCATCCCATCCAGTTCCAACAACCGGTTCTCTTGAGCACCTGTCACTCGAAAAGTTCGACCAATCGGATTCCATTCAGTGTAGTAACCCTTAGCGATGGAGAGCTCAACACTGTGCAGCGCCAACATCACATAGGCATTCTCATAGCAAGTGCCATCTAGCATTACCCATCGCCCATTATCTGTGATGGTCGATGCACCGCCACAAATAGGCAATGAATATCTCGATTGTTCAAACGCTGAAAATAAGTCGCGGTTGTTTATCTGCAAGCGATCCGCGAAACAGATGATACTTTGAGTATTGGCATTGCACTCAAGCTGCTGCCACATCGATTGACTATCTAATAGTGGTTGCTTGCTGTATTCGACAACGCCACAAGTGTAAGAGGTCGCATCGAAGCGAGTGACAATAAGATAGAGACCTTGATGCAGGATGACGCCTTGGCTGATGTAGTGGTTTGCACTACAGCCAATCAGCCTAGCATTAGGGAAAGTCGCTTGAATCACTTGGCAGGCAGCCAAAACCGAACCTTTCTCGAAAGAAGAAAACACCTGAATCAGTAGGTCTTCATGTTGATGAAAATCTATCTTTTGCAATTCACGCTGGGTTTGTTCTATGTCTTGTATCAGGAGAGAGGTCGATTGCATATTCACATTAATCGTTACGTTAATGATTGGTTATTGTGCTTATTATAGATAAGGCTTGCACGGAATACTTACGATCGTCTTATAAATATTGTGACGTTAGTTAGACATCATTGATTCCACCCAAAACAGTCACCAATAGCGGCAGAACAATTTTTAAAGCAAGTCACAATAGGATACGGAAAGCTTTAACAACTAAAACAGTCGCTTAGGCTCACCAAAGTAATAACCTTGCAGATAATCGACACCCATTTGCTCTGCTATCTCACAAACCTGTTGGTTATGGACAAATTCAGCGACGGTTTGCGCATTAAACACCTGACATAAGCGAACCAACTGAGAGGCGATATTTCTTTGCTTTTGGTCTTTGTCGATGTTGCGAATCAGACTACCGTCGAGTTTGATAATCTGCGGCTCAAGCTTAATGATCTCATCAATATTGGAATAGCCAGACCCAAAGTCATCAACAATGATTCTCGCCCCGAGAGCACGGAAGTGATCACACACCTCAATCATGCGACCGTAATCTTTAATCTGCTCAGACTCGAGAACCTCTAGGCCAAGTCGAGTGGGATCGTTCATAGCACTGATGGCGGTCTCGAGCACCTCAAGCGTCTTGTCGCTCAACAAATCTTGCGGGGATAGGTTGATAGAAAATGGGCTTTGCTTATCCGCCATATAACCTATGGTGTTCTTAATCATGTGTCGGCTGAGGCGAGTGTAAAGGTGCGTGTCGGCAATGATAGGTAAGAACTTACCTGGTGGCACAATGGTACCGTCTGACTCCATGATTCTGACCAAGCACTCTTGGCCAATCATTTCGTGAGTACCGGACGCCACAATTGGCTGGGAATAAGTGATGATGTTCTGATCTAAAATCGCACGACTTACACAGCTCAGCCAGCCTAGTTGCTCTTTACGATCTTCTTCACTCACCTGAATGTCTTTAGCATTGGTGATGTGAGTGTTATTCCTGACCCCATAACGTCGAGCTTCGATCGCTTTTAATAAGATCTCATCACCACTATCGGTTAGGAAATCGCAACGACTAGCGAAGCCGCCACACAGAGAAACTGACAGATAATCAATATCAGCCAAGCCATACGGCTCAAAATTGATGTGCTCAATATCGTCAGCAAACTCAACGAAACGTTGTTCTATCTTATCGCAACCAACATTGGCGTTAAAAATGATCGCCCATTCGCCGACACCAATGCTAAACAGCTCTACTTTCACCTGAGATTCTTTAGCCACACTAAGGTGTAATCGCTCGACAAAATGATTAGACAGATCAAGTAACAACTGGTCACCCACTTGGTAACCATACTTTTCGTTAACTTGATGGAAATTAGTCAGCTTTAACGTCAGTAAGTGCTCACTGAAGAGAATCGTATTGAGGCGCTCTTTTAATACGATACGGTTGGGCAGCCCAGTGCGAGAATCAATGCGGTAGCTTTCGGTTAAACGGCGCGCCTGTTGATGAAGTTTTTTCTCCATCTGCGTGTTCATGCTGTCAAGATCAGCCACCGCATTTCTGACGAGATTAAGCAGTGGCGACACGGTTGAGTCACGCTGGAAATCTTCACAACGAAACTCATTAATCTCGTCCGACTCTCTCATCGCAATATAGGTGAGGCTGTGATGCAGTATTTCTTGGCGATCGTCGTTGCGGTATAGCTCACCCATGCAGTATGCGCCGCACGCATTTACTATCCCCTCAAATGGCTTGAGTTCAAGTTTACTGTCGATGAATTCAAGTCGAGAGACGCAGTTATAGATGATCACCGATTCCGGCTGATGCATGGCAAGCATCTCAGCGCCGTGACGCACTTTTTCTGCGGTCAAAGAAGGATGGTTATAACAAAACTGTGCCTCTTCGCCGACATGCCAAGGACTATCAAACTCGATACTGCCATCATCATTAATACGCAGCGGTGTCGATATGCCCTTCTTTCTGCCAAGCTCTCGATAAAGCGGAAAGCTCATCAACTGACTGAAAGGGAGATCTTTACCATCAGCAAGATAATGTTTGAATACGTCAATAGCCGGCTTGTCGTTCAACGCGTATAAGCGATTTCCGACTGCATGTGTGACTCGTAGCTTCATCCCAATCGGGTTCCACTCAGAGTACGCGTCCGACCAAACCTTCAACCTTGGGTTAGTCAGAGCCACCGCCACGCAAGCGTGTTGGTAGGTCTGTTCGTTATGCATAACCCAACGCCCGTATTCATTCTCATGACACAAGCCACCAGCAACAGGCAATGTATAGGGTAGGTTTTCAAAAGCGCTATAGATAGGGTAATCACGACCTTCAACCTGATCGCATAGGCTAATGACCGTTTTAGCATCTTTCGAGAGGTCTAGTTGAGAAGCGAGCTCTTGGCTGTCTTGGTTTGGGTTGCCTGTAAAAGGCTGAACCGCGGAGGTTAAACAGGTTTCATTAAACTCACTGATAATGATTAAGGTACAACTACTCTCAAGACAATTGTCACAGATAACATGACGAGCACTCTGGCCAATTAGGGTGGCATTACTTAGGCGATTGAGAGCAACACTCGCGATTCGACGAGCCACATCAGAAGATTGGGCAGAAAAAAGTTGAATAAGATATTGTTTGCTGTCACACCACTCTCGCTGATCAAATTGAGATTTAAATAGCTCCTCAGTATTTGCGAGAAATGTAAATGTTTGCATGCCAACCCTTGATCGAAATAGAGTGAAGTGAAGAACCCGCAACCACTGCTATGACTGAAATGAATCGATAAAAAGTAGTCGCCAATTATCCTAGCCTAAACAGGCATTTAATTGCGACTAATGTAACAATTCAATATCATAAATGCGACACAATAAGCTTACAGAAGTCTTTAAATTAGTCGCATAAGATCGCTAAGTTGCTCTATTTCAACATCAGGCAGCACACTCGCCTTCGAAGAGAGGTATAAATTGGAACCAATGTCATTAAACCAGCATGCTTGGAAGCCATTTTGCTTAGCTCCGTAAACATCCGTTCTAAGATGATCGCCGACATGAAGAATGTTGATGGCATCAACATCTAAGTATTGCTGCGCTTTATCAAACATATCTGGGTAGGGTTTTGCTCTACCGTTTGGGCCAGCTTTAAGAATTCGTTGAAAATACTGCCCTAAACCAATTTTATGTGGATCGACATTGCCATTGGTAATCGCAACCAAAGGAATGCGTTGGCTAAGTTCTGCCATCACTCGATGCGTTTCTTGAGGAACATCGACTTGATTGCGCAACCACAAAGCATGTTCTATCCCCTCACGAGCCGCCTGTTCAGCTTGCTGCTGAGAATAGCCCAACTGCAGTAAGCCACTCTTAATCTGTGTTTCACGCCAAACGGTAACATCATGCTTTAAAGCTGGGTTTTCAGAGGCGACTTGCTGCTTAATTCCCTGCCACTCTTCAAGCGATAAAGAAGCCGACACTGGGTGCTTTTGGTAAAGCCACTGCGCCATCTCTTTTTCTACCTTCATGATCACAGGCCAGTTGTCATACAGGGTGTCATCCAAGTCAAAGGTCATGGCTTTGATGGGCTTCAACCCTCGATAAATTCGCATAGTAAAACCTTTAATCTAATCTTTATTCTTCTTACGTGCTCGAGGGTGAGCCTCATCGTACGCTTGAGCTAAGTGTTGGAAGTCCAAGTGAGTATAAATTTGGGTTGTCGAGATGTTTTCATGCCCCAACAACTCTTGGACAGCACGAAGATTCTGGCTCGATTCAAGCACGTGAGTTGCAAAGGAGTGACGCAGTTTATGCGGGCTAATATGACTCGCGACGGATTGTTTCTTACCCCACTCTTCCATGCGCTTTTGCACGCTGCGGTGAGAGATACGAGTCCCGAGCTTAGAGACAAACAGCGCGGTTTCACCCGGTGAAGCCAATTCACCACGAACTTTGAGCCATTTATCGACCCACTCTTTAGCTAAACCAGAAAAAGGCGCTTTGCGTTCTTTGTCGCCTTTACCAATCACTCGGATTTCGCCTTGTCGACCCAACACATCTTTCAGATTGATGCCGACCAGTTCTGCCAGTCGTAATCCAGCACCATACATCACCTCCATCATCGCTCGATCACGAATCGACAATGGATCGTCCTCATTCACATCAAGCAGTTGACCCACTTCATCAACATCGAGGTTTTTAGGCAAAGGGCGTTGTTTGCGAGGTGCAGAGACACCTTTGGCTGGATTGGCGGTCATTTCGCCACGCAACACAAGGAAATCAAAGAAGCTGCGCAGTGACGATAAGCGCGTTGCAATGCTGCTCGCTTTCATTCCCTCACGCATGCCTTTACTGGCCAGTTGTCTGACCCACGCCGCATCGACTTGACCCCAATCCTTTAGCCCTAGAGTGACTAAATGACCGGCCATGGTTTCAAGTTGTTGTTTGTAATTACGTTGGGTGTGTAGGCTGAGTCCCTTCTCGCTTCGGAGATATTCATAGAAGCGAGAAAGTGGCTTTTGAAGGCTGTTAGGAAGAGGTATTTTGGGCTCTAGGCTCATTATTTATCTGCCAAGGTAAGGTATCCGCCAAATGAGCGATAACAAGTGCTAAATGGCGTAAAAAGAGCGTATCCATATGGGGTTGGAAATGTCCGCCATCTTCACTAGAAAAGGCGAGCAAACCCAATGGAGACTGCTTAGCAAGCGGTAGTACTACATAAGAGCCTAGCTCTGGAACTGGATAATCACCAAACAAATCGTGTCTGTCGGCTTTTCTCAAGCGTCCAAGATAAGCATCTTTGCCATTGAAATGGTTAAGCGAAAACTTAGAGTAACCCTCAGCACTCAACTGATAAAAGCCAGATTGCGAAAGAATACGAACATGAGCCTTAAGCCCAAGATCTAACGCTTTTTGTTCAACGGCTTTTATCACCTGCATGAAATCACTGCATTTCAGCACTTGCGCTTGCAGATCCATAAACTCATAGAAGGTTTTATCGTTATTTGCTGCCAACGACATCAAGCCAGTGATCTCTTCTTCAAGCTCTTCGATTCGATGACGTTGGCGTTTAAGCTGAACCTCAACCAGAGAAACAGCGCCCTGCTCAACGTTATTGATAGCAAGGCGATCAACCAAATCTTTTCGGTCTTGGAAAAAATCTGGGTTATCACGTAAATATTCCGCGACCACTTCTGCGGTGAGTGCGTCGGCTTCAACGTAAGACAAAACCTATCCTTTATTTTTATGAATATATTTGTTTTGGGTCGTTATTAGCAAGAAAGTTGACCATCAAACACATGCGTTGCAGGGCCGGTCATAAACAGAGGTTTACCCGGGCCTTGCCAGCTAATGTGTAAGTCACCGCCTGGTAGACGAACCTTCACATTCTCAGCCAGTAAGCCTTGAGTGATACCCACTGCAACTGCGCCACACGCTCCGCTGCCACATGCCTGAGTTTCACCCGCGCCGCGTTCGTAAACACGTAGACGAACTTCTTCACGGTTAACGACCTGCATAAAGCCAGCATTAACACGCTCAGGGAAACGTTCATGTGATTCAAGTAGTGGGCCTAAGGTGTCCACATCAGCCGTGTCGACGTCATCAACCACGGTAACCACATGTGGGTTACCCATGCTTACCGCACCACAGAATAAGGTGTGTACATCCGTTCTTAGGATATACGTCTTCTCTGGCTGCTTGGCCTTGAATGGAATCTTGCCGGGTTCGAACTCAGGAATGCCCATGTTCACCGTGATCAGGTCATTCTCTTCAATCTTGAGAACCATTTTACCTTTCTTGGTACTCACGTTGATGCTGTACTTATTCGTTAAGCCTTTCATGCGAACGAATCGTGCAAAACAACGTGCACCATTGCCACACTGCTCCACTTCACTGCCATCCGCATTGAATATGCGGTAATGGAAATCAGTTTCTGGATCATAGGGAGCCTCAACCACAAGTAGCTGATCAAAGCCCACGCCAGTGTGACGATCCGCCAAGCGACGGATCAAATCTGGAGAAAAGAAAATATTTTGAGTAATGCAGTCCACGACCATGAAATCATTGCCCAAACCATGCATTTTAGAAAAGTGGAAGTGCATAACGCTTAAAATTACTCCGGAAGAATGTTTTCAAGTTCCCACAGACTCGTAAGCTCTTCACGCTGACGAACCAAGTGAGTTTTATCGCCATCCACCATCACTTCAGCCGCACGCGAACGAGTGTTGTAGTTAGATGACATCGCGAAGCCATAAGCACCCGCTGAACGAACTGCTAGCAGATCACCTTCTTCAAGAACAAGGTCACGATCTTTACCTAGGAAATCGCCTGTCTCACAGATTGGGCCAACCAAATCGTAAGTCACAGTTTCACCCTGACGAGGGCTCACAGGAACAATATCCTGCCAAGCTTGGTAAAGTGCTGGGCGCATTAGATCGTTCATTGCTGCATCGATGATGGCAAAGTTCTTGTGCTCTGTTGGCTTGAGGAACTCGACTTTCGTTAATAATACACCAGCGTTAGCAGCAATCGCTCTTCCAGGCTCGAAAATCAGCTCTAGATCAGAATGATTGTCTAAGCGAGCCAATAAAGCTTTCGCGTAGTCAGAAGGCTGTGGTGGTAATTCATCACGATAAACCACACCCAAGCCGCCACCGACATCAAGGTGTTTGATGTTGATACCGTTAGCACGTAGCTGGTCGATCAGCGCAAGTAGGCGATCGGTTGCATCGATGAAAGGTTCGATATCCGTTAACTGAGAACCAATGTGGCAATCAATACCATGGATAGACAAGTTATCGAGTGTTTTTGCAAACTCATAGACAGCAGGAGCACGGTCGAAAGCGATACCAAACTTGTTATCACGCAGACCAGTAGAGATATAAGGGTGAGTGTTCGCATCAACGTCTGGGTTGATACGCAGTGAAATCGGCGCTTTAACACCAAGCTCACCAGCTACTTTATTCAGTCGCTCTAGTTCTGGTTCAGACTCTACGTTGAAACACTTAATGTTCAACTCAAGCGCACGCTTCATTTCAGCGGCTGTTTTACCGACACCAGAGAATACAACTTTTGCTGGATCGCCACCGGCAGCAACCACACGCTCTAGCTCACCGCCAGAAACGATATCGAAGCCAGAGCCCAAACGAGCCAAAGTATTCAACACGCCAAGGTTTGAGTTAGCTTTAACGGCATAACACACCAAGTGCGGATGCTCACCAACCGATGAATCAAACGCATTCCAGTGGCGTTCTAATGTTGCACGAGAATATACATACAGCGGTGTACCATATTGCTCTGCTAGTTGTGAAAGTGCGACGTCCTCAGCCCAAAGCTGGCCATCTTCCTGATAGTTGAAGTAATCCAAAGTTCTTATCCCTTATAAATAACGATTTCTGCGTGTTTTCACTTATTGTGATTGTTCGGTTTGCTGAACTTCATCAGGATCGTACAAAGGACCCGTTTGACCACAACCAGAAAGTCCAATAACGGACATCATAAATAGAGCAGTAATTAATTTTTTCATTTTGCATATCGTGATTATTAACTCAATGCCCCCTATAATCGCACCACACTCAGGAAAAGCAATAGGATAGAAAGGATGAACGAGACTGAATTTCATCAGCTGGTCGATATACAGATGCAAAACATCGAAGAAGCTATCGATGAATCAGAGGCAGATATTGATTACGAAGTGACTGGTAACGTGATGACGCTGGAGTTTGAGAACCGCAGCCAAATCATCATTAACCGCCAAGAACCAATGAAAGAAATCTGGTTAGCGTCTAAATCTGGTGGCTTTCACTTCAAGCTAGTTGACGACAAGTGGACATGTTCAAAGACGGGCATGGAGCTGTTTGAGATGGTTAAAGAAGAATGCGTGAAGCACGCAGGTGAAGATATCGACTGGGTCTAACCACTGATAAGCAAAACAAAAAAAAGGAGTGATTCAATCACTCCTTTTTAATATCTATCTGTCGAAATCAACTAGATGTTAACTATCTTTGAGCTCCGAGAAGCTAAAGTGGCATCATTACGATAAGGCACAACATAAGAGTTGCCCTCTTCTGGATGAACGATTTGGTAGTACTGAGGTAAGTTAAAGTTAATCAACTTTGACGACATCTTCGACTCATCTTTTACCGACGTGTAGAAAGAGTTTACGCTCGCGATCATCTCATCTTTTTCACCGCTGTACTGGTGATACACCTCAACCTGATTCGATTCGTCCAATACATAGATATTGAAACCTTTATCAGTATCTTCGAAGAAAAATTGAATTAACCCTTCACTCGCAAAGCCATCAACTACATCTGGCAACTGATACTCTTGCTCTTTATCAAGCATCAGTAGAGGTGAGCCCTTAAGCTTGTTGGTTGAAATACTACGGTAGAAATCGACCGAGTTTTCCAACATCTGTACCGAAACACCACGGCGTTCGAAGAACAGGCCAAACATCTTGTTGGCTAAACGAATAGCTTTAAAGCGACGGCGTTTCTCTGGTTCAATCGGTTTTAATCGTAAATCGATACACTCAGCAAGCAGTTGATACACCATATTACGCATCACACCACGCAGGTTTTTGCTGTAACAGAACACATCAACCGACTCTGGCGGCAACGCATCTTGGTGCATTTTACCAAGTACCGTCTTAAGGGCATCCAGCATTGCCGTATCACCTTGGAAATGCAGCGTACGTACTTCATGCCAAGAGTTACGATAAACCAAATCGACACTGCCGACTAAGCTCTTACCTTCTTCACCAAAGCTGAAGATATCGGCATTCTTCAAATCGACCTTCAAGGCACGACCGCTTAATTCAGAAGTCGGATCGTTTTCAAAGTTGATGAACATCGCCAGCTGGCTGATCTCACACGGACTCGCCAGTGCTTGCATACTCGGACGGCGTTTACGTAAAGAGAAGGTATTACGTAGGTCGCTCACCATTTGATAGAACTTATCGATATCAATATGGGCGTCACGAACCACAGAATGCAAACGTGTCGATTCAGTAATCAAACCATTAAAGAATGACCATGCAACTAGCTTACTCAAGTACTCATGGTGCTCGAGCGAAGGCTGACCAAGAATGCGGTGCGCAATAAGCGGCTGTTTGTACAAGTACCAACCCGCTTTATTCGATTGCCCTTGGCGAACCTCTATAAAGCTCAAGTCAGGTTCATGCAGATCCGGAGAGATTTGCGGATTCAGTAGCGTCACTTTGCCCGGTAACACCTCAAACGCAGCATAAAGCTTACGTGCCAAGATACTGATATCTTGTGGGCTGATTGCCGATGTGATGTCGTTACGACGTGCAAATTGAATCAGGTTACGATAGCTCAACATCAAGGCATCAAGCAGTGCGTGGTGCACCACTTTCACCTGCTCAACCTTCCAGTTACGTCGGTTATCGAGCTCAGCAATGGTTTCCTGTCCCCAATTCCAAGACTTAGTCATCTCGGTTAGGGCTTCACGGCGCCATGCTACAGAACCGATACCTGCTTCACGCGACAACTTCTCGTGGGTCTTAAGGTAGAAACAGCGTCTCACCAAATCCAAACGAGTGTGGTCGTTAATACGCTCTAGGTAGCGAGTTACCTTTTCTAGCATCAGATAGTAGCTATCCATGCCATACAGATCCGGTTCATCCGCAAAAAAGCGACGCTTGGTATCGATACTCAAGAGTTGGGTGTTTGGGTATTCCCATGAATAGGCTTCTAGCAAGATCGCCTTTAACACCGATTTATACGGTGAGTCGATACTCTTATAGAGCTGCCACAAGTTAGAACCAAAGTACTCTTCTGCAGGAATGCGATTCAGCTTACCGAAATCAATCCACTGCGAACAATCAAGATAGCCATCCTGACACAAGCCTTGAACATATTCGTCATAGCACTCTTCCATTTCTGGCGGAATGATTTGCCACAACAAACGTTGACCAGCCAAGCGAACCGCTGAGCGATAGAACTCATCAAGCAGTAATAAGTGCTGTGAAGAACCACAGTTATCACCGGTCATCTCTTCTGAATGGTTCGAACGGAAACGCTCTTCATCCATTAAGAAGAAGTTAGCTTCAACGCCTAAGGTTTCAGCCCAGTCGGTAATCAACAGACATTTATTGGTTAGGCTATCGCGAGATGCGCCATCCATATCCGGAGATACACACACCCAGATATCGAGGTCGCTTGACGTGCTTTGACCAATAGAAGAGGTACTACCCATGGTGTAAAGGCCAAGAATTGCGGGCTCCGCAGACTCGGTTAGCTTGCCACCTAAAGTAAGTTCAGTATCAGAGACAAATTGCTTTTGGAATTCATTAAGCGTGAAGCTACGAATTCCAAAAGGAACTTGTTGATCATAATAACCAGGCATCATTGGATGATTGAAGTGAAGCAATGCGGGAATAAGATTGAAAACTCGTTGACCTTGCACATTCATCAACGCCAACGCACGATCAATGCGCTGTTGATTTAGATTGTCTAATCGTTGAATCAATGTTTGAGTGTAAGCCTGCAAGGTAAGTCCTTGGTTTGAGGTTAAGTGCAGTTCTGTTTAGTTACTGAACGAAAGGAGCAACAAAACGTGATCAATTTAACACTTTTACCCTTAATGGTAAAGCAAAGGAACCCGTCATACTGGTCAATTCCTTGATGACAGAAAGTTAAACTCACGGCGTCGTAGTGTCCTCTTTATTGACTACTTCTAATAATAGCCCATGTTTCAAATGAGATACCAATCACACTATTTTGGTGAACTCATGAAAATCTCTCAGCTATCAAAGTATGGAATGATCAAACAGTAAGAATTCTCGCCTCATAATGGTAGGATTAGGCTATTACAGAACCTATATCGGAAACACCATGACAAATTCAGCACCAATCCGTATCGCGACCAGAAAAAGCCCTCTTGCCCTTTGGCAGGCATACTTTGTAAGGGATGCACTGCAAGCTGCTCACCCTGGTTTAGAGGTTGAGTTGGTAACTATGGTGACCAAAGGTGACATCATCCTAGACACTCCGCTTGCTAAAGTGGGTGGTAAAGGACTGTTCGTTAAAGAACTTGAAGTAGCAATGCTAGAAGGTCGTGCTGACCTAGCCGTTCACTCAATGAAAGATGTACCTGTCGACTTCCCTGAAGGTCTAGGTCTGGTAACAATTTGTGAGCGCGAAGATCCGCGTGACGCTTTCGTATCAAACACTTACAACAACATCGACGAACTCCCACAAGGTGCTGTCGTGGGTACGTGCAGTCTGCGTCGCCAATGCCAACTGTTAGAATACCGCCCAGATCTGATCATCAAAGAGCTGCGCGGCAACGTTGGTACTCGTCTAGGTAAACTCGATGATGGTCAATACGATGCGATCGTACTGGCTGCTGCAGGTCTTAAACGTCTAGAGCTAGAAGAGCGTATTCGTAGCTTCATCGAACCAGAGCAGTCTCTCCCTGCTGTTGGCCAAGGCGCTGTTGGTATTGAGTGTCGCCTTGATGACGAGCGTCTGATTAAACTCCTTGAACCACTGAATCATAAAGACACGGCTGATCGTGTACTGTGCGAACGTGCAATGAACCTTACCCTAGAAGGTGGCTGTCAGGTTCCTATCGGCAGCTACTCATTATTAGATGGCGAAAACATCTGGCTACGTGCATTAGTTGGTGAACCGGACGGTTCTAAGATGGTTCGTGGTGAGATCTCTGGCCCTCGCAAAGATGCAGAAGCACTTGGCGTGACTCTGGCAAATCAATTGCTGGATGATGGCGCGAGAGAAATCTTAACCAAGCTCTACGTTGACCAAGAATAATCATGACAGTGTTGGTGACTCGTCCCGGTTCAGAGGGACAATCGCTTTGCCAACAACTAGCGGATGAAGGGGTTCAAGCAATCCATCATCCGCTGATTCGTATCGTGGATAATCCCAACTCTGCGGATTTAAGCACCCAGCTTAATAACAGCGATATCATTATTGCAGTCAGTCACCACGCCGTGGCAGCTGCCCAAAGCATCCTTTCAAAAACCTCATCCATTTGGCCTACTTCGCCGCTTTATCTTGGCGTTGGTCAAAAAACTGCGCACGTTTTAAGCAAAGTCTGTAAACAAAAAGTAAACTATCCTCAAGTTAGTGATAGTGAACATCTTCTTAAACTTACTGAACTTAATGGCGTAGAAAATAAGTCCATTTTGATACTACGTGGCAATGGTGGGCGTGAGCTCATTAGGGATTCTCTACTCAATCGAGGTGCACAAGTCTCTTATTGTGAGACCTACCGTAGAGAATATATTCCTATTAGCGACCACAATACCTATCAAACATGGATAAACAAAAAAACGTCCAAAGTTGTCATCACTAGTCAGGAACAATTGGAGTATCTCTGCTCAATTACCCCTGATGAGTATTTGGCTTGGCTTTCAACAAGACATCTATTTGTCCCAAGCCAGCGCATTGTAGAACGAGCACAACAACTCGGCTTCTCGAATGTGACCAATACTCACAGTGCTACGAACCAAATATTACTGGCTGCTCTCCGGCCCTAGCTAGAAACAGGAAATAAGCATGACAAGCAAAAAAAATAATGAGCATATTGAACCTGAAAAGAAACAAGATACTCAGCCAGTAGTTGTTGAAAACGAAAAAGCTGACTCTACAGAGACAAAACAACCTGAACAGAAGCTTGATGCCTCTGCTTCAAATACCGCTAAAAATGAGCAGCCTCAAGCTGAGCATAAAGAGCAAATAGAGAAAGCAGAAAAGCAAGGTAAGCGCGGTGTCAAACTAGGCGCTATTGCGATCGCTATTTCAATTATCTTCAGTGGCGGTATCGCATTTCAAATGCAGCAAAAGAGCGCTGAATACTCGGCTCAAATAGCCGCTCTTCAAGCACAACTTCAAAATACCCAATCTGCGGTAAATAAAGACCTACAAACCATCAAGCAAGAGACTATCCAAGAAGCCTCACACGCGGTGGAGAAAACTCAGGTCGTGCAATCTCAACAGCAGAAGAGCATTCAAAGCCTGCAGTTAGCAGTGGCTGACGTGAAAGGTCGCCGCCCGAATGACTGGTTGCTTGCTGAAGCTGATTACCTTGTGAAACTAGCAGGACGTAAACTGTTCCTCGAGCATGATGCCGTTAGTGCAACCAAACTAATGGAAAGCGCCGATCAACGTATCGCCGCACTGAATGACCCAAGCTTGGTCTCTCTTCGTCAATCAATGACCAATGACATTACTAAGCTTCGCACTATTCCTCTTATCGACCGTGATGGCTTAGTTCTACGCATCACAAGCCTACAACAACAAGTCGATACGCTGCCGCTTGCCAATGCAATCCTGCCTGAGGCTGCCGCTGTTGAGAAAAAAGCCGTATCTCAAGATATTAATGACTGGCAGAACAACCTGATGACGTCGATGAAAGACTTTTCAGAAAACTTCATCACATTCCGTAGTCGTGATGGCGAAGTTATCCCTCTACTATCACCAGAACAGCACTTCTACCTTCGTGAAAACATCAAAGGTAAATTAGAAACCGCGATTCGCGCTGTCTACAAAGAACAAGGTGAACTCTATAGCGCAGCTCTTAATACCGCTAGCGAGTGGTCGAAAGCTTATCTAAACCAAGATAACAACTCAGTGATTGAATTTGAGAAAGCGATTAAACAGCTAAGTGAACAGAACATCTCTGTGAAATACCCTGTAAAGCTTGAATCTCAAAATGAGTTGTCAGATGTGATACGTGAGCGCCTACGTCGTGAAGTCACCGTTATGACCACGGAGGAAAAATAATGATTCGTTGGATTTTTCTTTTTCTCGTTCTAGGTGCTGGGTTAATTGTTGGTACTCAGTTCTCTGGTCAACAAGGCTACGTTCTGATCTCAATTGCGAATAAGACCATTGAGATGAGCGTGACAACACTGGTTATCTTCGTCATCGCTCTTCTAGCGGCTCTATTCGGCTTAGAGTACCTATTTAAAAAGCTTATGTACGCAAGCTCGACAACTTGGAACTGGTTCAGTGTTCGTAAGCTGAAACGTTCTCGTCGTTATACCAATGAAGGCATTATCAAGCTACTTGAAGGTGACTGGAAAGGCGCTGAGAAGAAAGTAACTCGTTGGGCTAACCATCACGACATGCCTCTACTTTGTTATTTAGTCGCTTCTCAAGCGGCACACGAACAAGGTAATACAAGTGAGCGAGATAAGTACATCGAGCTTGCTAGCCAACAGGACGACTCTCTACTAGCGGTTGAGCTAACTAAAGCTAAACAGCAAATCAGCGAGTCAAACTACGAAGCTGCATTCGATACACTTTCGACCCTAAAAGGCACATACCCTAATAACACTGCTGTACTTGGCCTGTTAAAAGCCACTTACTTGCAACTGAAGTTATGGCAGCCATTGCTAGAGTTAACTCCTAAATTAGTTAAGAACAAACTTCTAACAGCTGATGAGCAACGTGAATTAGAACAGAAAGCACAATGTGGGCTACTTCATGATGTGGCACAACAGCAAGGTAGCGAAGGTTTAATCAGCCATTGGAACAAGCTTTCAAGAAAACAGAAACAAAGTTCGCACCTTGTATCCTGCTTTGTGAAGCAACTTATCGCTCGCAAAGCTGACTCAGAAGCCTTCACTGTGATCAAAGAGAACATTGCAAAGAGTGGGTCAAATGAACTCTACATGTTGCTTCCAGAGCTGAACTTATCCGATCACCACCCAGTAGTGGTCATGCTAGAACGTGCAATTAGTAAAGACAGTGGTAATGCCGAAGCACACAGCGCGCTGGCTCAGTTCTACTTAAGAGAGCAGAAGTGGGCGGAAGCACAAAGCCACTTCGAAAAAGCCCTAGCACTTCGTTCAAATGTTTCAGATTACGGATACCTATCTGACGCACTAGAGAAGCAAAACTTAACGAAAGCAGCTCACGAGGTTTCTCGTAAAGCGCTCGCTCTAGTTCAACCAGCTTAATTTAAAGTGTCTCAAACTAAGCCGATGCCTAGCATCGGCTTTTTTGTATCTGTTACTTATCCATAGATAACTTCTACAATAGCTATAAACCAAACTCATCGAACCCTTACCTTCCCAATGCTAACAAACCAACTAACCATGAAATTGCTCAACTGGGCTTCTCAAACACACGGAGAACGACTTTAGTTGTGTCTGTACGTAGTTTTACCATTCTTATAAACAAGTCCTTATAAGAGGTTCGAGAGAAGTCATAGAGAAAAGTGACACCTAGAAGCTCAAGAGTAAATGGAGATCACCTTGAGAGAAGGCGTTTAAAGATATTTACCCGCAGACAGATGCCCACTTAAAGTCACGCTGAATTAACAATTAAATAGCCATCAACGTTCCAACTATAAACCGTTATAACCGGGGAGTTCACGTAACTGCCTGTAGATTAATCTATTAAGTAGAGGGAGATAGCAAGAGTTACCGACCAACAAAACCTTGTTATTAGAAACGAGGCATCTTTATCAGCCAGTTCAAATTAGTAGGAGATAGAGCTCTCAAGACGCTCAGGAAAAGTTAATCAACGAACCAATAGCCACAAGTATAAACTTACGTAATCAAGCGCTGCTAGAGAGAGCAGAGCTTAATAATAAGTGTCGGAATATCAGAGCTCGTGATCAACGTAAAGCGCCTCTACAAACTCTGAGACGAATAATAAGACTCATACCAACCCGGAAAATTAACTGATCAGGTCAATCCAATCTCTTGTACACATTTTTGTGACGCGATCTTTGCACTCAAGAAATCCATTCCAAGCGCTACAGACCTTCGAAACAATATCGTTATAATCAATGAAGTTTTGGTTTGCTAGATAGTGTTGCCTTAACCAACTCCACACTT
>NZ_JBFRST010000013.1:0-26025 GCF_041473705.1 Vibrio sp. 10N.222.55.B11
ACTTTACGGGGTCACTTCAAGATCTGGCTTTTTCATTAATATTAACAATGTGTTAAGTGGTTTTCTCTTTGTTCCACTACAGTTTAGTGGTCAAGGTATAGATAATTTTGCCAACTCTTCATACGAATAAGCACTTTACGCATAATAGATACATGAGTGAAACTGTCAGAATAAACGGCAACCTCGACTGCAGTACCCATAGGTAAATGGTAGTCAGACAGATCATCAGTGATGCTCAATTTAACAAACACACGACCACTGGTACGCAAGGCATCAGTACCTAGAAGCGCGCCTCTAGCTTGAAATTGGCTCTCACCAATAGCTGGAATCACTTCATCAATACGTCCTTTAAATACTTTTCCTGGCAATGCTCTAAATAGGAACTCAGCTTCGTAACCCGGTTGTAGGCGCTGTAGCGAGTTTTGTCTAAATGCAGCGGTATAGAACTGCTCCTCTGTGTGAACAAACGTCATCACGGGAGCTAAAGGAAGTGGAACTGCCATTACACCCGGGCGTAATGCTAGTTGCGTAACGTATCCGTCAGTGGGAGCTCGAACCACGGTTTGTTCTAAATCAAACTGAGCTTTACGTAATTCAGCCAATAAGCTTAAAACCGCTGTATTCTCGCCACCTATTTCAGAGTCCAAGGCGATCTTTGTTTGTTCTAGGTTTGCATCTGCAACTTTCACGGCCGCTTCCGATGCTTTGTAAGCTTGTCTGCGAGTATCCAATTGTTGCTCGGTAAAAGCGCCACTGTCGTAACCGCGCTTGTAACGAGAAAACTCACGTTGGGCTTTATCTCTTTCCGCGATGGCTTTGATTTTTGCAGCCTCTGCTTCAACCACTTCAGATTCCATTCCAAGAGCACCTTGGCTTGCTTCTTTTACCTTGGCTTCTAACCTTGCGACTTCAGCTTCGAATGGAACTGGGTCTATTTTGAAAAGAATATCCCCTTGCTTCAGAGGTTTGTTTGCTTCTACTGGCACTTCGATAACTTTACCCCTAACGCCTGAAACGACTGGCGTTGTTGAGTAAACTTGGTTACCGATTTGTGTAAATGGATGGTTGTAGTTCATTAGTAGAATTAGGGTACCTACTATGATCACACCTCCAAGTACGGCAGTAGGTACTGTCCATTTATTTAGCGGTATATTGAACACCTTGAAAATAGTGATACAAAGCGCCGCATAGGTCATTATCAGCAGTAAATCCATTACTTAGCCTCCTGATCTTGAACGTTGTTTGTCTCTTCCTCTGGACTGCTTTGCTCAGCACCTGCTTGCTTGAGCTGTGCGATTTCTTCCTGAAGAGTACTCACTTGATCGATGAGAATATCGACGCGATGATGAATATCGTGTTGTTCTTCTTCTAATTTAGCGAAGCCCCAACCACGATCTTTGCGCCATAATGTTGCCCAAATCCAAAGAAATGGCCAAATAGTATGTAAGGTGAATAGGCTAACCCAGCCTGAGACGTGAATAGCATCTTGATGAGGGTGATTGCGTTCTTTCGCAATTTCATAGGGAATATCGTGAATAACGATGATGCCGTAAAAGATTACTAATGCTACGAAAATAAGTAGGCCGAGCGCAAAGTAGTCTAAAAACATAACAGATCCTTGTAATGTTAGATATTAGTTATAAATATACTACGCTATCATCCAAGTAATTGTTATAAAAATGATTTACTGAGTTATAAATAATGAGTGTTCGCTTCTAATGTGAGCAAAACCATTGACGAATCTTATAAAATCTCATCGCGTTTGAAGAGGCTATTTCGGCTTTCTGGTTGGTATTTTAGCTGAAATGATGACAGCTACGATTCTAAATGACGTGCACAACCACAAAGGATAAACACGGATGTATATAGGTGAATTGGCGGCTATTGGTGCTGCGATTGTGTGGGCGTGTGCGACATGGATTTATGGACAGTTTGGTCATCGCTTCTCTGCGATGCAATTGAACATTGTTAAGGGTGTAGTGGCGTCAGGGATGATGTTGCTGGTGATGCCTCTTATTCCGATGCCGGAGTTTGAACTGAGTACCAACCATTTTCTGATATTGGCAATTTCAGGTGTGATTGGCATTGCGATTGGAGATAGCGCCTATTTTGCGGCGTTGAAAAGAATCGGTGCCAATAAGACGCTGTTACTGGAATCTTTAGCCCCGCCTCTTTCTGGTGTGCTGGCATTAATGTTCCTGGGCGCTGTATTGACAGTGCAAAGTTGGCTCGGTGTCGTGATTACAACACTAGCGGTGACCTTCGTTGTCTTCCAGCCATCAAAATCGGCGAGCGGTGAATCGAATAACAAAGCGCAGTGGGGTGGCATTGGTTATGGGCTTGTGGCGAGTGTCTGTCAGGCATCTGGTGTGGTTATTTCTCATTACGCGTTAGTGGCGGGTGATATTCCACCATTGTTAGGTGCTTTGATTCGCCTGACGATTGGCGTGTTTGCTGTGATGCTGATTATCCCTTTCGTTGAAAAGAAGCCGTATTCATCGATAAAAAGAGATTTATGGGAAATGACCAAGCTCGATAAACTGTGGTTATTAGGAGCAATCTTTGTCGGGACGTTTCTCGCTCTATGGCTTCAACAAGTGGCGTTGAAGAATGCTAACCCTGCGATTGCACAAACGTTGATAGCGACCAGCCCGGTCTTTATTTTGGTGATTTATGCGCTGAAAGGGGAGAAGGTGTCAAAGCAAAGTATCATAGGCACACTTGCCGCCCTTGCTGGTATTTCTCTGTTCTTTTATCAATAAGCAGTTGGCCTAAGCTACAGAGCTATATGCCACTACTCTGTACACACTTGATTACGGCCGTTGGCTTTAGCTCGGTATAGCGCTTTATCCGCACGGTAGAAGGTGCGTTGAGTATTCTCTCCGTCACGATGCAAAGTGATACCAATACTCACGGTCAAACCACGCTCCCCAAGTATTTCATGCCATCCAAATTGGAAGATGCGCTCTCGATAATTTTCAGAGTGCATTTCTGCCTTCGGAAGATCAGTGTTCTCTAGAATGACGAGGAACTCTTCTCCACCAAATCTGACACATGACGCGCCTCTAAACTTAAAGTATGAACGTAGCTCTTGAGACACACTAACAATCGCTTTATCGCCCACTAAGTGACTCAGTTCATCATTGATAGACTTGAAGTGGTCAATATCAATAACCATCAGCGCGAAAGAGGTATCGTGCAGCAGCATGTCTTTCAGTTTCACATCTAACCAGCGGCGGTTGTGCAACCCTGTTAATGGATCTGTGAATACGTCTTGTTGAAGCTGAGCCACCGCATTCTTGTGTTGTTCGGTTGTCTCTTTGAGCTCTTTGTTCTCTTGTTCAGAGAGAATGAGTTTGAGTTGTAACTCAAAACGAGACAGTCGGCGTAGCTGGCTTGCACCGAGTTCACTGATCGGGATCTGCTTCATCAGATCGGTTTCAATTCGGTAGCCTTTTTTCTCATAGCTTAGAGCTTCTTGAAAACGGCCCTGATTCATACATACATCACTCAAAGAGTCATAGAAACGCTTTGCAAGCACTGGCGATGAGTAGGCTTTTACACGTTTGTCTGTGCTCGACAAAATCATGCTCGCATAGTCTTGCTTTCCAGTTGCACTTAGGCAATGTGCTAACTCGAGGCGAGTCATGGTCGCAAGCCAGCTTGCTTGAGTGCTGTTGGCTGGGTATTGAACCTTTGAAAGGCAACGTAGCGCTTCTTGGTATTTCTTCTTAGCACGAAGTACTTTCGCTTGGTAGAGCAATATTTGAGCTGTGAGCAACTTGTCACTGACCAAAATACTCAGTTCTTCGCACTCATTCAGTAAATCGCTGGCTGCTGTAATGCGATTGAGTAGAAGTAGGCTTGCTACCATATGCAGCTTGAATTTGAGGCGAAGTGAGCGACTGCTTATCGCATGGTCTATGCTGCTGATTTTTTGGTAGTAACGAAGTGCTCTGTTGTGATCGCCATAGGAATCACACAGGTTGCCCATGCCTAAAATAGCTAATACATACTCATCGATATGACCGTGTTCAACCGCGATAGTCGACGAACTGACGAATTCATTGAGTGCTGAGGTGTAATCACCAGTTTCAACTAAGCGGTCACTTAAACTGGTTTTGACTGTCAGAATATCTTCGATATCGGCAGGAAGGTGGAGCAGATCGAGTGCTCGTCTCAACTCTTCGATACTGGTTTGATTTTGTTGTAACTCGGCACGGTATTCAGAGCTAATGATATAGCAGTGCGCTTGCTCTGTTTGCGTTGTCGAAACGTGCTGACGAATGTGGTTCCAGAAGATGATCGCTTCTTCACCTGATACTGATGAAGGGTCTAAACCGGCGTCTGTGATCTTGCTTAATAGAGTTTCCATTATTCTATTACCTCAGCATCGTCTTCTTCGAGTTGTTCAAGCGTGAACGGGAACGTCAAAATATCATTGAGGCTGACGCTTGGTTTCGAACCTTTTAATCCTTTTCTATGCCATGGATAGATATCGAGCATGGTGCTGAGAGTTTGGAAGGTTTGCTCTGCGGCTTCGCCTTTTTCGGAAAGCATAAGGGCCACACGTTCAGAACTTAGTCTTGCAATGAAGTCATTCTGGTTACATAAAGCATGAGCAATCTCGGTGCAAACATCTAAGTAATCAGTATCGACATGATGGAACATAATGATGCTGTGGTTCGAGCGTTTAAGCTCTGTCTTGAACAGCACCAACTTTTCCCACCAAAAGGTTTCAGAGACAACGTAAGAGAGGTGCTTTTCAGGATCGTACTCGTGCTGACCGCGAATACGGTTAATCAGTTTTCGTGCTCTCTGTTCAAGCTGGCGTTTTGAACTGCGCGCTTTATCTAACCCAACACGTGTCGTTTGCTCTTTGAGCATGCCGATAGAATATTGACGGTACTTTTTAAAGGCGACGAGCGCGGCTTGGAAGTCTTGGTTTTCTTCCGCTACCAAAGATTGTTGGTAACAGATTTGGCTTAGCAACTCGCCATTATCGAACTCGTTTGCGGATTGCTCAGCGAGCCTCAGTAATTCCGCCGCTTGTTCTGGTCTTTTTCTCAGGAGCTCCAATCTAGCTCGGCTGATGTATGAGTGCGCTTTCATCCAAACTAGGTTGTGTTCAACTGCCAGATTGTGCGCTTTGGCCGTGGCGCGCTCTGCGTCATCTAAGCGTTCAAGACCAAGAAGTGCTAAGCCTCGGAAGTCCCACACCTCAGCATGCCAAGTGTTATCTTTATGGTCTTTTAATGCTTCTTCTGCACCGTCTAATACCGACAGCATTTCAACATAGTTGTTGAGCAGGTAGTAATCCCACGCGAGCAGTATTCTGGCTTTACCCTCTAACCAACCAATACGGCTGTTGTTAGCCACTTTCACGGCAAGTTGGTGGGTTGAACGTGCAAGTTTATATTCGTGGGTCATCCGCCATATATTACCAAGGCCAATGAGGCATTCAATTTGAATTTCGACTTCATCAACCAATGCGGACTGCTCTAAGGCATTGATCCAAAACTGTTGGGCGGAGTAATACTTGGCTTGTCCCCAGAACTGGAGCGCGTGTAAATGGAGGATTTCAGGGAGAAAAAGGTCGGTATCTAGTCGGCTTTGGCGCTTGTAGGCTTCCTTGATGTACTTTAAACCTTTTTGGTAATCCATCAGGTTCCAGCTACATCTTGCCATTAACATTAATGACTGGATGGCGCCCTCTTCAAACAGAACTTGCTCTGATCGGACTAGGCACTGCTGGGCAACCTCTAGGATCACCGATGGCTCAGAGTCGACACGAGTTTTAAGTTTTTCTAATTCTGTTTCAAGAAGGTACTGATTTTTGTCCAAGACTTACATCCATGATTATCGAACATATTGATAACACAATCATTATAAGAGTGTGATTTGAGATAAGCACCAATTATCTTTCCTAGAGCGTCAAAGGAACATCGATCTTTTCTAATTATGGGTGTTACCTCATGTTGTTGCTTTAAAATCAATGAGTTCCCGAATAATTACCTAGAGGCTTTGTTGCTATGAAAGTAGTTGCTTTAGAGTTAATGGCAGCTCTGCTACGCCTAAGCGCTGTGCTGCCGTGAGCCCTTGCTTATCTTGGTAGCACAGATTGTGCCAAGCTCTAAATATGTCGAGCAATGGAAGAATGCCCCCAGGACGAAGCTTACGTCTGGGCTCATTAATAAAGCTATCAAATAACAGCTGAAAGCGTTGTTGATAGAACTTAGTTTGTTGAATTGAGGCCGTGTTAAACCACTGTTTTGGTTCTGGATTGTTACCGGTTAGGTAGCAGATACCTTTCTGGTTATCACCTTGATTCGCAATAGCCCAGCGATCGCGCCACCAACTCATGTGAACGATGTCGATCTTTTCAAAACTTTGATCGTCTTGCCAGCCTGAATCTTCCTCGACGTACATAAGGTCAATATTTTGACTCTGAATACGCGGCAAACATACGCTTAAAGCGGCAGATCTTAGTAATGGATCTTGTGGCATATAGATGGCGACATGCTTGTCTTCGTTACACATATCCAACACATGTAAGAAGTGAGCATAAGAGGTATAAGGCGGTCGAATGAGTGCGCCTTTTGAAGGGTAGCTAAATGTGGTGAGGTTACCCATAGGGTCCTCAACGTTACCTCTCGCAAGAATCACTTGGTATTGCTGTTCAATGCGCTCTTTTAGTTTGTCAGAGGGCTGAGGCAGTTCGAGATTTGCTTCTGAAGAGTGCTCTTTGGATACAAATCGTGCCACATCATCATAAGGGTTATGGTCGACGTTTCCTGATGGTTCTTCATTTTGAGAGTAGTTAACGTGTTGGCAAAGTATATAGCCAGAATGCGCCTCGCCCGTCGCTATCCACACCACACCGTTGTTACTTTGTGGTTGCAGACGCTGGTAGTGAGATGCGAACTCGTAATCTTTCGCATGGTTAACCCATCGTGCATCGATCATCGCTAATTTACGACGACAACGGCTCGCGATATGGTCAACATGATCATAGAAAGTCTTTGGGTTGATCTCTAATTTTCGGCAGATTTCACGTACGGAATAGCCCATGAACAGTAAGCCCATGAGGTTCTCTTGAAATTGGAGTTTTTTATTGGATCCAGACCATTTATCAACGAAGGTTGTTTGGCAGTCTTTGCATCGATAACGCTGCCTGTCGCCACTGTAGCCGAAGGCATGATAAAGATGTTTATGGGTATGAACCGATAAGCCGAAGTTATCGCAATCATCATTACGACAAGCAGGGAGCCCGTCGCTGTGAAGTTGTCTTAGGCGATGAAGTTCGCTTAACACTTCACGATTGTTAAGTAAGGGGGGGAAAGCTCCACATTCACGACAAACCATCGCTGGACGCTTAGGGTTCGCGTGTTGCAAAACATACCGTTTTGCATCGCTCAAGCCAAAGTTGTCACACGCCAATGTTTTACAAAAGTTGAGTTGCAAACCATCCGCATCTTTTGGCAGCTTGTCGTTAGACACGATCTCCCCCTCGGGATTATTTGAGCAGCCAAGCGAGCCTGGCTGCGGGGTAACGCTTTTCAATGTATCTTTTATCAAATCGTTAGATGTTGATTGCTGTCTCTAGAGCAACTTTCATCATGTCGTTGAAAGACTTTTGACGCTCTTCAGAACTTAGTTTTTCACCACGGATGATGTGGTCAGATACTGTTAGGATAGTTAGTGCTTTAGCACCAAGGTCTGCAGCAACGCCGTAGATACCAGCCGCTTCCATATCAACACCTAGGATGCCTAGCTTTTCCATTTTTTCGAAAAGGTCAGCTTCTGGAGTGTAGAAAAGGTCTGCAGAGAATACGTTACCAACTTTAACTGGAACTTCTTGTGCACGAGCTTGGTTTACTGCTTCTTCTAGAAGACCGAAATCAGCGATAGCAGCGAAGTCGTGGTTGTTGAAACGAATGCGGTTTACTTTTGAGTCAGTAGATGCACCCATGCCGATAACAACGTCCATTAGTTTAACGTCGTCACGTACCGCGCCACAGCTACCTACACGAATAACGTTTTTCACGCCGAACTCAGCGATTAGCTCGTGTACGTAGATGCAGCATGATGGGATACCCATACCGTGGCCCATTACAGAAACTTTCTTACCCTTGTAAGTGCCTGTGTAGCCAAACATGTTGCGAACGTCACAAACTTGCTTCACGTCATCAAGGAATGTTTCTGCAATGTATTTTGCGCGAAGCGGGTCGCCCGGCATAAGTACTGTTTCTGCGAAATCACCAGCTTGAGCATTAATATGAGGTGTAGCCATGGTCGTTCTCCAAAGTTTAAACGGTAATTATAGGAACAGGATTTAATCAATTACCGATTCTGTTGAATTGAATTCGTTTTGTTGAGGCAATATTAGCGAGTTAGAACGTGGCTCC
Organism: Vibrio sp. 10N.222.55.B11; assembly: GCF_041473705.1. Classification (NCBI taxonomy): domain Bacteria; kingdom Pseudomonadati; phylum Pseudomonadota; class Gammaproteobacteria; order Vibrionales; family Vibrionaceae; genus Vibrio; species Vibrio sp. 10N.222.55.B11. Next base: position 8,409 of record NZ_JBFRST010000013.1, read on the forward strand.
ATGAGACTTTAGTCACAAAACAGGTCTGCCATTATAGTTTTATTAATATTGATAACTAAATCTGTTGAAAGCGTAAAGGCAATCGATTTTGTATGGGTTAATTGCAAGCGAATGAGAGGAAAAGGCCCACACATAAACTTGTTGTCTATCAGTTTCGAGACAACAATACGTTGTAGAGACGTTTGATCAGAGATAATCTAAACTTTGATAAAAGACAAACCAAGGATTTGTATGTCGCATTGCGCTAACTCGACGCCTTTGCCGTCAATGAAAACACGACTTCACAGGGCGGTGTCGCTTGTTGTAAGAACTACTTTGCTTGCCAGCGGGATAGCTTCATCGTGGGTGTCTGCTGCAACCTTTGAATTGCCACCAACGGAAAGCCGCATTGTGGGCAGAATCCAGCAGCATGAAGTGGCGGCGGGCGAAACCTTGGCCATCATTGCCAAGCAATACGATATTGGTTTTCTCTCTTTAATGGCAGCCAACAAAGGGGTGGATCCTTTTCTTCCCGCGGAAGGCTATGTGTTAAGCATTCCAAGCCGCTTGATTTTGCCTGACACCCCAAGAAAGGGGATTGTCATCAATCTTGCTGAGTTAAGGTTGTATTACTTTGAGCCTGAGAAAAATCAGGTGCATGTTTTCCCTGTCGGCATCGGTCGAGTGGGGCGTGATACTCCCGAGATGATCACCAAGATAAGCCAAAAAAGACCGAATCCAACATGGACGCCACCAAATTCAATCCGCAACGAGTATCTTGAAAAGGGCATTGAATTACCGAGAGTGGTTCCTGCCGGGCCGGAAAATCCATTGGGAGAGTACGCTTTGAGGCTTGCTTATGGCGCTGGCGACTATTTGATCCATGGTACAAACAAGGATTTCGGGATAGGTTTACGAGTTAGCTCTGGTTGTATCCGAATGGAACCTAAAGACATTGAGTGGCTGTTTGAGCAAGTGAACCGTGGTGAACAGGTCACCATTATCAATGAGCCGATTAAGGTGTCATTAGAGCCTGATAGAAGTGTGTTTGTAGAAGCGCACGAGCCATTAACTCGAAGTGATGGTTCAAAGAAATCATTACAGATCCCTGTGGAACTAAAATGGTGGCTTGAAGACGCAGAACTGCCAAATTCAAAGGCGAAAGCGGTTATCTTTGCTCAAAACGGCGTACCTGTAGAGATAGCACCACCTGTGATTGAGTTTTAATTCGATTGCCTCTTCTGCAACAAGGGGCGGTTTTATCTTGTTTACTCGCATTAGTGTCACCCAAAAAAAGCACCACATCCGATAAGAAGTGGTGCTGTCTATATACTGCTTTTTGCGACTTATTTAATCTACAGCTTAATCGCGATTAGATCTCAAACTACTTAGTGTAAGACTCAGCGATGTTGTCGATGCGTTCGTTAGCACGATCCGCTTCTTCTTTCGCTGCCATAGCGGCTGCTTCTGCTTCTTGAGCCTTCATTTCTGCGGCTGCTTTGTCACTCTTAAGTGCTTCAACTTCGCTTGTAAGTTGAGCCACTTGGTTAGTTAGTTGATCCATTTCTGACACTGCAGCTTCTTCTGGTTCTGAAGAACAACCGGCTAAAATGAAAACTGATGCTGCAGCTGCGATTAACGTCTTATTCATAAGAACTCCTTGCTTATTTATCATCAAAAGATGCGCTATACATTCTTTATCATATAGTCGCTTCATTAATGATTGTAGCGACTAATTTTTTAACTGCAAAAACAATAACTAAAGAAATTGCTAAATTTTTGAGTTAATTAGCTAAGTATCACGTTGTGTCTCATTTATGAGATGAAGGATTTAGAGACGACTTGAAGGTGTTTTTGGAGAGCTATCCCTTTGCTAGCAATGCATACGTTGTTCTAGCTAAAGATAGATAAAGGGATAAATTTACTGTGATCTCTATCCTTATAAAGTACTTTCGCGGTATCATGTCACGTTAAATTAATTTTATTCAATACCATCATGACTGGAGAGTCCTTTGCACTTTAAAGATTTAGGCTTAGATAACCGCTTACTGAAGAACTTAAAACATTACGACTTCAAGAAGGCGACAGAGATCCAATCAAAAGCGATCCCTGTTGCTATTGCTGGTAAGGATCTATTGGCTTCATCAAAAACGGGATCAGGAAAAACATTGGCGTTTGTGTTGCCAATGATACATAAAGCATTAAAAACAAAAGCGTTTTCTGCTAAAGATCCTCGTGGTGTAATTTTGGCTCCTACTCGTGAGCTAGCGAAGCAAGTTTACGGCGAACTGCGTAGCATGCTTGGTGGTCTGTCTTATGAAGCGGCGCTTATCTTAGGTGGTGAGAACTTTAACGACCAAGTTAAAGCACTGCGTAAGTACCCTCGTTTTATCGTTGCGACTCCAGGCCGTCTTGCTGACCACCTAGAACATCGTTCATTGTTCCTAGATGGTGTTGAAACGCTAATCCTTGATGAAGCGGACCGTATGCTTGATCTGGGTTTCGCTCCAGAACTTCGTCGCATTGCCAATGCAGCTAAACACCGTCGTCGTCAAACGTTGATGTTCTCTGCAACGTTAGATCACGCTGAAGTAAATGGCATTGCAAATGAAATGCTAGACGCACCTAAGCGTATCTCTGTTGGTGTTTCTAACGAGCAACACTTAGATATCACACAGAAATTCTACTTATGTGATCACCTAGATCACAAAGAAGCGATTTTAGACCGTGTACTGGAAGAAGCTGAATACCGTCAGGTAATGATCTTCACAGCAACACGCGCTGATACTGACCGTTTAACAGATAAGTTGAACGAGAAGAAGCTTAAAGCGGTAGCACTGAGTGGTAACCTAAACCAAACGCAACGTAATGCTATTATGAGCCAGTTCGAGCGTGCGGTTTACAAGATCTTGGTAACTACCGATGTTGCTTCACGTGGTATTGATATTCCAAACGTGAGCCACGTTATCAACTTTGATATGCCTAAGCATACGGAAGAGTACGTGCACCGTGTAGGTCGTACTGGCCGTGCGGGTAACAAAGGCGATGCGATTTCTTTGGTTGGTCCAAAAGACTGGGACAGCTTCAAGCGTGTTGAACTTTACCTTCAACAAGATTTGACCTTCTCTGTACTTGAAGGCCTAAAAGGTAAATTCAAAGGCATTAAGCCACGTAAACCTGCGTTTGCTAAAGGCGGTCCTGCTAAGAAGAAGACCAACACTCAAGCGAAGAAAACGCCGAAGAAACCAGTTAAGCGCGATAAGAGCTTCCACCAAAATGTGGCCGTGGGTGATACCGTGTTTATCCCTAAGAAGAAAGTCGCACCAAAAGTGGACGACGAGTAATCACCAGCCAGTTTTAAAGCGTTTGCTAGTAAAACTGACATAAATAAAAACCGCCAATATTAGGCGGTTTTTTTGTATCTGACTTTTGTGCCTAAGAGGTGCTGCCTCAGGTTACGGAGTTGCTCTAAAGGCTTTAGAAATCAAATGTTGAGAATGAAAAAGCTAGGATATGGTCGGCAATGTATTTGTGTGTGGCGGTGGTTGGGTGCGTCACGCCCCAGAATACATAACTGTCTGAACCATAGGTCGCACAATCATTAGTTAAGCTGTGGCTTCTTAAATAGTCCGCGGCTGAGCTTCGATTGATATTAAGACAAGCATCACTCGCGTTTCGAAAGCCATGTTGTTCTGGGTTATCGGTAATGCTGGCGAACAACGCACTTGCATCGAACAACACCACGTTTTTCCCTATACCTTGGTAATACTCGGCTTGAGCTTTGATGAACTGGTTGAATTCTAAGATCTTGCCACGAACTTTTATTATCTCTTGTTCGGTAGAGTATTTGAATTGAGGGGCTTTGGTTGCATCGGGTAAGGTGAACAGCAGGATATTGTTCGCACCAGATTCTGTTAAGCGGATCAGCGCGCTGCTAAAGTCAGCCTTTACATCGGCGACTTCTCGGTTGTAATTCATGAAGTCATTGAGGCCAAACTCTAAAGTAAACAGTGAGTTTTCCGGACGATAGTTTTTGGCGACTTTCATGTAGGTCAGATAAGAGGTGACTTGATCATAAACACCAGTCAATGCCACGTATTGGTTGGTACCTGCGGCGCCACCCACAGCCCAGTTATACAGAGGGACATCTTTCGCTTTTGCTAAATACTCCGTCCAAACCAAACCGTTTGAGAAGTGCCCCAGAAACCATGAATTCGCATTGGGGAAAACCCATTGAGATCCGTTAAATAGATTCCCAGTATCAGAAAGGCTATCACCAAAAGTAACAATGCGATTAATGGTATTGGCTTGAATTACGTTATCGTTGGTCCAGATTGAATGGTTGTAAGAGAAGCGATTGTTTGCGGCAAAATAGGTGATGTCAGCGACGTCATGTTGGATGTCGAGCGTCTCTTCACAGCGTTGTTTGATTTCAGATTGCGGGGCATCGCTGTAGAACATGTTTTTGAATGAAACGGAAGACCACCAATATCCCCTGATCGTGTAATAGTCCCCGTTTTCTTTTTCAGCCCATTTCCAATCGGTAGCGGCGGAGTCATGCGATGCATCGGTTCGATACCAACATCGAACGTAAGAGTATGTTTCTGAGCCTTGCGTACTCTGCACTTGAGCGGATGTTATAGATTCAGGTGTTGGTATTGGATCTTCAGCGGAATAAGCACCAAAAGGCATGGTTAACGCGAGTATTAAAGCCGTATTTTTCATCATTGTGTTCTCTTTTTTATTTTGAGGTGAGCCAATGGAAACGTTGTTGCTTGTTGATAAGTGAATAACTATATGACTGGTACGACCTATACGGAAAATTAATAATTCACGTCAATATATTCAAACTATTGGAGTGTCATTACTGGTATAAATATCAAATTTTCAACGGGTTTATGGTTGATAAATAACGGTTTAAACGCTTGAACGTTTGTCATTGAGCTTTTGAATTTTGAGAATGTTAGGTTGATATTTTAATTAGTTTATTGGAAGTGCGAGTTCATGCGATTACGTTAAATATTAATTTAATCAATTAGTTAATTTCTTGGCTTTAGGTCTTAATCTGTTTGTGTTGATGTTAATCACTACTGTTTAATTCCAGTTCAATCTCACAAATATCAAGTTGCTATTTTCTGTTTTATAAAATTATCAACTACGGTCTTTTACTCATCAGAGGTCTAATCTGTTTAAGGAAAGAGCATTGAAAAAGATATTAATTTGGACGATAGCTTGTCTATCCAGTTTTGGTGCCTATGCAGGAACGAGCGCCTCGGCACTAGAAGTCAGCGGATACACTGAAACGAAATATCCCATTGTGCTGGTACATGGCTTGTTTGGTTTCGATACATTGGCAGGCGTCGACTATTTCTATGGCGTACCGGAATCGCTGACCAAAGATGGCGCGAGCGTATACGTCGCTCAGGTTTCTGCGACCAACAGTTCTGAAGTTCGTGGCGAGCAGTTACTGGCTCAGGTTGAAACACTTTTGGCGGCAACTGGAGCGAGTAAGGTGAATCTGGTTGGACACAGCCATGGTGGACCGACTGCACGCTATGTGGCATCAGTTCGACCTGATCTTGTTGCATCAGTGACAAGTATTGGTGGCGTTCATAAAGGCTCTAAGGTGGCCGATTTAGTTCGTGGCACCGTACCTGAAGGCTCAGCCACAGAGGGTATTGCGGTCAAACTTGCTGGTGGATTGACTACGCTCATCAACCTGTTATCTGGTGGAACGGATCTTGACCAAGACGGTCTCGCATCTCTTGAAGCTCTTACGACAGAAGGTTCGCTTGCGTTCAATCAGTTTTACCCTGAAGGCGTTCCAACATCTGAGTGCGGTGATGGTGAATGGCAAGCCAATAACGGCGTTTATTACTACTCATGGACAGGGTCATCCACTTTTACCAACCTTCTTGATCCTACTGATGGAGCAATGACAATCCTCGGCTTAGCCTTCAATGAACCGAATGACGGGCTAGTGGGGGCGTGCAGTGCACACTTGGGCAAAGTGATTGGTGATGACTATAAAATGAATCACCTAGACGAAATTAATGGGTTGCTTGGGATTCACCACCTCTTTGAGACCGATCCTGTGACACTCTATCGTCAACACGCCAATCGATTGAAGCTGGCCGGCCTTTAGGTGCCTACCCATTTATTAAGACCTTAAGGAACACATAATGAAAAAGACCGCCATTTTGTCGATAACCACGATAGCCCTGATGAGTACAGCGGCGGTCTTTTTGTATCCAACCTTTTTTCCAGTAAAGACAGACGAGCCAAATTCAAAAAAAAAATAGAACAAAGCGCCTCCTCTTTGAAGGCAACCTCTCAACAAGATACCGAAATCGATGATGCATCAGCCAAAGACATGATGGAATATTTCGTGTCAGGCAATACAGAACTAACCCTCGAAGATATTCGTGGCAACGTGGCAAAACATCACGAACAATCACAAAGTGCCGTTGTCGATGAAGCATTGTTTGCCAAATACCTTGAATATAAATCGGCACTGACCTCGTTGGATGTTCAGTTCGACACTACATCAATCTCAGCCGAAGACTTACACGCACTTAATCAAGCGTTACTCGATCTCCAAGCTCAATTCTTTAGCCAGAGCGAAATAAGCATTCTGTTTACTCATGACAATCGCATGAGAGAAATTGCTTTAGAAAAGTTACTTCTGAAACAAGAGGGCTTAGGTGAGCAAGACTATCAACAAAGGATGGATGCTTTGATGTCAGAACAGCCTGATTACGTTCGAACGAGCCATCAGAATCAGGTCTTGCTGCAACAACTATCAAGCTCTGAGGGGCTTGAACAACAAGATAAATACTTGCAGCGAAATGTACTTGTCGGTGAAGAAGCTGCGCAAAGGCTTGAAGCGCTCGACCAACAAAGAGCCCAATTTGAAGAGGCTTTGGAAGTTTACCAAGTAGAACGAAATGACATTCTCAACGATGCTGCGCTGTCACAGATAGAGCAACAAGAAACGATCGCTGATCTTAGGGTCGCACACTTTCCTTCAAAGCAGATTCGAAGAGTAGAAGCGATAGAAAGGATCTGGGACAAAGATCTTGGTGAGTAGGTTTGCTGAGCCAATAAAGTCTCTATTCAAAATAAAAACCAGTCACGAGTGACTGGTTTTTGTGTGTATGGGGGTTACACCTTGGTCTTTATAGCTTAAATTCTAAGCCTAAGCCTAAGCCTAAGCCTAAGCCTTGAAACTTATACCTTAAAATAGTCCAACTGCTGTTTCTGTTGTTCAGCTAGGTTAGAAAGCTCGTGGCTTGCTGCAGCGGCTTGAGTAATTCCGGTTACGTTTTGGCTTACTAAGCTGTAGATGTTGGAAATATTGCGGTTGATGTCTGACGTCACTTGGCTTTGCTCTTCCGCTGCCGAGGCTACCTGAGTGTTAATTTCCGTCATGTCCGTTACCGAGTTGGCAATACCAGAAAGAGCCTCGCTTACTTCAGCGGCAAGTGTTTGGTTGTGCTCTAGCATCGCCAGTGAGCTGCTCATGCTCTCGTTCGCATTGCCAGATTGAACCTGCAAACCTTCGATAATGGTTTGGATCTCTTTGGTTGAGTCTTGAGTTCGTGCCGCTAACATTCGAACTTCATCAGCAACCACTGCGAAACCACGACCGCTTTCACCTGCACGAGCGGCTTCGATTGCTGCGTTAAGCGCCAGCAGGTTAGTTTGTTCAGAGATACTTTGAATTACCTCAATCACTTTACCAATCTGTTCAGAGTGCTCTTTTAGCGTGCCCACAACATTTGCAGCTTCGCTTAGCTGAATCGCCATCTGTTCGTTAGCTTTGTTGCTTTCATTAAACAAGCTCATGCTGTGTGTCGCCATTTCGTCAGCTTGCTTAGACGCTGAGTCGGCTTGTACTGCGTTCTCATTAACGTGTGCTGCTGTGCTTTCCAATTGGTTCACAGCAGAAGCAACTTGCTCCACCTCTTGCTTCTCTTGGTCTGAGTTAACGCTGGACTGTGTCATTACAGCCGCTAGCTCTGTCGACGCAGAAGCCACTTCGATACTGATTCGAGACAGCGAGCTTACCGTGTCACGCAGCTGTTCAACAGACTGGTTTACGTCTTGCGCTAGGCGTGAGATTTCGTTGTCGCCATACTCTTCTGCTTTAACTAACAAGTTACCTTTTGCTACTTCCCGCATCGTTTCTTGAATGTTGCTGATCGGCTTAACAATGATACCAGCCAGCGTCCAACTGATAATTAGAGCTACAGACAGGATCACCAACAGTGCAATGGTCGCAGTAGTCAGCGTGCTAGCGTGTTGCTGGCCGTTGATGTCGACCTCTTGAGTGGCAAGCAAGTTCAGCTTTTTAGACAGAGTATTGATCGCTTGCACCATTTCATTACCCGCATGTCGGTATTGGTCGATTGCGATCTGGTAGCGGTTTTCAAAATCTGAAGATAGTGATGCATCGCCGTGTTTCGCTCTTAATAGCGGAAGCATGGTGGTACGAGAAAAATCGACATAGTGATTCATCGCTTTGTTCATCGCGGCCACTTCATCTTGCATGCCTGGCACTGTGTCTAATGAATTCAGTAGGCGAGTATTCTGATCGCGTTTTCGGTTTAGTGTTTCAACCAATGTTTTTACGTCATCAGCATTGAATAGACTGTAAATCGCTTTGATGCGCATGCCATAGCTGTTGTCGACGATTTCGCTAAGTTCTTCTTTATGTAAGATTAACTGGTCGGTTGCTACTGACACATCTTTGAATGCACTTTCTAGTTTTTCACCACCGATAATGACACCGGCTAAAAGTAAGACAACGGAAAATAGTACGGGTATAAGAATTTGTATTTTGATTGATAAGCCACTGAGAAGTTGGCGCATGTAATGTCCTTCTTTGAATAAAATAAAAAGATGAGAATTATTATTATTAGAATTAGTTGGCGATTCTAACTAATGAGACTGACAATTCAATCAGTAAAGGCTTTGATTTCGTTATATGCGATAGGTATTTGATATAGATGGTTGTTTATTGTTCTAAATGGCGATAAAGGTGGATCTTTTTATCCATCGTGTTAGGGCTACTTGATTGATAAATAGAGAAATATATTGGTTAGTGTTCGATATAAATAGGGAAGGAAATCTAGCTTTTTGGTGCTCAAACGATGGTGAGACCTGCATTCACTAACTGCATCTGATGGGTGCGCGACTATCAATTCATCGAGTAGGAGAGAAATTAGCCATTAATTTGTAGTTGTCATATAGGCTTCAATTAAGTGAAACACAACTGTCACATTCGGATTCTAAAGTAGGCCTCGTTCAAGCAAAACATTACGGCAATAACGCCACTAAAGGAAATTTGTGATGAAAAAGACAGTTATCGGTGCAATCGCACTACTAGGCGCTCTAACAGTGAATACAGCTTCAGCTAAAGAAACTATCTCTGTAGTTGGCTCTAACAGTGCTTCTCCACTGGTTGAAGTTTTTGCAGAAACCTACATGAATAAAGGCGAACCAGTGTTCATCGAAATTCAAGCACCAGGTTCTTCTGCAGGCATCAAAGCAGCAAAAAATGGAAGTGCTGACCTTGGTATCTCTTCTCGTGACCTAAAAGAAGAAGAGAAAACAGCTGACCTGAAAGAGCTAGTTATCGCTCGTGACGGTATCGCAGTTGTTGTTAACCCGAACAACGAAGTATCTGCTCTTACTGCTGAGCAAATCACTTCAATCTACAAAGGCGACATCACTAACTGGAAAGATGTTGGCGGTGCTGACAAGCCAATCGTAGCAATCACTCGTGATACTGCATCAGGTACACGTGGTGCATTCGAAGACATCATGAAGCTTAAGAAGAAGATTGGCGATAAGAAAGTATCGGCTATCTCTCAACGTGCTCAAGTTGCAAACGGTAACGGCGCACTTAAAGTTTCTGTAGCAAGCAACCCATACGCTATCGGCTTTATCTCTCTAGGTACAGTTGACGAATCTGTTCAAGCTCTAACTATCGACGGCGCTGCTGCGACTGTAGACAACGTTAAGAACGGTTCTTACAAAGTTGCTCGTCCATTCCTAGTTCTTTACAAAGCAGGCGCTCCAACAGCTGAAACTCAACAATTCCTAGATTGGATGGTTGCAGATGAAGCTCAAGCTATCGCTGGTAAGAAAGGCTACATCACAGTTAACTAATCTTAACTGACTCAATCTTAATTATTGCTCAGCCTGCTTTAGGCTGAGCCTTTTCTTTCAACTTTGTTTATTTCGAGCTCTTATTGAGCCACAAAGTTTGAGATTTTATATATGACCATCGCAAATAGTGAAAAGCTTATGAATACTGAAGCGACTCAAATCAACAAGCCAAGTCTACGTGCTAAGAAGCGCATCGACTGGAGAGAAAGAATCTTCCACGGCTTGTTCTTATCGAGTGCTGTAATCGGCATCGTATCACTAGCCGTTATCGCTTACTTTATCGTTGCAGAGAGTATCCCTGCATTCCAAGAGGCCGGTGTTTCTGGCATCGTTCTGGGTGTTGACTGGTTACCTCCAGCTCTATTCGGTGTTGCAACTATGATTGTTGCATCGATTGTTTCGACACTTGGAGCTGTAGTTGTTGGTGTACCAGTTGGTGTATTAACCGCTATTTTTATTGCTGAGATTGCTCCAAAGCGTCTTGCAGATATTATTCGACCAGCAGTTGAGCTTCTAGCGGGTATCCCGTCGGTAGTTTACGGCTTCTTCGGTCTAGTAATTATCGTTCCAATGATTCAGAACGTTTTCCAAGTACCAGCGGGTAACACTATCCTGGCGGGTATCATTGTTCTGGGTATCATGATTCTTCCTACCGTTATCACGGTTTCTGAAACTTCGATTCGTGCTGTACCTCGCACATACAAAGAAGGTTCACTTGCACTGGGTGCTTCGAAAATCTACACGATTTTTAAGCTACTCGTTCCTGCTGCACGTTCAGGCATTATGACTGGTGTGATTTTGGGTATCGGCCGCGCACTTGGCGAAACGATGGCAATCATCATGGTTATGGGTAACGCGCCAGCAATGCCAGAAGGCATTTTGGACTCTGCTCGTACGCTAACAGCAAACATTGCAATTGAAATGTCTTACGCAAGTGGCGTTCACGCTAACGCACTGTACGCAACAGGTGTTGTACTTCTAGTGTTCATCATGATGTTAAATGGTGCTCTACTTTATCTTAACCGTGAAAAAGCGAAGTAGGCGAGGATAAGTAATATGGATCGCGTAAAACTAAAACAAGCACGTCAAACCAAAGATAACATCCTAAAAGGTTTTATCTGGGCAGCTGCAGCTGTAACCGTTGGTTTCTTATTCTGGATTATTTGGTACATCCTATCGAACGGTCTGCAATACGTAGATTGGAACTTCATCACTGACGATTACACTCGTACTGGTGAAGAACGTGGTATTTTCCCAATGATCATTGCCACGATCTACATGGTAATCGCATCGATTGCGGTAGCCGCGCCACTGGGCATCATGACGGCGATATACTTAACTGAATATGCGAAAGTAGGTAGCCGATTGGTGAAAGTGATTCGATTCTGTACTGAGTCGTTAGCTGGTATCCCATCGATCATCTTTGGTCTGTTCGGTATGACCTTCTTTGTTTCGATTCTTGGTCTTGGCTTCTCGATTCTGTCGGGTGCACTAACGCTAAGTATCCTGATTCTTCCTGTAATCATTCGTACTACAGAAGAAGCATTGATGGCAGTGCCACAAACTTACCGCGAAGGCTCATACGGCCTTGGCGCTTCAAAAATCTACACTATCTGGCGTTTGATCTTACCAAGCGCAATGCCAGGTATCTTAACTTCGGTCATTCTTAGTATTGGTCGTGTAATTGGCGAATCAGCACCTGTATTTTTAACAGCAGGTATGGTGGCACGTGTTCCTGAGTCGGTATTCGATTCTGGCCGTACACTAACGGTTCACCTATATAAGCTGACAACAGAGCTATTTACTATCGATGAGTGGAACCAAGCCTACGGCACGGCGACAGTCCTAATCGTACTGGTTCTCTTGATCAACATGGTTACAAAACTGATTGCGAGACGCTTCAACACGGCAACTTACTAAGCTCATTAGCTGGCTCATAAATAAAGCGAGCCCCCGTGATAAAGAAAGCATCAAGTTAGACACGAATTTAAGAATTTAGAGATTACGAACATGAATAAATTTGATATTGAGAACCTAGATCTGTTTTACGGCGACAACCAAGCGCTTAAATCTATCAACCTGCCAATTCCAACTCGCCAGGTTACTGCTCTGATTGGCCCGTCTGGCTGTGGTAAATCAACACTATTGCGTTGTTTGAACCGCATGAATGACCTAATTGAAGGCGTTACGATTAAGGGTAAGCTGGATATGGATGGCACTGACATCTACGGTAATATCGATGTCGCTGACCTACGTATCCGCGTAGGCATGGTATTCCAAAAGCCAAACCCGTTCCCAATGAGCATCTACGAGAACGTGGCATACGGCCTACGTGCTCAAGGTATCAAAGACAAAAAACACATCGATGAAGTGGTTGAGCGCTCGCTACGCAGTGCTGCACTGTGGGATGAAGTAAAAGACCGTCTTAAAGCGCATGCATTTGGTCTGTCTGGTGGTCAACAACAGCGTCTATGTATCGCACGTACCATTGCAATGGAACCAGATGTAATCCTGATGGATGAACCAACATCGGCTCTAGACCCAATCGCGACACACAAGATTGAAGAATTGATGGAAGATCTGAAGAAAGACTTCACTATCGTTATCGTAACGCACTCAATGCAGCAAGCGCGTCGTATCTCAGACCGCACGGCTTTCTTCCTAATGGGAGAGCTTGTAGAGCATAACGAAACCAGCGTTATCTTCAGTGAACCAAAAGATGATCGTACTAAAGGTTACGTAAACGGTGACTTCGGTTAATCGACGATTTACGTGTGGTATTTAAGCGATTAGATACCTTTACACACTAACTGAAACGCAGGTTAGATAATCGAATAGAACAACAGAATTATCACTATAACTATAAGCGATGGAAGTTTTGCCCCACTATAGGTGGGGCTTTTTTATGTGTCTAAAGAAACCCCAATGTCGATGTGATTTTGGGCAGAGAATCCCATTTTTGTCGTCCTTCTCATGCTTGTGATAATGTTAAAGGTGAAACTGCGACCCGCTTAACATCTCATTTTCACTTACATTGATTGCATATCAAGCCTTCTGTATTTTTGCTTTATTCTTAATCGCCAATGGAAGGAAGCTGTGCCTGTTAAAGCCTTTGCAAAACAAATATCTGCGACACGCGACCATCGTCTGTTGGCTGAGTCTCTTTTTGACTATCTGGTTAAGGTACTTACTCCAAAAGGGATAGGAATATTTGCTGAACCGACGCCGGAGAGCGACGCATTACCGCTTTTTTCTTATGGCGACCTAACCTCATTGGCGAGCTACCCCTCTACATTTTGGCCGTGGGTCTCACAGTTTGATACCGCAGACGGGATTTTGCCAATGGCTATCAACACCTGCAAGTGGGAACACATGAAAGTGCTTGGTGGGGAGTCGTTTATCATGATGCTCGACAACGCACCTGCCTCCAGAACTTATTTAATTGTTCAAAATTGCAATGCTGAGAAGGTTAATCAAACCTTTGACCAAGATCTTGATGTGTTACAGCTCGCGGCTGCCCGTTGGCAATGTATTCGTGCCGAAAAGAACGCGGCGCTAGAAATCAAACACAGAGACACACGTGAAGCTCAATACTTAGATGAGATAAAGTTACGTGAGCTGTTTGTAGAGAACATGAAGCTGGTTCATCAGGTCGCGCTTGAGCTTTCTAACCCTGAGTCACTCGATGCTTTGTATAAAGCATCGGTTGAGGCTGTGCGAGACAGGTTAGGGTTTGATCGTGCGATCTTCATGTTGCTTGATATGAAAAAGCGTTGTTTCAGCGGCACTTATGGCACTGACGAAGCGGGTAAAACCAACAGTGAACACCACACTCAATACGATTTGCACCAACTTGAAGCGGAATACATTGAAGCGCTGTCTGATAACCATACTAATCTAGTCATCATCGATAATGCGCCCCTGTATACAGAAGGTAAGGTGGTCGGGCAGGGGTGGAATGGCATGCTTATCTTGCGTGAAGGCGACAAACCTGTCGGCTGGATCGCCATGGATAACTACATTCATCGCTCACCGATTACTAACTATCAAAAGCAGATGCTTGAGTCTTTTGGCTCTTTGCTTTCTCAAATCTATATTCGCAAGCGCCAAGAGCAGAACATACGTATGTTGCACTCGAGTATGGTTGAGCTGTCCCGATGCGATAGCGTCAGTGAAGTCTGTAAGTCCGCGGTTAGTTTTGCGATTCAACATCTAGGTATCGATCGACTGGCTGTTTTCCTAACAGACAAAAAGTGCAGTTACATGCAAGGTACTTGGGGCACTGACATCAAAGGCGATATTGTCGATGAGTCCTATTATCGCTCTGAGCTGGTGGAACGTGACATTGTAGCCGCAGCTCGTGCTTGCCCTAATCAAGTTGCCTTTGAAGAATCAGTTCCTATCTATCACGATTTCAATATTGTGGGAGTCGGTTGGACGGCAATGACCATGCTCACCACCAATACGGGTGAGCCGATTGCGTTTATCGCTGCTGATAACTTGTTAACACGCAGCCCTTTAACTTCCCAGCTTCGCGAAGTAATTCGTATCTTTGCCTCTAGCCTCGCAGAGGTGTTGCAAAGAACCATGGCGCAAGAGGAACTGAAAAAGCTCAATGAAACATTGGAGCAAGAAGTCAGTAAGCGTACCCAAGAGCTAGAGTTGGCGAATGAGCAATTGGATATCATTTCTAAATTAGACCCACTGACGCGCCTTGGAAACCGCCGTATGTTGTCGCAGGTTCTAGAAGACTTGAACGGTGACGATCAAGGTGCCTTTGCCTTACAGAACGAAATTACATTTGGCTTGATTCTTGTCGACCTCGACCACTTTGGTTTGTACAACAGTGTCTATGGTCATACTGAAGGGGATGCGGCTCTGAGGACGGTAGGTGAGATACTGAATGCCCATGTTCACAATGATAAAGAAACCTTCTGCCGGATTGGCGGAGAGGAGTTTATGTTGTTGATGATCGGCACCCATCACTCTGAGACCAAGCGGCGAGCAGAGTCGATCAGAAAATGCATTGAAGAGGCGAAGATCCTCCATTGTGAAAGCAGTACTAGTCAGTATTTAACTGCGTCTGTCGGGTATGCATCGATAACTTCTGATCAGCATCAGTTCGATTTTGATTTGTTGTATGGCAAGGCAGATAAAGCCTTGTATCAAGCCAAAGACTCGGGGCGAAATCGAATTGTTTCTGCCTTAAAACGTAAAAAAGTCACAGCCTCTCTTTCTTAAAATAAAGGCCGTTGATCTCAAGATGATCAACGGCCTTTGTGTTTTACTGTTCTTGATGAACAGCGTCGACTAAAGATTTTCTAGCGAACTATTATGCTTTTTACTCGCAACTCTCTTGGGCTTCTTCACCGTTTTGATTGCCAGCTCAGGGCTCCATGTTTGGGCTGGTGAACCGGCTTCACCATAAAGGCTTTGGTTTAGCTTGGTGAGTTCGGCTTCAACGGTTTGTAACGTCTCATCACTTAGATCTGTATTTTCAGATTTCCATTGCTCAAATAAGGTTCTGGTCATCACGCCATCTTTCGTTCTTAGAGCTTCAATAAGCGCTTCTGCGGTATCTGATTGACGTTCAACAGTGTGTGTTGGTTTTGTCGTTACACTGCGGCGTGACCAGAAGTAGAATGCCAATGCTGAGCTGATTAGCCACAAAGCTGCAAATAGGGCGGTGAGATAAGGCCAGATCCCTGGGCTATCCACAGTAACAACCGTCGGGCTTACTTGTTGGGCGGGCGTAGCAGTAACTGGTGGAGTGCTTGACGCTGCGCGATCACTTGCTTTTACCGCTAACTCTAGCCCCTGCGCTTTGCTGGTTTGTTCTGATTGCAAATCGGTGTTAAACCAAGCTTGAGACACATCAGGAAGCGAGATATTTCCAGCCTCTTTCGGAATCAAGACTTGCTTGTAAACAACGACAGCATCACCTGACTGAGTTGTGCCAAATCGCGGCTTCTCTTCATAAACACGTACCGAATTAGGGTAGGTGATATTCAGTTTTGGCAGTTGGTGTTGCGTTAAGTTGCTAGCCGTCATGGTGATGGTACGAGTTAACGAGTCACCCGCTTCCATTTCAATGGTTGGGTTGTCGCCTTCTAAACCATTACTATTTCCCAGTTGATTGCCTTGGCTATCGGACCATTGTTGAATCAGTTTGAAGTTTGATGTTGGTAACCACTCACCTTGGTAGCCTTTTGGTACGTCCTTCACAGTTACATCTAAGATTTCACCGGGCGTGTCGAGCTGGAAAAGGCGCGTTTTGCTTGAGTTGTTGGTTGAGTAAACAACGGCTCCAGTCAGCTTCGGTCCGTTAAGCTTAAACTGTCCGGCCTTTTGTGAAGAGATACGGAAAGACTGTTGAACTACCGTCACCTCTTGTCCATTGAGAACATCTTGAAATTGCTTCGATTCACCAATAGGTTCCACATCTAAGCCCGGCGAGCTCGGTGGCGCAATTTTAGGATCTTGCAGCCTTCTTGGGTCAGCTTTGATGATGAGTTTTACATCAAGCTCAGCCACTTCTTCTGGGTACAGCGAGTTCTTGCTGAGATTAAGCTGGAACTCTGCCATATCATGTTGAGTTGGAGCGGCTTTGTTAATTGCAACATTGATGGTGATAGGCTTGGTTTTTGCCCCTTCAATATCAAAACTCGGGATTTGCAACTTACCCAAACGCAGTGGAGCAAGGCTAATGTTCCATTCACTTGATACCGAACGGCTGCCATTGACGATTCGCATCGACGACCCAAAGTTTGGTGTGCCAACATAGAAATCCTGCTGGAGCGCTGTTAGATCTAGAGCATCAGAGGAGACCTTTTCATCGGTTGCAACTCTAAGAAGGAACACTTCATCTTTGGTGACACTGTTATGTGAAACGCTCGCCACGGCGTTTGCAGCCAATACTGAGAAGGACGAGAAAGCTCCCAACAACAATGTTAGGAGTACGGATAAAAATGGCTTGTTTAAAAATCGCATGGTTACCACTTTTTGTTCTGGTTGTTAGGAGCACTTTTTTGTCGTGCTTGTAAAATCATTTGCGCTTTAAGCAGTTGGCTCGGGTCACGGGCGCTTTCTACTTGCTCAAGTTTTCGCATGTCAGGGTCGCTCGACAGAGGTTGATCTGAGGTTTGTGCTACAGCTTGCTGACTACTTTGCTCACCATCTTCTTTTGAAGCTTGTTGTGCGCTAGCACTTTGAGGTGTAGCGCCTTCTTGGTCACTCTGTTTCGGCTGATCACTGTTACTTTGTTGCGTGGCTTGCTTGTCGTCTTGTTTAGACTTTTCAGAGTCAGAGTGATTTTCAGGTTGGCCTTGAGATGAGTTTTGGTCTTGGCTACCGCGTTGATCTTGGTTACTGCTTTGATCTTGCGACTTGCCATTGTCAGCGGAGCTTTGTTGTTGATCCTGAGAGCTTTGCGAAGAATCATTTTGCTGACCTTGCTGACCTT
>NZ_JBFRST010000014.1:0-7195 GCF_041473705.1 Vibrio sp. 10N.222.55.B11
CTTTAACTGATCGGCATTAAGCCATTAGGCTGCTTTTTCATCAATAACGTTCAGTTACTTCTCTTTAGGCTTTTTACGCTTATCCGTAACTTCCCACTTACCGTCGATGTACAACGCAGTCCAACCGGACGGTTTTCCATCTACTTCAGTACGAACGTAGTTTTCTTTAGTCTTACGACTAAAACGAACCACTGTCGGCTTACCATCAGGGTCAGCAACTGGCGCTGATGCTAGGTATTGGAACTTAGGTGAGATACGGTCTTTAAAACGAACCAACTCTTCCACTAATGGTGCACGTGTTTCACGTGATTTAGGGAAGTTGCTCGCAGCCATAAATAGACCAGAAGCACCATCACGAAGAACAAAGTACGCGTCTGAATTTTCACATGGAAGTTCAGGGAAATGTACCGGGTCTTCTTTCGGTGGCGCAACTTCGCCATTTTTTAGAATCTTACGAGTGTTCTTACAATCGTCATTGGTACAATCCATGTATTTACCAAAACGACCGTTCTTCAGAACCATGTCAGAACCACACTTGTCACACTCAACAAGTGGACCATCATAGCCTTTCACTTTAAATTCGCCGTGCTCAACCACATAACCTTCACAGTTCGGGTTGTTACCACATACGTGCATCTTACGCTTATCATCGATTAGATAAGCATCCATTGCCGTTTCACAAATAGGACAACGCTTTTTAGCTCGAAGTGCTGCTGTTTCAACGTCTTCTTCAAGCACGTTGATAATGCCTTCTTCATCACCAAGGTTGATTGTTGTCTTACAACGCTCTTTTGGTGGAAGTGCATAGCCAGAACAACCAAGGAATACGCCTGTCGAAGCAGTACGAATACCCATTTTACGACTACAAGTCGGACACTCAATATCGGTTTCCACGATATGATTTGGCTTCATGCCACCAGCGTCTTCGTCTAAATCTGCTTTTTCCAAATCGCCAGTAAAGTCTTCGAAGAAGTTATCTAGCACGCCTTTCCAGCTTGCTTCGCCTTCTGCGATTTGGTCCAACTTCTGCTCCATACGAGCAGTGAAGTCGTAGTTCATTAGGTCGTTGAAGCTGCCGTCTAGACGGTCAGTAACAATTTCACCCATCTTCTCAGCATAGAAACGACGCTGTTCAACTTTTACATAACCACGATCTTGAATCGTCGAGATGATAGATGCGTATGTTGAAGGACGACCAATACCACGCTTCTCAAGCTCTTTAACTAGCGCCGCTTCAGTGAAACGAGCCGGTGGCTTAGTGAAGTGCTGTTTAGGGTCTAGCGCGATCAGGTCAAGCTTATCGCCGATCTGAACTGCTGGAAGGATCGTATCTTCGTTCTTACCCATTGGACGCTGAACACGAGTCCAACCATCAAATTTAAGGATACGACCTTTCGCTTTTAACGTGTACTCATCGGCTTTAACGCTTACTGTCGTTGAATCGTATTGAGCTGGTGTCATTTGACACGCAACGAATTGATTCCAAATTAGCGAATAAAGCTTGTGTGCGTCTGCATCTACGCCGTTTAGGTCTTCCGACTTAACATCTACACTTGAAGGACGAATCGCTTCGTGGGCCTCTTGAGCGCCCTCTTTGCTGCCGTATACAAGTGCTTTAGGTGGAAGGTATTGCGCGCCGTACTCAGAACCAATGTATTCACGAGCGGCTTCTACAGCTTCTGAGCTCAAGTTAGTTGAGTCAGTACGCATATAAGTGATGTAACCCGCTTCATACAGGCGTTGAGCCAGCATCATGGTTTTCTTTACGCCATAACCAAGACGCGTACTCGCCGCTTGTTGCAGCGTCGACGTGATGTAAGGTGCAGACGGCTTACTCTTTGTTGGGCGGTCTTCACGTTTACATACTTCGTATTGCGCTTTTTCTAAAACGCTAACAGCAGCTTGTGTTTGCGCTTCATTTTCAGGTTTAAACGCAACACCGTCTTTCTGTGCAACTTGCAGTCTAAAGTCGGTTTTCTCTGCTGTTTTAGTATCAGCATGCACATCCCAGAACTCTTCAGGGATAAAGGCGTTGATCTCGCGCTCACGCTCTACCAGTAGTTTTACCGCTACTGATTGAACACGGCCAGCGGACAGGCCTCGTGCTACTTTTTTCCAAAGCAGAGGTGACACCATAAAGCCAACAACACGGTCCATAAAACGTCGTGCTTGTTGTGCGTTTACGCCATCAATATTTAGCTCACCTGGCGTTTCGAAAGCTTGTTGAATAGCATTCTTGGTGATTTCGTTAAAAACCACTCGCTTGTATCGCGTTTCATCGCCGCCGATGATCTCACGAAGGTGCCATGCGATAGCTTCTCCTTCGCGGTCCAAATCGGTTGCGAGATAAACATGGTCTGCGTTCTCAGCCAGTTTTTGCAATTCAGCGACGACTTTCTCTTTACCAGGTAGGATTTGATAGTTCGCTTCCCACTCTTTATATGGGTTGATACCCATCTTTTTGATAAGAGCTTTGCGATCTTTTTCTTTTTTGATACGAGCTTTGTCTTCTGGGCTCATACCCTTGGTTGAAACTGCAGCAGCCTTTTGACCAGTACTTTGACCTGCCGTTGGTAAATCACGTACGTGACCTACACTCGACTTAACGACAAAGTCTTTGCCAAGATATTTATTGATAGTTTTAGCCTTGGCTGGCGACTCCACTATAACGAGCGATTTACCCATATTGACTCTAACGTCCTTAATCACGATGCTTCAGCACCAACAATTTAGCTTGTGGGCTTTTACGCATGATATTCTAAATTCATTGCTTCTTTTTTTACTATTGTGCGAGATTACTAGAAGATCAACCGCTTTTTTCAAAATTAGATCTGATCGCTCGACAATTCGACGACTCATAGATAAAAGGGTCACAATATAAAGAAGCTATAAAGTACTCACTAAGAATACTTGCAAGAGCCTATTCATCAGGCATTACGTCTAAACGGGCTCATACTAAGCTTGTCCGCGAATCTAACGCGAGCCCCATTCAATTATTTTTGCCGTAAATCACAAAATAAATTGTGGATGTTTGAAAAGACTCTCTTAATCGGTTGTGAAATCATTGAATTTCTAGTTCGACACCATAAACTCAACGTTATATTCAGTTATCAGAGATAAACTCATGACAAAGAAAGTAATAGCAGAATTTGATTTACTGCTTATCGCAAACCAAATTATCCAATCACATGATGACTACATTGAAGGCATGCGCGCAAACAGCGTAGTAGAAAAAGACGATGTACTCGTCTTCAAAGGTGAATACTTCTTAGACAGCAATGGAATGCCGACAGAGAATACAACCGCGGTATTTAACATGTTTAAATACTTAGCGCACCACCTTTCGAAAGAATTTACAATTCAGCAATAATTAAAAAGCTTGCCACTTAGGCAAGCTTTTTTGTTCCTAAACCTTTACATACTAAGCATTTTTATAGACTTAGCATTTTCAGCTTGTCGAAATAATCAGGGAATGTCTTTGACGTACAACCTGGATCATTAATCGTCACAGGCGTATCGCTCAAAGCAACCAGCGAGAAACACATCGCCATACGGTGATCATCGTAAGTATCAATCGCCGCATGAGTCAGTTCAGCCACAGGGTTAACAATAATGTAATCTTCACCCTCTTCCACTTCAGCGCCGACTTTGCGTAGCTCTGTTGCCATTGCAGCCAAGCGGTCTGTCTCTTTCACACGCCAGTTGTAGACATTACGGATTGCCGTTGTGCCTTTCGCAAACAATGCGGTTGTCGCGATAGTCATCGCAGCATCTGGGATATGGTTATAGTCCATATCAATGCCTTTCAGCTCGCCACAACGAGAAATAACGTAGTCGTCACCCCATTCGATTTCCGCACCCATTTTCTCAAGCGCATCAGCGAATTGGATATCACCTTGGATACTGTTTTTACCAATACCAGTGACCTTAATCTCACCACCTTTGATAGCAGCGGCTGCAAGGAAATATGACGCAGATGATGCATCACCTTCAACCAAGAAATCACCCGGTGCCGAGTAAGATTGCCCGGTAGGAATCACAAACTCTTGGTAATCATTATTGATCACGTCCACACCAAATTGCTTCATGATGTGCAGCGTAATATCGATGTAAGGTTTAGAAACCAATTCACCGTCAATTTTAATGGTCACTTCACCTTCAGCTAAAGGCGCAGCCATCAAAAATGCCGTCAAAAATTGACTAGAGATCGAACCGTCGATAGAAACCGTACCGCTCTTCAAACCGGTACCTGTGATCTTCAATGGCGGGTAGTTTTCGTTCTCTAAATATTCAACGTCGGCACCGGCTTCTCGTAGTGCTGTTACTAAGTGGCCAATTGGGCGCTCTTTCATGCGAGGCTCACCAGTAAGAACGTATTCACCGCGACCTAAACATAGTGCAGCCGCCAACGGACGCATCGCCGTACCCGCGTTACCTAAGAAAAGCTCTAGGGCTTTGTCACTTGAGAATGCACCACCAACACCTGTCACTTCACAAACGGTTTTGTCTGCAGACAACTGATAATCAACACCTAACTGAGTCAATGCATTCAACATATGACGAATATCATCACTGTCTAGCAAGTTTGTTAGGCGAGTGGTTCCCGTAGAAAGTGCAGCCAAAAGAAGTGCACGGTTGGAAACGCTTTTTGAACCAGGTAGGTTAACTTCCCCGTTCACTTTTTGAATTGGTTGTAACGTAAGGCTTTCCATTAAATCTTATAGTCCTTGTACCACCCGAAGTCACTGGTGCGTATTTATTTTCGGGTGATGAATAATTCTTCGTACTTGCAGACTAACGAACTTTTCCAACGAACTCCAGAGCTAATCCGGCCCAAACCGGTGATTAATTAGCCAATCAATCGTATTTATATACTAGTACACAAGATCAACTCGAACACCATCTGAAAAATAGAGAATTCGTACATCATCGCCTCGGTTGAACAGCATCGAGTTATCGACATCTTGGATAATGTTGACCAACTTGTCGTCTTTGGTTTTGACCAATAACTCGACCAGTTTGTACTCTACTTTATATTGTGTGTTACCTCGGTTACGAGCAATACCCGCACCTGCTACTGCACCTACAGCTGTCGCCACTTCTTTACCAGTGCCGCCGCCAAACTGGTTACCAATCAAGCCACCAATCGCCGCACCTAACAAGGTTTCCCAACCATTCGCTTTCGACTCAACGATCTCTTGCTGAGTGATGTATCTGACCGTATCAATCTCACCATAAACCACCTCGTTTACTGGTCGAGCTTGGTTTCTGTTGTAAGCTGCATTTGCCAACATGGGCAAAACAAGTAAAATCCAAAGCAACTTCTTCATGGTAAAACTCCTAAAGACCTCTTGGTCAGTGATTAATCTGTAATGCGGTACTTATGACTATATACCTAACCGAACTTGATACTACTAGTATAGAGTTTCCTTCGCCTTTCGACGCGCTTGATGACCCCAACGGTCTGCTCGCCTTCGGTGGTGATTTATCACCAATGCGAATTTTAAACGCTTATAGCCAAGGTATATTTCCATGGTATGGCCCAGGTGAGCCTATACTTTGGTGGAGCCCTGCACCGCGAGCGGTATTTAATCCTAAGACATTCGAACCGTCAAAAAGTCTTAAAAAGTTTCAAAGAAAGCACAATTACCGAGTCAGCATCAACCAAGCGACGGACAGAGTAATTGGTTATTGCTCTTCACTAAGACCCGAAGAAGAAACCTGGCTAAACAGCGACATGCAGTCAGCCTACCGCAAACTCGCTTCATTAGGTTTCTGCCACTCGGTTGAGGTTTGGCAAGATGATGAACTGATCGGTGGACTTTACGGCTTACAAAGAGGCCAAGTCTTTTGCGGTGAATCGATGTTCAGCCTAAAGACCAATGCCTCTAAAATTGCGCTGTGGTACTTTTGTAAACACTTTACCCGATTCGGCGGACAACTGATTGATTGCCAAGTCATGAACCCTCACTTGGAATCCTTGGGCGCTATCGAGGTTGATAGGGATGAATTCCTAGGCTCTCTGCAATTACTCAAAGAGTTCTCCGTTGACGATGCATGCTTTAAAACCCAATGGCTAAAGGAAATGCCTTAATGAATCCAGATTTACAACAAATCAGAATTGGATTAACAGACAATCACGCTTGCAGCTACTTACCTCACTTCGAAGAGAGAGTGGCGGTCACGCTTGACGAACACATGCACACCTCAGATAACTATGAAGTTCTGCTTGCGAATGGATTTCGCCGCAGTGGTTCAACCATTTATAAGCCACATTGCGATAATTGCTCAGCATGCCAAGCGATTCGGCTTTCAATTCCTGAGGTTAAGCTTTCCAAAAGCCAACGACGGATCCTTAACAAAGGAAAATCACTACGTTGGGAACTGAAAGATGAGATGGATGACAACTGGTTTGACTTATACAGTCGCTATATCACCGCTCGTCACCGTTCGGGAACCATGTACCCACCCAAGAAAGAAGAGTTTCTACAATTCTCTAAAAATGAGTGGCTTACTACAAAGTTCATGCACATCTATGATGAGAACAAGTTGGTTGGTATCGCCGTAACCGACATCATGGCTCACTGTACGAGCGCGTTTTATACCTTCTTCGCTCCTGATATAGACATTTCGATGGGAACACTTGGCGTTCTATTTCAGATCCAACATGCCCAGAAAGAACAAAAACAATGGTTATATTTGGGTTATCAAATCGATGAATGCCCTGCGATGAACTATAAAGTACGATTTCAACGTCATCAAAGGCTAGTAAATCAGCGGTGGCAAGGGTAGAATACGCGACAACTTTACATATTTTGATTTTAACGGCACAATCAAGCCGTTGAAAACCGCCAAATTTCGAAAGAGGATTAGATGGCTAAAGAAGACGTAATCGAGATGCAAGGCACTGTCCTTGATACTCTACCAAACACAATGTTCCGTGTTGAGCTTGAAAACGGTCACGTAGTGACAGCACACATCTCTGGTAAAATGCGTAAGAACTACATCCGTATTCTTACTGGTGATAAAGTAACTGTTGAGATGACTCCATACGACCTTTCTAAAGGCCGCATCGTCTTCCGTGCTCGTTAATTTTTAATTAGCGAATACAATAAGAAGCGGAGCTTAAGGCTCCGTTTTTTATTGCCTGAGCTTTTTACTACACAAGCACATCAATCTCGCATCTCGCATCTCG
>NZ_JBFRST010000014.1:7937-21084 GCF_041473705.1 Vibrio sp. 10N.222.55.B11
TCTCGCATCTCGCATCTCGCAAGCATAAAAAAACGCACAACCTAAGTCATGCGTTTTATATTTAAGCCTTTGATTTATCAATCACTTCGTTAGTGCATGACCTCTTCTTTAGCACCAACATAGATGAAATCCAATTCGTCTTTTTTCAGGGATACTTTAACCGTACCGCCATCAACCAAGCTACCGAACAGTAACTCGTTAGCAAGTGGTTTCTTAAGCTTCTCTTGAATAACACGTCCCATTGGACGAGCACCCATGGTCTTGTCATAGCCTTTATCAGCTAACCAGTGACGAGCATCCTCAGAAACCTCTAAAGACACGCCACGAGCGTCCAGTTGAACCTGAAGCTCGACAATGAACTTATCAACTACTTGGCTAATCACACTTGGGTCAAGGCTGTTGAACCAAATGATATTATCAAGACGGTTACGGAACTCAGGAGTAAATACCTTCTTGATTTCGCCCATCGCATCTGGCGCATGATCTTGTTGGATCAGGCCGATCGATTTCTTCTCGGTTTCAGCCACACCTGCGTTGGTCGTCATCACTAGAATCACATTACGGAAGTCCGCTTTGCGACCATTGTTGTCAGTTAGCGTGCCGTTATCCATTACCTGCAGTAGCAAGTTAAAGATATCTGGGTGAGCTTTCTCGATTTCATCCAGTAACACAACAGAGTGCGGGTTCTTGATTACGGCATCCGTTAGCAAACCACCTTGGTCGTAACCAACATAACCAGGAGGCGCACCAATCAAGCGGCTCACTGAGTGTCGCTCACCGTACTCAGACATATCAAAGCGCAGAAGCTCAATACCCATCAACTTAGACAGCTGAACAGTCACCTCTGTTTTACCGACACCAGTAGGACCAGCAAACAAGAATGAACCAACAGGTTTATTGTCTGCACCCAATCCAGCACGGGTCAGCTTAATCGCTTCACTCAATACATCGATTGCAGGGTCTTGTCCGAATACCAACATTTTCATGCGCTCATCCAGTTTCTGGAGTGTATCTTTGTCTGAAGACGATACTGACTTTTCAGGAATACGCGCCATTTTCGCAACCATTGACTCAATATCAGCCACGCTTACCGTTTTCTTACGACGGCTTGCAGGTGCCAAACGACTACGAGCGCCCGCTTCATCGATTACGTCAATGGCCTTATCAGGAAGGTGGCGTTCATTAATGTATTTAGCTGACAGTTCCACAGCGGCACGCAACGCTTTGTTGGTGTAGCGCACTTCGTGGTGAGCTTCGTATTTTGGCTTCAAGCCAATCAGGATCTTGGTCGTATCGTCTAGCGATGGTTCAATAATATCTATTTTCTGGAAGCGACGAGCTAAAGCACGCTCCTTCTCAAAAATACTGCTGTACTCTTGGTACGTTGTTGAACCGATGCAACGTAATTTGCCACTGCTTAGTAGTGGTTTAATTAAGTTTGCCGCATCAACCTGACCACCCGATGCAGCCCCGGCACCGATAATGGTGTGGATCTCATCGATGAACAGAATCGCGTCTTCTTCTTTCTCCAGTTGCTTAAGAATCGCTTTAAAACGTTTCTCAAAGTCACCACGATATTTGGTTCCGGCTAACAGTGAACCGATATCTAGAGAATAAATTACGCTGCTCTGAATGATTTCAGGCACTTGTCCTTCAACGATGCGCCATGCAAGACCTTCCGCGATGGCAGTTTTACCTACCCCCGCTTCACCCACTAACAGAGGGTTGTTCTTACGACGACGACACAGAACTTGGATAGTGCGTTCTAGCTCTTTGTCACGACCGATTAGTGGGTCAATATTGCCCTGCTTTGCGACTTCGTTAAGGTTAGTAGCAAAATTTTCTAAACGGTCTTCAGAGTTAGCTTCTTCAGCATTTTCTGCACCACCAAATGAATCGGATGATGAAGGACTGTCGCCTTCGTTGCTCGCTTTGGTAATACCGTGTGAGATGAAGTTAACAATATCTAAGCGACTAATGTCGTTTTTCTTAAGAAGATATGCCGCGTGAGATTCTTGCTCACTAAAAATAGCCACAAGTACGTTAGCACCTGTTACTTCGCTGCGACCTGAAGATTGAACATGAAAAACAGCGCGTTGAAGTACTCGTTGGAAGCTCAACGTAGGCTGAGTTTCGCGAGTTTCGTCGCTTTCAGGGATAAGTGGGGTCGTTTGATCGATAAAAATATCGAGCTCATTGCGAAGAGCATCGAGATCAGCCTGACAAGCTTGGAGCGCTTCCTTGGCCGCATCATTTTCTAATAATGCTAGTAGGAGGTGTTCGACAGTCATGAATTCATGTCGCTTGTCTCGCGCACGAGCAAATGCACCATTTAAACTCGTCTCTAATTCTTTATTTAGCATAAGTACCTCCTAAGGGAACAACAGTGTTGTTCGAGCAATTTATACTTGCTCCATTGTACATAGTAGCGGATGCTCATTTTCCTTTGAGTACATCGTGACCTGCGCTACCTTTGTTTCCGCTATTTCAGCACTGTATGTGCCGCATATAGCTTTACCTTCATAATGAACCTTGAGCATCACTTCCGTTGCTTTTTCGATATCTAGTGAGAAGAATCGCTCTAGGATCTCGATTACAAAGTCCATGGGCGTGTAGTCATCGTTATTCAACACAACGTTATACATCGCCGGTGGCTTTACTTTTGTTGCTTCTTTCTCCAGTAAATCTGAGCCTGGAGATGCCCATTCAAAGTTTCTGCTCATATCGCTTTGCTAAGGGTTATTTTTCGGAAGTCGTGAGTGTTTACCTAACTCAAATTTACCACATTCACGCTTTACCGTGTACTAAGAAACTGCACCTAGAAACAGTACCAAAAAATATTCCTCTATACTGAGCCTAATCCACCATTTCCATCGCTGCAAATAAAAGATCTCGATTAACAAGATTAACATATGTGATTGATTAAAAAGACGCCATAACTATTGATACTAACGATAAGATTACCGCTAAGTTACTATTTGGTTAATAGTTTGCGGTTAATCTCGAATGTGATTTGTTATTAAAATTGATCACTTTTATACCAATTTACTATTGACTGTGCTCAATCATTAGCTACATTGGAGCTAAAAGGTTTTTTAATACACTTTTGCAACATGAATTATAATCAGTAACACGCTTCAAAAATTAACAATAAGGAATAATTACGCAGGGTAGCGTTAATTTCCGTAAGCAATGTACGAGATTCAAGCTATTAGCTGAAATTCTTTAGCTGGTAGGAATGATATCAATCGCACTTACAACAATTGATATAACAACGTTAGTAACAAAATGCATGAGGGATGTATAGCATGGCTACAGGTACAGTAAAATGGTTTAACAATGCCAAAGGGTTTGGCTTTATTTGTCCAGAAGGTGAAGACGGCGATATTTTCGCGCACTACTCCACAATACAAATGGAAGGTTATCGAACCTTAAAGGCTGGTCAGCAGGTCGACTATGAAGTAGAAAGTGGACCTAAAGGCTCGCATGCTAGCTCCGTTGTTCCTGTAGAAGGCAGCGCCGCAAAATAGGCGAATGCAAACTCATGTTAACCTCCATCAGTCGTCATTAACGGCTGACAGGTAAACAGAATATTGAAACCGCTCATTTAATACCTGTAACACAGGATTACGTGAGCGGTTTTTTTCGTTTTGGGGGCTCTAAAGTTGCTCACTGGACAATGAGCTCGAAGAGCTACTCCCCTTAAGCTAGGTCTTAAGAAGTATTAGACAGAAAAAAGACGCTTTAACATTATCGTTAAAGCGTCTTTCGTTTTGACTTTATCTATAACTTAGCTATCAGCCTAAGCAACTCGTTAGCAAATCACGTTCATGACTGGCTAACGATGAGTCCAATCACTATGCATCAATAAACGCGTTTAGCGTTGAGCTTGGGCGCATTAGTGTTGAAACCAATGCATCGTCAAGTAGGTAGTAACCACCTAAGTCGCCAGCCACACCTTGAGCGTTGTTCAGCTCTGCAACGATCGCTTCTTCACTTTCAGCCAGTTGACTTGCCACACCTGCAAACTCAGCAGCAAGATCAGCGTCAGCCGTTTGCTCAGCAAGCGCCTTAGCCCAGTATGCCGCTAGATAGTAGTGGCTACCACGGTTATCAAGCTCACCTACTCGACGTGAAGGAGACTTGTTGTTATCAAGGAACTCACCCGTCGCTTTATCAAGCGCATCAGCTAGAACTTGTGCTTTAGCGTTACCTGTTACTACGCTCAGGTGCTCTAGAGATGCCGCTAGTGCCAAGAATTCACCTAGAGAATCCCAACGCAGGTGGTTTTCTTTCTCTACTTGTTGAACATGTTTAGGAGCAGAGCCGCCAGCACCTGTTTCAAACAGACCACCACCGTTCATTAGTGGAACAATCGATAGCATCTTAGCTGATGTACCAAGCTCTAAAATCGGGAACAAGTCAGTTAGGTAATCACGTAATACGTTACCAGTAACCGAAATAGTATCTAGGCCTTCTTTGATACGAACCAGTGAGTATTGAGTCGCTTCAAGTGGAGCAAGGATCTTAATTTCAAGACCATCGGTATCGTATTCAGGAAGGTATGCTTCAACTTTCTTGATAAGCTGAGCATCATGTGCGCGTGACGCATCTAGCCAAAATACCGCTGGAACACCCGATGCACGAGCACGCGTTACCGCAAGCTTAACCCAGTCTTGGATTGGTGCATCTTTAACCTGACACATACGGAAGATATCGCCTTCCTCTACGTCTTGCTCAAGAAGCACAGCGCCTGAAGCGTCAACAACTTGAACCTGACCAGCAGCTTCAAGGATGAAAGTCTTATCATGAGAACCGTACTCTTCCGCTTTTTGAGCCATCAAGCCAACGTTTGGTACGCTACCCATCGTTGTTGGATCGAACGCGCCGTTCTCTTTACAGAAATCAATAACCGCTTGGTAAATGCTCGCGTAGCTACGATCTGGGATCATTGCTTTGGTATCTTTTTGCTTACCTTCTGGATCCCACATTTGACCAGAAGAACGCAGCATTGCAGGCATAGATGCATCCACAATGATATCGCTTGGTACGTGTAGGTTAGTAATGCCACGGTCCGAATCAACCATCGCTAGTGGTGGCTGAGTCTCGTATACCGCTTGCAGGTCAGCTTCGATTGCTTCTTTCTGCTCTTGAGGAAGCGCATCAATCTTCGCGTAGACATCACCGATGCCGTTATTTACATCAACGCCTAGCTCTTCAAACAGCTGACCGTGTTTAGCAAATACGTCTTTGTAGTAAACCTTAACCGCGTGACCAAAGATCACTGGGTCAGATACTTTCATCATCGTCGCTTTCAAGTGAAGAGAAAGCAGTACACCTTGCTCTTTAGCCGATGCGATTTCTTTTTCGAAGAATGCAACCAAAGCGGCCTTATTCATCACTGACGCATCAATGATCTCTTTATCTTGCAGTGCAAAAGCTGGCTTCAATGTTTTCTTCGCACCATCTTTGCCAACGAATTCAATGCTAACTTCTGTAGCACCTTCAATGGTTACTGACTTTTCGCTACCGAAGAAGTCTTTGTCGTCCATACTTGAAACGTGCGACTTAGAATCTGCAGACCAAGCACCCATTGAGTGTGGGTTCTTCTTCGCGTAGTTTTTAACAGAAAGTGGAGCGCGGCGATCCGAGTTACCTTCACGCAATACTGGATTTACTGCACTGCCTTTGATTTTGTCGTAAGTCGCTTTTACTGCTTTCTCTTCGTCAGTGTTTGCTTCTTCTGGGTAATTAGGAAGTGCGTAACCTTTTGACTGTAGCTCTTTGATTGTTGCTTGAAGCTGAGGTACAGATGCAGAGATGTTTGGAAGCTTGATAATGTTTGCTTCTGGTGTCTTAGCCAATTCACCTAGTTCTGCTAATGCATCACCAATACGTTGCTCTTCGTTCAAATAGTCAGGGAAGTTGGCAATAATACGCCCTGCAAGTGAAATGTCGCGAGTATCAACGTTAATACCAGAAGAAGCTGTAAAAGATTGAATGATAGGCAGCAGAGAGTATGTTGCTAGCGCCGGAGCTTCGTCTGTAATGGTATAGATGATCGTTGGTTTTTCAGTAGGCATGAAATTTCCCTATAGTTCTTACAAGCTCATTTAAAGTAGTGAGCGTGTTATAAATTGACCAGTAAGCCACTCTAAGAGTGAAAACTGCTTACTCGATAGTCGTACTCTATCTTATTTTTCATACAATCTTGATGACAGCATGAACCAAATCCGTGAGTGCGTTGTTATAATAAAACACGAAGGTATAATTAAACAAATCAGGCTTAAGAGTCCATCAACTTGTTCTATTTTGTGTCTTTTAGGCGCGCAAATGATAGCTCAATTCCGTTTCAGTGAAAACTTTTCAGCACACTTCGTTTACATTTTTGCAAGGTAGTTAACATGTCTACTCGCTCACGCAGCGCATCTCGTTCAGACAAACCGGCTCGTTCTGGTGCAACATTAAAACAAAGCGGTAATAGACAAAGCCGAAGCAGTGATAAGAATAACACTGGCAATTCGCACAACAAATCTCACTCAAGCAAGCACCGATATAAAGGCAAGCCTACCAATGCAAAACCTAAGGTTGCGCTCGAAGATCGCAAAGTCATTTTGTTCAACAAGCCTTTCGATACTCTCAGCCACTTCACTGATGGCGAAGGCAGGAAAACACTCGCCGACTTTATTCCGGTTAAAGATGTTTACGCGGCGGGTCGACTTGATCGCGACAGTGAAGGATTAATGGTCTTGACCAATGATGGCATCTTCCAAGCTAAATTAACTCAACCAAACTCAAAATCGCCAAAGACTTACTGGGTGCAGGTTGAAGGCGCACCTTCTGAGGAAGATTTAGATAAATTGAGAAAAGGCGTGGAGCTAAAAGACGGCATGACACTGCCTGCTCAGGTCGAGATGATGTCTGAACCTGTTGTGTGGGAAAGAACCCCTCCAGTGCGTTTCAGAGCCGCAATACCGACAACATGGTTAGCGATTACTATCATTGAAGGGCGTAACCGTCAGGTGAGACGAATGACAGCAAATATCGGCTTCCCTACCCTGCGACTTATTCGCTATTCAATGGGCAACATGAATGTAGGGCAGCTTCAGCCTGGTGAGTGGAAAGAGATTTAAGTCATAGCAATACAACAAAGCGAGACACTTATTAGTCTCGCTTTTTTTGTACATGAAGATTGGTTACTCTTGATCTATCATCCATTTACGGAATTCTTTGCGCTCTTTTTTAGAAGCTTTTAGATACCAAGCTTTCAATTGCTCGACACTTTGAGCTTCTGTTGACGCAGTTTTCGTTTGAGCTTTAGCTTCATTTTCTACAACCATTCCTGTTGCCACAGGAACTAAAACCACGGCGTCAGCCGGTTTATCAAGTAACACACCATCCTTGAAGTAGATCGCATGACTTTCATTATACTCAACCAACCGGGAGTCTAACCCGCCAAAAGGTGCAAAACCGGGTTTACGCTCAATGACATTCTGTTGATATTTGATTGCCACTTCATCTTGCACAACATTCCATGAAGGATTTCCGCTTTCGAAGACCTTCTCTGCTTCAATATAACTACGCGCTTTTGGGGGCTTAATTTTTACTTCATCACCGGTAACATTAAAGCTCAATATATAAGGCGCTGAAGAGTATACTCCACTATTACCAAATTTTTTATCAAAGCGAACTAGAACTTGGTTAAAGCCTTCATTAATGTGATTCTCACTAATTTTGTTTTCAGCTTGTTGTCCATTAATGAACAAAATTGATACGCCTTTCTGAGGCGTTAGGGTTGCCGCACTTACACTGCCAATAACGCTTGTAAGCAAGCCCAAAGCTAACCATACTTTCTTCATCATATCTCTCTTTCAAATCGAATAAACTACTCTTTATCCTAACAAAAAAGCCACCCTAAGGTGGCTTTTTTTAAGACTCAATTAAGAAGTCAATTAGAATGATGCTTCAACACCAATAGCTAGACCTGAATCAGTTTTGTAAACAACGTTGTCTGAATCGATACCACCCACTTCTGCGTATACTTTAGTGTTTGGTGCGATTGCGTAAGTTGAGTTAACAAACCAACGGTCTTCATCTTTAACGTCTACGTCGTGGTCACCGATTGAGTAACCAGCGTTAAAGCCCCAAAGACCCATAGTGTAACCAGCAGCAAATGCGATTACTGAGTTGTCATCATTATCAGCGTCAGAAGCTACACCGTAATATGCTGTAGATAGGTATACGTTTTCAATACCAGAGTATACTAACTCAGCACCGTAACCTTGGTGATCACCGTTTGCGCTCTCTGCGTTAAGGTTAGCAACAAATGCAGAAACGTCGAAATCAGCGAAACGGTAACCCATACGAGCATCAAAGTATTCTACGTTAGTACCTTCAGCTTCTGCGTTATCAGAACCGTCAACTTTATCTTGAACGTAGCCTAACGTAGCGTAGAGATCACCATTATCGAAATCGTAACGAACAGCTTCGTCAGCACATTCTTTAGTTTCATTGTCTAGAAGAGTAGAGATACCGAACGCTTCATCACCGCCGATACCTAGATCATCAACAGCAGTACATAGGCGACCAAATTTGATAGAACCAAAAGTATTGTGGTATGCCGCTACGTATGTATCGCCGTTTTTAGTATTTTCAGCGTTTGCGTTATCAGAACCGTTAAATTCCCAGTAAGCGCCAACTTTCCAGTCAGCGTTCACCATGTATTTTACATCGAAGCCGAAGTCAGCATCTTCGATTTTTTGCTCCATCGAAGAGCCTTTCTCAAATTCGTTGCTGTACACAACTTCGATATCGCCTTTAAGATCAACAGATACGCCATCTTGGTTGTAAATTTCGATAGCTGCGTTTGCTGAACCTGCTGCAGTCATTACTGCTAGCGCTAATAGAGTCTTTTTCATAATAAATCCACTGCCTTTTCTAAGAATGGGAGATCCTTGCCCGGTTCCCTTTTATTTTTATGACTGGTCATTACCACTCTTTGTTGGTTAATCACCGTCACTAAATTTCGAGGTCTAGATTGCAAAAGATTATCCTGCGTGTCAAATAAACTAAAAACAAACCTAAAAAAACACAAAGCAATCAAAATCAACTACTTACATTTTTTTTCATAGTTTTACGAGCAGCTTATCCTTAGTTTTATTAGGAAATATAATAATCCAAAAAAAGAACAAAACAGCATTTAACACCACAAACAACTTGTAAAAACGCCACATCTCAGGATTTAACACCTACAAGCAAGTCTTTTTTAATATTTATATTTCGCAACATAAATAAAATAGTTAAGTTCCTGATGGTTCAGTTTTTTTTTGTGAACAAGATCTACCTTTGATTCAAAAGCAAGCTATTTCACCGTAAATGTACCGACTAGTGATATGTGCTACTATCCTCGCTCCGTTACGTAGGTCACAGTATGCTAACTACTAAAATTCAAAAATCTATTCGCACCAGTTATCAAAACCTCCAAAATCAGTTGGACAACTTTGTACCTCGACGTGCTCAAAATTACCTTGTTGCAGAAATAGCGAAGACACTTTGTGGTCAATACCACAAAAGTAATCGCATGATTGTTGCAGAAGCGGGAACCGGGATCGGGAAATCACTGGCTTATTTAATGGCAACTATTCCTGTCGCTGTGCTCAATAACCGAAAAATAGTCATATCAACGGCGACGGTTGCGCTACAAGAACAGCTCGTCAATAAAGATCTCCCTCTATATAGAAGACTGACTGATCGAGAGTTTTCTTTCATATTAGCGAAGGGCAGACAGCGTTATTGTTGTTCCGAAAAGCTAGCCGCTGCCTGCGGGGTTGATGGCGGACAAATGGCCATGTTCGAATCTAAGCCAAAGAAGAAGGATATCGACCAACTTCAAACCATGTATCGTAGCCTAACCCAAGGTAAATGGGATGGTGACCGTGATTCGTGGCCAAAACCCATCGACAACATGATTTGGCAGATGATTGTCAGCGATAAGCACAGCTGTAACAACAGTATGCCTACGCATAGAGACTGCCCTTTCCAGAAAGCTCGCTCAGAGCTAGATAAAGCAGACGTGATTATCGCCAATCACAGTTTAGTGATGGCTGATGCAGACTTAGGCGGCGGCGTGATACTGCCTGAACCAGAAAATAGCATCTATATATTCGATGAAGCTCACCATTTACCGCATGTAGCCAGAGATCACTCTTCTGCGGCTGCGAGCTTAAAAGGCGCAGCATCGTGGTTGGAGCGTTTGAATCAATCAATCACTAAGCTTTCAGGCCTCGCTGACGAGAAACGTGTCCATCGATTTCGAAATGAGCTGCAAGACTCAGTGCAACAGCTGATCCCTACCCTGACTCAAATGAGTAAACAGTTTGACGCTAACCACTTTGAAGACGGCTTGTATCGCTTCGAACATGGCGACTTACCAGAGTGGCTTGAGAATGAATCTAAAGATCTCAAGCAGCTCACGCAAAAGGCGAGCCAAGCCGTTGCGAAGATTGCAGACCTAATTGCAGAACGAGTTAAAGACGGCGAGCTTTCAGCAAAACTTGCAGAGCCGGCACTGGCAGAAATTGGCTTCTATATACAAAGAACAGAGAACCTTGCTCAAGTTTGGCGCTTAATGGCTGAACCGAAGAGAGAAAAAGGCGCTCCTTTGGCTCGTTGGCTCGAACTGAATAAAGAAAGCGAAGGCGATTTCGTTGTGAATGTTTCGCCACTAGAGGTAGGTTGGCAACTGGATCAACAAATCTGGAGCCGCTGTGTGGGTGCCGTATTAGTATCTGCGACCATGAGGGCGCTCAACTCTTTCAGCTTTTTTTGTCATCAAGCCGGTATCAGCCAAAAAGCAGAAGATGGCGTACAGTTTTTGGCTTTGGCATCACCGTTTGATTACCAGAATCAAGCTGAGCTGATCGTTCCGGCAATGAAGTACGAACCACAAGCACCTCAGTTTACCGAATATCTTATTGAAATTTTGCCTAAGGTAATAGAAGACAAAAAAGCCAATCTCGTTCTATTCTCTTCTTACTGGCAAATGAACAAAGTTGCAGAGGCTTTAACAACAGATTTCGTTAAAAAGTCGTGGGCATTGCAGGTTCAAGGCGATACTTCACGAACTGAAATTCTAAAAAAACATAAAAAGCTAATAGACCAAGGTAAAACCAGCGTTCTTTTTGGAACTGGCAGCTTTTCTGAAGGTCTTGATCTACCGGGTGAGCTTCTTGAAAACCTCGTTATTACCAAGATTCCTTTTGGTGTTCCTACCTCTCCCGTAGAGCAAGCACATTCAGAATATATTGAATCACGCGGTGGTAACCCTTTTATGCAAATTACTGTTCCAGATGCGAGTAAAAAGCTTATTCAATCTGTGGGTAGACTACTGCGTAAGGAAAGAGATTCTGGTAAAGTCACGATCCTTGATAGACGCATAGTAACGAAGCGATACGGAAAGTCCCTACTCGATTCACTACCGCCTTTTAAAAGAACAATAAAATACTAATATCCCCTGCCCTTGAGGTAGTTATGGGCCTTCATCGCTAGGCCCTTGCATTCACAACCCAACATGACTAATCCATCGGTTTTTCATGTGGCTGCCCTATCAGCCGATAACGAGAACACTAGCTATTTATGGAAATGATTGAGCCAACCATGTTGGTCATACTTGCTCTGGTTGCATTTGCAGCAGGCTTTATTGATGCTGTCGCAGGTGGCGGAGGGATGTTAACCGTTCCAGCTTTGCTATCGCTTGGTTTACCGCCACACATCGCATTGGGTACTAACAAGCTTGCAGCGACTTTCGCTTCATCTACAGCTGCATTCACTTACTACCGTAAAAAGCTGTTCAAGCCTGAGTGTTGGGTCAATGCATTCATATCTACTTTAATAGGTGCGACCATCGGCACACTCACTGTTGATGCCATTAGCACCGAGTGGTTAGAGAAGGTATTGCCGTTAGTCATTCTTGCCGCAGCGGTCTATACCATTTTTCATAAGACTCCAGATGTGAGCCATAATGTGTCTCCTAAGCCATGCCCTGTGCTTAAGAGAAAACAAAAGTACCAAGGATTCATTCTTGGCTTTTATGATGGGGTTGCTGGCCCAGGAACTGGCGCGTTTTGGACGGTAAGCTCTATGGCGCTTTATCGCTTAAACATCTTACTTGCCTCTGGTCTATCCAAAGCCATGAACTTTACCAGTAACTTTACCTCTTTGGTGACCTTCGCGATTCTTGGTCATATTGATTGGGTTCTAGGTTTAACCATGGGCCTTTGTTTGATGGCCGGTGCATTTGTTGGCGCTCACTCTGCTATTCGGTTCGGTGCTACATTTATAAGACCTGTGTTTGTTACAGTTGTAAGCGTACTTGCAATTAAACTGGCATACGAAGCTTGGTTTGTGAACTTATAGGCAGTAGCCAACGGGAAGTGAAATGAATCAATTTTCAAAGCTAAAAAGTGTTATTGATACCTTGATTGGCCATTGCTCGCAGGTTGACAAATCTCGAGGGGCTTATCATCAAGCCTTGTTTGACCGAGCCTTATTTAAATGCGGCGCCTCTGTTTTGCTTCCCTATGCACTTGAAACTCAGGCAACGTACCGCACCATTGTACGTGAACAAACCTCAAATCAACTGACCGCGTCCAGAGCCAACTACCTGACAGAAAAGCTGACCAATCAGATTGCAGCAATCCAAAGAGAGTTAGCCAACCACGATTTACGCTTGGACCGAAAAAGCAAGTCAGGGAAAACCCTGAACGACCTATACAACGAACTCGCCCAGCACCAAGACTGGCAAAAGCGATTGGTCGATTTAGTACGAGTACGAAAGTTAGCGTTTGATTCTGCGCCTCGCCACAGTAAGAAAAAAGCGGAAGAGGCTTGGCAGTTAGCAAAAGAGCGATTAGAACGCTGTGAAGACTCAATGAAAAATATTGAGAGACTGATTAACTTAGAGAACCCTAAGCGAAATGAACACTGATAACACACCATCACCACTGGATAACGCACCAGAAGAAGTTAAGTTAGCTGTCGACCTGATCTATCTGCTCGAAAGCAACGAAATCGATCCAAAAGTCGCGTTAGAAGCAATCAAAATTGTCCAGCAAGATTTACAAGCCAAACTAGCATCTAGCATCTAGCA
>NZ_JBFRST010000015.1:0-94752 GCF_041473705.1 Vibrio sp. 10N.222.55.B11
ATAAGTCAGTATGATGAACACAAGTGAATCCGCGTAAGGTGCGTTATATGATGAAACAGCGGAAGTGGTTAATACGCTGTAGCCAAAAGGCACGAGAGTCGGAAAGAGATTGCCCCATGCTCTTTCGTGATCATTGAACTCTTCGCACCATAGCGGGCATCTACCCTGATATTGCGCGACATACGGAACACGGTAAGCCTATATCACTCCCTTAGGGAAAGCCTATGTGGCCGATAGTGATGCAGGTATAGGAGGTTGGAAAAAGCTAAGGCTGCATTGTAACGATGCAGATACAGACTCATGTCTGATCACGAAAGTGAGCCCACTTCCAACTGGTCTCTCGTTGCGAGAGAGTTTGAAGAACTTTATTCAAGGAGAAACGCAAATGGTGATTTCAAAAGAGATTAGTGCCTCTCCTGACAGCGCTCAATGGCAGTCAATCGACTGGAAATCCATTGAAACACATGTATTAAAGCTCCAGATGCGTATCGCAAAGGCAACTAGAGAAGGTAAACACGGCAAGTTGAAAGCCTTGCAATGGATACTAACTCACTCTCGCTCAGCAAAACTCCTTGCTGTTAAGCGAGTGTCTCAAAATAAAGGCAGTAAAACGTCTGGAATAGATGGTGTTATCTGGAATACAGATACACGCCGTATGAAAGCAGTGAATCAATTGAGTCGAAAGGCATACAAAGCCCAACCGCTCAAGCGTATCTACATCCCTAAAAAGAATGGCAAACTTAGGCCACTGGGCATTCCATGCATGATAGACAGAGCGCAACAAGCACTTCACCTATTAGCATTAGAGCCTGTGTCAGAAAGTCTTGCCGACCCTAACAGCTACGGTTTTAGACCAAGGCGAAGCACTGCTGACGCAATCGGCCAGTGTTTTATCTGCTTGAGTCAGAAACGGTCAGCGCAATGGGTTCTTGAAGGGGACATCAAAGCGTGTTTCGACAAAATCGGTCATCAATGGCTCATGGACAATGTTGCTGTTGATAAACGTATGTTGGAGCAATGGCTAAAGTCTGGTTTTGTAGACAAAGGGCTATTTTACGACACCGATGAAGGCACGCCTCAAGGCGGGATTATATCCCCAACCTTGATGTTAATGACACTCTCTGGTCTCGAACAGCACATTAAGTCTACTGCACTCAAAAAGGGTGCAAGAGCTAACTTCATTGGGTACGCCGACGACTTCGTCGTCACTTGCGCTTCAAAGGAAGTGCTGGAGAACGATATCAAACCGTTGATTGCTGATTTCTTTGCGGAAAGAGGCTTAACATTATCCGAAGAGAAAACGCACATTACTCATATCAACGATGGCTTTGACTTTCTTGGGTTCAACCATAGGAAGTACAAAGGGAAACTGCTCATTAAGCCGAGTAAATCCAATACGTTGATGTTCTTAAGCAATCTGCGTGAACTCATCAAAAAGCACGTAACCCTTCCAGTGAATGATCTTATCAAACTGATAAATCCGAAGCTCAGGGGATGGTCGAACTATTATCGACACTGCGTGGCTAAACAGGTATTCGGATATATAGGTCACAAGCTATTCCATTCGTTATGGCACTGGTCTAAAAGGCGTCATCCAACAAAGTCTAAAACTTGGATTGCCCTAAAATACTTCATCAACCGAAAAGGCCAATGGCAGTTTCACGGTTGGCAGAAGATCATGGATATGGATTGCCAGTTCAATCTATTCCAAATAGCCAAAGTGCCAATAGAAAGACATGTGAAAATCAGAAGTGCAGCGACACCCTTTGACCCTCTTTA
This sequence comes from Vibrio sp. 10N.222.55.B11, assembly GCF_041473705.1. Taxonomy (NCBI): domain Bacteria; kingdom Pseudomonadati; phylum Pseudomonadota; class Gammaproteobacteria; order Vibrionales; family Vibrionaceae; genus Vibrio; species Vibrio sp. 10N.222.55.B11. The sequence goes on from NZ_JBFRST010000015.1 coordinate 1,780, forward strand.
CCAAGAATACTTGGCTAAAAGGAAGTCAAAAAGGTTAGCTCGTAACTCTTGGAACGAACCTGCTCCGACTGCTTTATAAGTTGCTGGGTATCATCTGATGCCTTTGTGGAGGCTTGAGCCTAGTGCAGTGAAAGTTGCACGCTGGGTTCTTAGGGAGACGGCACTTGGTAACAAGTGTCGTCCACCCGACAAAAATCACTTAGAGTAACAACTCAATTAACTGTAACAACTCAATTAACTGTGACAACTCAATTAACTATGATCACCAGCGACTCTCTCCAGCGCTCTCTCATTCTAACGCAAGCAGCTTTCCTCTCTAACCTACCTCTAAAGCTAACAAACCATACGCCCCCTTCAATAACCATCTTTCCTTATGCTCTTCCACCCTAAACCCAAAAATTTTCAGGCATATGTCATCAATGTGAATACCCATCATTGAATCCGACAGGAGCCCGTAATGGCAACTACCCAAAATTCTGATTACAAAAAACAACAGCGCTATCAGGAGAATGAAATCCTAGAGCATGCCGCTGAGATACTCGCCACACGCTACGTGCGTGGTGATGCCTTAATTAGCCCAGATACGACCAAAGAGTATGTACGCTGCAAACTCGGCAGCTATGAACGTGAAGTATTTGCTTTACTGCTACTGGATAACCAAAACCGACTGATTGAGTTTAAAGAGCTCTTTCATGGCACCGTCGATGCCGCCAGTGTCTACCCAAGAGAAGTAGTAAAAGCTGTGTTGGAAGTGAATGCAGCAGCAGTGATCATGGCTCACAACCACCCTTCAGGTGACTCTACCCCCTCACAAGCGGATAGACGTATAACAGAAAGACTCAAAGACGCCTTAGCGCTGGTGGATGTGCGCGTATTGGATCATATCGTGACGGGCGAAACCTGCACCTCATTTGCTGAGCGAGGCTGGTTATGATTGAACAATACTATGGTGACATCAGCATCAATGATGCACTGCTCTCGTCATTAGAGAGCCTTCTAGCAGGTCACACACTACCTGAGCATGCTGAGCGACTGGTACTGAACTGCCGTCAAATGAGTTACTACCGCCATCGTCAAGGACTGCACCCTATAGAGATACAGCTCAAACGAGAGTCAATCTCAGAGCCTTGGCTTATCGTGTTCTTTGCGAGCTTTTCTTACCCTAATGACAACAGTACTTCAGTAGAGCCAGAGCTGTACTTTCATCTTGCTAATCGTTGGTTCTATCAACCCGATACAGGAACCACGGATTTATCTTATCCAGAAGTGCAAGAAGTGCTCACCGCTTGGATGAACGCATTAACTCGCCACCTAACCCGTAACGTCTTTGATAGCGTGCAACTCTCGCTAGTCAGCTCGTTTAACTAATCCCCTACCTACTTTCTGATTTATCCCTAAACAAGGAGGACTGTCGATGTCCCAATTAGCCTTTACGTCATTACCCCTACCAGTTTCTAAGAAGCTGTATACCTTGCTTAATGAGCGTTACTCAGCTCATTTGCTTAACAATGAAACGCTCTCCACCAGCCGTCATGTGGTCTTTAACTTTCGTGATAAAAGTTACAGTGCTGATGCTGGTGGCTTTCACCCTGTCGAAATGTCTATTTGCCAGTCTTCAACAGGAGAATGGTGTGTTGAGTACATCACAGACTTTGCTTATATGGGGAACTACTACCCTGAGCTTGAGCGGAATTTAGATTTTGACTTTCGCGCTCGTCAATGTTTTGCCAGCTACCACGGCTGGTTTTCAATGAAAGATAACCGTGAGGCTATCGAGCTGTATAAATTGTGGGAGAGTAATTTTCTCGCATACGTTGAGATGGAGGTATTCGACGACATTACCCTTACCCCGCAATAACTCATGACTTCCCTTCTTCTACAAACCATCAAACTTATCTCTGCCCTCATCACGTTACTTTCTCTTTCCCCTTTCTTTGGTGCCATTGGAACCCTAACGACCTTAGGCTTTCTGGTGGTACTGCTGATTGGGTTGCTGGTAGCCATCTCAGAGCTGAGAGATAAAAACAACCATCGATAATGTTAATCGACTCACGCTTTCACTAAGCCGATTGATGGCGCTTTAACCGTTGGACATTATGTGTCGAACCCACCTCTATTCTCCCGACATTAAATGTCCGACTCCAGTGTGGAGCGCTATGTATTGAGAGAGTAGTCATGAGCAATAAAACCAGCATTGAAGGCTTATCTGCTTTGCTGCACACGCTGATGCTTATTCCTCAACATCGATGGATCACCGTTAGGGAGTTGCAGCAGCAGTTAGCCCTAATCGATATCCACCGCACCACGCGCAGTATCAAACGCTACCTCGATGAAGTCATTGTGGAGGTGTTTAACGTGGAGTGCGATTCGATGAGCATGCCCCATGTTTACCGAAAAACATCCGAGCAATTACTGAAGCTAAATAAGCAAGACATGCTCTATTGGCAACTAACCAACAAGTACTTACAACCGCTTATTCCTGATGCACTGAATTATGGACAGGGTCGGGCCTCGGAGAGAGACAACCCCTTACAGGATAAGGCTTCAGCCATTTCAAAAGAACAACTTTGGCTAAGCAAAGTACACCTCAATCTACCTAATACGAGAAGCTGGAGTAACAAGCAGCAACAAGTCTTAGGGTCAGTCCATGAAGCATTACTTAACAATCGAATGCTAAAGGTCTCTAGCCAAGCTTTGCAGCAGGAGCATACGCTCATTGAACCACTGGGGCTCTCGGTTCAGTGCGACGCGCTCTTGCTGCTCTTTCGGCTATCCGGCCAACATCCAATACACACCGTTGCCTTACCACTCATTGATGAGGCCAGCGTATCAACATTTTCATTTACCTACCCCTCTGACTTCAAGGTTGAGCAGTTCATGCTGACTCACGAAGGAGCAGGCTACCCAGAATTTCACTCACCAATGAGGAGAGTAAACCCATGACCAAACTAAAACATCGACTAAACCAATCGGTTCGATACGCAGTCACGATGGCCCTGTTTATTGGAGCAACAGGATGCACTGAGCAGGAAGAATCTCCTGAAGCCGTTGCGGATATAGAAGTATCGATCTCCACCAACTCTCATTGGGGAAGTTTAGCCTTTGACCTACAAGCGATTACCGATAACACCGTCATCACCGACGTTGTAATTAACCGAGGTAATTGTCGTATTCCTGCTGGTACGGCCTCAGAGCTATCTAGAAACGTTTCATTGAAGTTCGGTGAAACCTACACGGGATACAGCAACAACTGCACCGTCGATAACGTGAAAGAAATTGAAGTCACCTCAACGGCTGGCACCTTTGTTTACACCTTCTAAACCGAAAGCAAAACAACTCATCTATTTATAACTACCAATAAGGATCGACAATGAAAAACATCACAACAAACACACTTGTTCTACTGACTACCCTAGCATCACCTTTTGTTTTAGCTCAAGGAGGTGGATCGCTTGGAGGTAATCCATCGGTAGGAACGGGATCGGTTAACGTCAGTGTAGGTAAATGCACTCAATACAAGCTAGATGTGAAAGCAGCCCTAATCGCAGGTAAACAGGTATCGTCAGTTACGGTTCCTAAAGGTTGTGAAGCGATCACAGAAAAGTAATACCACCAGCAACGGTAAAAAACGACAATGGGGAGCAATTACGCTCCCCATTCTTTTTTTGCTTCTAGACATAGCTTCTTATCTAAATACCTCTCAACAATACTATTCCCATTAGCTGGCAATTTCACTTAATTCAAATAGTACTTATTAATCATCTGATTAACATCATGTTTTTAGTAACCACCACTGATATACTTACGTTTAAATTTTCATCATGCAGTCAATAAATCATGCTTCGCTATTTAATTTTCATTCCTCTTCTTATTTTAAGCGCCTGTACGAGTGGTACTACCAATATCACAAATGAACAAACTCTAAACTCTGATGAAGCCTATGAAAAAGGATACATCGCGCTTAGCCAGAAGAAATATAAGGCTGCTTATGCAGAATGGCTACCCTTAGCTGAGAACGGAGATGCTCAAGCACAGTACTCGATAGGCTGGATGTATAGTAAAGGACTGGGTGTTGAAAAAAGTGTCGCGAAAGCTTTAGATTGGTACGTTAAGTCAGCAAACCAAGGTTTTGTAGACGCTCAATATAGTGCTGGGAGAATCTACCTTTATTCTCTTCAACAATACGAGGATGCATTTACGTATTTTAAGTTAGCAGCAGAAAATGACGAAAATAAAGCGCAGTTTTATTTGGGTTTAATGTACTACCGTGGCGATGGCATTAGCAAAGATCTAAAAAAATCAGCACATTGGTTCTTACAATCAGCAAAGAAAGGCAATAAAGATGCACAGTTCTACATTGGTCAAATGTATGAACTAGGTGAAGGTGTCCTACAAAATGACAAGTATTCTCTACATTGGTTTAACTTAGCCTCAAGGAATGGACAGCAAGACGCACAATATAAGCTTGCTGTTATTTACTATCAGGGGAAAATGGTACCTAAAAATGATATCACAAGCTATATGTGGTTAAACATCAGTCAATACAACGGAAAAGATATTAAAAATATGAAAGGAATAATCTTTGATGACTTAAGCCAGGCTGATATTGATGAGGCCCAACTCAGGTCAATGAAATGTGTTGAGTCCCTATATAAACACTGCCATTGGTAATTTTCATAATCAAAACTATGCTATAGCGTGTAATGGCTCATACCTCCCATAGCTCGACTATCCAAACGCCAAACGTTCGCATCATTGATGTCCGACACTACGGATGGTGAGTATGCGAAATTATATTTTCTTTAGCCATACACTAAACGGGCACTCTATAGGCAAAGTGTGCCTCCTAGCAATTATGTTTCCATTTCCTTTTCTCACCCTATTATGTTTTCTCGAAGAGTTCAAACCTCTCATGTCATAACGCCAGACTCAACTGACTTCTAAATAAAGGCCCTTCACCAACCGCACACACTATTCCTTTCAATATCAAAACACGCAATCTATAACAAAGAAAAGTATCACCGACTTGCCCTACATAATCGCCAAGTACACGGCCAATGGCTTCTGCTGCAACACAAACTCGTGACCCAATCGCGGAAAGAAGTGCCTCATCAAAAAACGTCTCATCATGGGATACAATTGCGGAACCGTTCCAAGTTCGAACCATATTCCTGCACACAAGAATACTATCCCATTCTTTTGCTAATTTAGCTTGCTGAAAGATATCAATAGGCACCGGAATGACGGAGGTAAGCTCTTTAGTTGAACAGGCTCCAACGATTGGTATGGTGCCTTTATCCAACTGACCTGTCGTTACATCGGCTAAAAATAAACTGTGTTCCGGCAATACTGAGCACAGTAATCGCAACATTAATTGCTCATCCACTGACTGACCAACCCAAACAACATAATCGCCATCGCGTTCGAGATCCTGATAGCTCTGCAATATGGGCAGTCCTATATGGTCGGATAACCATGGCCATAAATCTGGCTCATTAATAAGACTACATACCCTCCTAAACCAATTGCTACGTAGAGCACCTCCCTGCACAGTACCATAATTCATTAGAGGGCCATAAGCCAACGGGTCACACAGCTCTACCACCCGCTTCTTTTCATCTGGTGCAAGAAGATAATTCAAAATGCCAGCAGATGCGCCTCCCACAACAAAATGAGTAATCTTACGAGTGGTCATTATTAAACTCACTTTGAATATCAGCACATCGTCTCTGTATTCTCATTCATCGCTCCTTGTCAGCTTAATCAGTTATCGAGCTCCAAAACCTTAGAATTCATCACTAGAACCACGCTATTGTGTCTACTCCACTGTTAGACGAATAAATATACGTAGGAACGCAATATTTACCACTTTTTATCAAGATCTTCTGCATACAGCAGTATTGCCCTTTGGTATTCTCTTATTGACTGATTGTCAGTTGTCGATACCAACAAATTAAGAAGCAAAGCGGTTGCCTCCTTATGTCTGCCTAAGTTATATAAACACATCGCATAAAAAGGCTGAGCTTCTAAATTATTTGGGAACTCGGTAATCGTTTGTTGAAAGTAATCCAGCGCATCTTCATAACAACCGAGGCTTCTGTAAGTACTCGCTAAACCAAACAATGCATCAAATCGCTCGTTCGGTGAAAGCGGGCCCTTTAATGCTAACCGGTAATGTTCTATAGCTTGTTGTTCCTTGCCTTCGTTATCGTAGGACCAAGCAATATTCAAATGCGCGGAAGCAGCATAGGAAGAACTAGCTAACACCGTGCGTAATAACCGTCGAGACTCTTTATAATCCCCATTCTTTCTTAGCAAGATGGCTTCATCTATTCTTGTTCTCATGCGTGTATTGCCTCCCATAAATTATGTTACAATTTCTAGAACGCTATCCGCCTCATCTCAATTTAGGCATCAACTAACCAAACAAGTAGCAAGGTTATGTACATTAGATTTATTGCTAGTAGAAATGAGGAAAAGCATTTGCAGCATACTCATGGCATCATTACACAGGCGAGAATAATGCTCGAGGAAGAGTTAATACTTCATGAGTATCATAGAGAACATATCGAAGAAATATTTTCTCAACTTAATTCCTCTTTACCCTGTCCACCATTTGAAGAAAAATCATGGCCACGAAATGCAATTTCTTGGTTTTTAGACTCTAGTACCCAATACATATCGTTCATGTACGAGTTAAAGTACATATTAGAGGAGTATGATACCAAGGTCTCAGTATTACAAGATTCGGATATAGGTACGATTTTATATAGAGATGATTTTCAAGTAGTGGCTAAGTCTAGCTTACTATAGCCCCAATATTCACATCCATAACGCGTCAATTATTGCGAAGCGCATACGTTAAAATGAAAACTGCAACCCAAGCTCATAGCTCACTTCTGCTTTCTCACGCTCTGCATATTCTAAATTTGCAACTAAACCAAACACTGAGCCGAATTGAAAGACATTATTCCATTTAAACTCATCTCTTGCTAAATCCAAGAAGTCATGCTGATAGGAGACACCCATCAGCCAATGATTAGCTATTTGTTTTCTAACCATCGCTTGACAGTATGTTCCACGCTCGGAATATGGTGAACTGTAATCACTATCTGCACGATAGTTTACTGCTCCACAGGATAAAGAGCTTGCCATTGCCCCTCCCAAACGCCCAATGAGTCCTCCGCCGGCTTGCCAACTATCTACCTCCGAACTAAATCGAGTGAGAAAATCTGCTTTTCCTTCGATGAATACATAGTCGAAAACTTGAGCGCTGACATCTAAGTATAACCCTCCCATCGTCTTATTCTCTGTATTGTCATACTTATCGTTAAGGTAAGGTTTTAACGCTCCTGACTTAAAACTAGCTCCTTTATAACCAAATCCTATATGAGAAAAATTATCGACAATCTCACTTGATGCAAAGCTTGAACACGAAACTAACAACATCAGAGGAACAACTTTAGTTATCATAATACGATACCCTCTAGTACTTTTTGAAATAAACACTTACCCCATACGTTGCATATTGGAGGCAATGTGCGGAAACAAATCGTAACAAATTAATATGTAACACCCGATAAATTTAAACGCAAACTATGCGATGCATTCACATTTCCATCGTTGTCTTAAAGCATGTTTAGTTTCCAGTGCCAATCCTATCTAGGCTGTCATACCAATTCAAAACATGGCTAGTCAGCATTTCCTCCGTAAAAGCGTTACTCGTAGACAGCAGCCACTTCAAGGTTCCATAGACGATATAGTCTGAATACATGGGCGTATCGCCCGATAAATATCGCGTCTTAGCTAAATAAGATTCCAGTACTCTCATTTTTTTGAGTAAGTCGGCCTTTGCTAACTCTTGGTTGTTGCTTTGTACATTTTCTAAGCTGTCCTGAAAGTGTTTCTCTCTAGAGGAACGAAAGTAATCTTTATCGCGCTCTTTTAGCTTGCAGTAAATGTCGAAGATGGCGATTTTGGCGATGTCCGAATGTAATGATGCTGCCCACTCATGGAAAAAAAGTGCCATTAAACGCCCTTTTTCACCGCCAAATAATGAAGGTGATTCAGGGTAGTGGGCCTCGAGATAATCAGCGATGTTAAACGAATCAGAGAGCACTGTTTCACCATCTTTGATGGCGGGGAGCGTAGAAAACTGCGCCTTAAACTGAGCCTGAATGTCGACAAAAGAGAGGTCTGAGGTGTCAAACGCGATATTTTTGTGTATCAAGCACATTTTCGTTCGCCAACAATAAGGACTGAATTTTAAGCCATCGTCCCCACACAGTTCGTAAAAAGTGATCATAGGTGTTTTACTCCAAGAGTTGCTAAATAGGTGTAAGGGTTGTGCTTTGCACAGTATGTTCGATCTTGATCGCGGTTCTTAGTCGAGATTAAGTGGGTTCTTTAACTGCTAGAATACCTGCGGCTCCCAGCAGTAAAGCACCACTTCCTCTGGTCACAGCGGTAAGAGATAGTCGGCTCGCATCAACAATCCGCCTGGCCGAAAACGCATAAAACATCACTAAGCTGAAATCAAGCAATGCCATGGTTGGGCACATCACTAATAGTTGAGGGAATACGGGTAAGTCGGGGTTGATGAATTGCGGAAAAAACGCCGAGAAGAATAGGATGGCTTTGGGATTGCCAGCCGCGACTAAAAAGCCAGAGTAAAACAACTTTTTGTTTGAGGCCTGTAAATCTGAGTCGTTGAGGTTTAAGTGCTCAACTTGCGCCGGTTTAGCGAGGAGCATTTTTAGCCCCATGTAAACCAAGGTGATCACACCAAAGACTTTGATGACAGTAAATGCCACTACCGAATTGGCAAGGATGACACCTAAACCCAAGGCGACTAACACCATTTGGATAAAGTTAGCTGAGATGTCGCCAAGGGCGGTATATAGCACGCGTTTGTGCCCATATCTCAGAGCATGTGCAATACCTAAAAATATACTAGGCCCTGGTGTCGCGGTAAGAATGAGCGATGCCACGACAAAGCCGAGCCAAAGGTTAAAGTCCATTTTTTATCCTTAATTTTTCGTTTAACACTGCAAATCATATCGCTACAGATACACTACCATACCCGCGATTACTCCAACCACATATTGACCAAAGACATGACACCCATATTGTTGGTTTCGGTGCCATACAAATTGTCCGCGCGAGTGACGGTGAAATGATTGCGCCACAGAGGACAGTAATAATAGTTCTGGATAAGCCAATCCTCTGCTCGATACAGCTTGTGCAGAAACTCCTCACTATCGTTACTTTCCTGCATGAGCATATCAATAAAGGTTAATAGGCTTTGTTTTCCTCGTTCAGGCAAACATAGACTAAGCACATTGCCACAAAGTAACCACTCGTAATACTGGAACGTCAGGTCGTCGCCAAATACGTAACAGTCGTAGGAGACATCAACAGCCACATCTTGAGATTGTCCTTGAAGACACACCTGCCAAATAACCCCTTTTTGAGACAACGCATCAAGCAAAGGTTGCAACTCCCTCATATGACTGTCTATCACTTCAATGACCACCGGACGAGAGGGCAGTTTCATGTCGTGATTGAACAAGTGAAACCCCTTATCTTGATTGCAATCCATCACGCTATTCGCTGCTCTTTTTTGGCTATCGAGTGTAAAGCGCCGACTATGATGAACAAGCCAAGCTCTTTCTTGAGCGGACAAGGCGTTTGCATGATGATGAAACTGCAAAACAGTACACCCACTGCGATCGACTTTTTGTGGCTGAGTGGGTTGAGATTCGCAATAGAGCAGTTCTGCCACGTGCATAGGCGTTTGAGGTTGGGCATCGCTACACCAAAACTCTACTCGTTCAATATGGCCACCAAAGCCAAAATAGTGGTTATTACGAACCAAACTCCAATACTGCTTTTCCAGACTTTCGACCCGATATGCTCCACACCCGATAGGTTTTGATGCCTGATAATCAAAAATCGCACTGTGCGAATCGGCTAATAAATGAAGCAAAACGGGGTCAGATTGACGCATAGAGAAAATGACCCACTGCTTATCTATGTCAATTCGCTCGACATGGCGAAATAGAATTTGATATGGGTGCGGCGTGTTGAGACGCATCTCGATATTTTTTTTGACCAGCTCCGGTGTCAGCGCTTCTCCATTGTGCATCATGATGTCATTGCGGATGCGAAGACGGATTTGCTTGTCGCTGAAATGAAATTGGTGTGCGATGTGAGGCACAATATCATTTTGAACGTGGTCATAGCGGACTAAGGTGTCGAACACACTTTCGATCAATAAAATAGAACGAGCGGACTGTGCCAAATGTGGACGCCATTCAGGCAGCATATATGGCACTAAATACATTAAAGTGTTCTGCTTTTTCAGTTCCTGTTGTGCGTCCCCTAACCAGAGAGGTATGTGATCTTGAAATAGGCGGACTTCGCCAAATTGAGTGGCTAGCCGAAATGCCTGATTCATTCTGCCAGACCGAGCCATCTGCTCTAGCTGAGTCAGCAGTGAGGCCTCAAAACTCTTGAGTAGTGTCAGTTTAGAGCGGTGGCCACGTCCCTGACCCGAAGCCCAATGGATAAGCCCAAAACTCTCGAAAGCAGCCATTAGCTTACTCACGTACCTTTCTGAACAGACCAGAATTTCAGCAAGGGTGACGATATCGACATCATAAGTTTCATTGCAAGAAAAATGTTTCTCGAGTTGCTTTAAGCGTTGTAGATGACTCGTGGACAACAACTGAGAACCTACCATGTCAACCTCAAAATTATCTTCATTAGAAACGACGGCTCACTCTGTGACTTGGCGACATAACATAAAATAGTGTGTTTATGATCTCGCAGGCCGAGATTAATAGATATGGACTATCTGGCCGACTATGAATCCCACCAAGAAAACTATACCAGACAAACGAGGACGGCTTTGAGCTTGTATCACTGTCATCGTTTGAGGTGGTTCCGGTAAGTACTGTTTCGCGTTTAAAGTATAGAAGGTGTAGTCTAATGGATTCATGGTTCACTCACACAGTTGGGATCATGTCGCTATTATCAGGTAACAAACCCGAAGTAATAACGTTCTCTTTAATGTGAATAGTTCACCTTTTAATTAATAAAGGAAGGCTCTATTTTTCATCTGCCACCAAACCAACTAATTCAACAAACACGTAGAGGCAGATCAATCCCAGTCACATTCAATATTAGCAACCAACGCTACACCGATTAATCTTCAGGTATATATTATCTATAAAAACGCTTAACGCTACCCTAAGGACGAATTACCATTATAGGGATAAAGCAAGAATACGACCGCACAGCCTGCTAGCGGTCTGCTAACAAACTGTGCACATAGTCTTAATCAGCCTCTGCCGCTTCAACGGCTAACAAGTCTGCCATGTCGTTACCTTTATCTCCTGAATGGGCTTTGACCTTTCTCACCTCTACGTATTTCTTAGAACGTAATTCGTCGATTTGTTGCCATAGATGACGGTTCTTTACTGGCTTCTTGCCTGACTTACGCCAACCTTTCTCTTTCCAGCTATCTAACCAACCGTTATAACCCTTCACACAAAAGTCACTGTCTGAGTAGATGACATCGCCATCCTGTGCGTACTCTAGACCTTCGATTAAGGCCATTAGCTCTAATTCGGCATTGGTGGTACTACGTCTGATAGTGATGCTATCTTGATACTCTAGTTCACCGTGCTCATTAAAAGCTGCGATACCAATTCCACCCTGTGTGCATCCGTGTTGATTGTTTGGTGCTGCACCATCTACGTAAATTGAAAAACTCATTTTATTTCTCTCTCTAATTGAAAAGGGAGCCCTCAATGGCTCCCTGTTGATGTGGTCAGTATATTTTCTGCTACTTGGATTATTATTGGATCTCTCGTAATCCCAAGCATGATTCCATCCAATCATCAATCTCACCATCAACCCAAGCAACGGCTCTATCTCCAAGATTGACTGATAATGGAAAGTTACCGTTATTCATTTTTCGGTAAATCGCTGAACGACTTAAAGCCGTTTTCTCCATCACTTCTTTTAACTTTAGAAATCTCATTGGGAATGGTCTCCTGTATTTTGTATATACCCATGAGATAAGCCACCGCTGTAAAAAAGTGCGGTGGGGTTAATCCTCGCTAGAGCCAAAACAGTAATGCTCTTCTTCCCATGCCTCAGCTAGACGGCTCATGCGGTGAAATACACTGTTCTTTACTACGCTACTTTTGCTCTTGCAGCGCGTCCCTAAGCCGTAGTTACCTCTATCGTTAAATAACACCAATGAACGCTCTTTGCCTTCGTAGTGGCTCTGTACAGCCTCTTGCCATGCCTCTTTAAGGTGGTTGGCTAATTGATTACGTTTATCCCAACAGATAGCGGAGCCAAAGTACTGGTTGTAATCAAGCAAGAGTATGGCTTGGTAATTGTGTGAGGGGGATTTATCGGCTCGCTTACGCCACGAGTAATAGAGTGAGTCTGTATTTAGTTTCTTTTTAAGCTGGTGGATGTAGTCATTGATGATGGTTAAATCGGTGTCTGGGTGGTCTTTAGGAAGGTATAGCCCCAAATGCATGACTAACGTGAACTCAAACTGCTCTAGTGCCTGTTCAAAGAGGTTGGTCATACTCGTAAGGGCGGATTCATACAGCCCGTGCTCACTGTAGATCACGGGATAATCGTTAAAGGTGGTGGAATGGGTTATTGCTGGTGTATGGGGAGTGTGGGGCATGAGACAGTACCTATGGCTAGTTGAATGACATAAGTACTGCTTGTGGTGTAATTTTTTAGGTTATCGACGACTGCAACCAAAACTCGTACTACGGTTATCGTCGTGTTTGGTGGTGGGCTTAGCGAGACGGCTTATCCGATAGAAAACCTCATCTAACTGCAATGGAAACGCTTCATCCCCTTTCAGAAGTTCGTACACGTCATCAGATGGAGAATACGCCAGTCCTGAGCATTTTCTACCATAGTCGGTTTCGACCGCTCTATCCCATGCTTTTCTGATTCTGGACAAGTAACGACTCCTCCCGCATCTACTTTTGCCTAAACAAAGATACAGCCGTTTATCAAAGAACAAGGCAAGGTGGTATTGGTTGGTGGACTCACACGCCTTGGACCAAACATAGCGTATGACCGTTTGATGATATTGGTGAGGTCTACGCCTGTACTTCATTAGACACAACTCATTGGTTTCCAACTCCAAAGTGCGAAAGAAACGACTGAAGACCTCAGAATGGTCTCCATCGAAATCACTCGGTAGGCGTACAGTAAAGTGAGCGACACAAAGCTTAGGGTATTGGCATAACGCCTCAGTCAGCACTCGCTCGATGCCCTCTAGGTATTCAAAGACAAGACCAGCCTCATGGTAGTAGAGTGGTTTCCCATTAAACGTTCGGTCATGAGTGATAGTGACTAAGCGGTTGTGAGCAACGCTGATGTGATTTGGCATTCTAGTTCCTGTGGTTTATTGTGATTCCCACAGGAACTGTCACTACCGTAATTTTTTAGCTACTTGTGGCTATGGCCGAAATTGCGCCTACCGCTACCAAAGTGCTTAGTGCGCTCTTTTGCTAAATAGCTAATGTGTTTGAAGAACTCGTCAAACGCATCGTCAAAGTCTTCTGAGTTACTATTCAAGCGGTGAATGACCACGCTGTCGCTATTCTTTCTCTTTGAGAAATGAACCAGTCCATTGGCTTCTTCGTAATCGACACCAGCGACCCTAGCCCATGCCTCTACGATAAAAGAGCCTAAGTTCTCCTGTTGCGCTTGAGTTTTCCCTAACCAGTTAAATCTATCTTTGTTGAACATGAGCACTAGGTGATAGTGGTCGTTTATCGAGCTAGAACGTTCTCTCACCCAAGCAATTCTAACCTTGCAGGGATGCACCCTACTCCCTTCTCTTTTCTTTCGTTTGCCTGAGTGATCAATCTGCGACTGTAATGAGCGTAGAAAGTCAGTCATCACATTACCGCTCTTTTCGTTTTTCCTTAGCTTAGGAAACCTCAAATCCACACGAACAGCCATTAGCCTAGGATACTCGTCTAATGCAAGATCAACCGTATCGTACATTTTTTCTAAGTAGTCGATGTAGAGTGGACCGTGCTCGGTCTGGATAGGTCTACCCAAAAAGGTTGGCTTGGTGGTGAGTCTGAGGTTTTTGTTTTTGCGAGAACGTACATTCATTCCTATCTACTCCTGTGTTTAAGTTCATAGATAGGTCTGTGTCGTTATTTTTAATTGTGTACAGTGAGTCACTTGGTGTGACTCAGGGATATGTGATGATAGGTATAGGTATAGGTATAGGTAGATGTTTAGTTATTAACGTAATAATACTAACCAGACAGACATATCCTTCTTCCCCCGCTCAAGGTTTAAAGCGTTTCAATTAGGCTTTCACACTATTCAAACCAACAACAAGCATACAAATAATCAACAACTGATGGTGCATTTTTATAGGAATGAAATACCCCTTCGCTTTCAAGTTACATGATGGCAACTGAATACAAACAAAGGTGATAGGCTCATTTAACACTCCGGGTTATCTCAAATAACGCTCCTTCATCAACTAATCAAACTGATTCACTCTTATCATCTCTATTTCATGTTTTTATTTGAGAAGTTGGATGACGTGCTCCCCTAACGTTTGAGTTTATACCAAAAGAAAGCAGCACTAATTTTTGCAAGACAGCACTTCTCAGTTGCACGTTCAAACAAATTTTTTCATAGAAGAAATAACAATAGATTATTGCAATACAAAAACATCACAATGTAAAACTTCTTAAAACAGTTTTCATAGTATGGCGATCATCTATAAGGCCCACTATAGCTAAAATAATGAAAATTCTTGCCGAAATATTTCGATTTTTCTTGTCTATAATTTGTAATTTTCAACTGAAAAATATAATGTATTTCTTTCGAAAATGCCTACGAGAGTGCATGACTTATGAAAGGTCCTAGCTATCGATTTACCCTTGTGCGAGATACGGCTGATAACACTCAGCTTCGCTTTTACATAAGCTACATATACTTCAAACAAAACAATCATCTATTAAATGGCTATGACTTATCTGTTATGCAACAGCGCGGTCTCAAGCATCACTTCACTGAAATTGTTGCTGAAAAACTACACATTGAAACAGAAGTGTTAGAGAACGGAAGTTTCAGTCTTGATGTGAAGGAGCAGCTACAAACACTCTTGAATGACCTACTCTACATAGCAAAAAAATGCATAATTCCAAATTTCTATATATCTTGGCTCAACAGTACAAGGGCGGATTTTTTTCTTTACTCACTAATTAAACTATCTATAAAAAGCAACATATTGATAACAAACAATCGTTATTCAAAGATTTATATAGGTCAGGTTTTTTGGCCTAAATTTAACTCTATTGGACACCAAACACGGGAAAGTAAGCTGCGCGATATTAAACGAAAAAGAATTGTTAGAGATAGGAAGCGTGAAGGAAAAAACTGCGATCCTGAGCTGGTTGATCAGCTAGTCGACAAAGTTATATTAGAAGATAAAGAAGAAATAACTAAGATCCAAAAGGAGTATGAACCATACATAGAAGCCTTAAGGCCAATAGAACACTATGACCCGGTAAATGACCCTCATGCTATAGAAAAAATGATTGATCACTTCCATACTGTTGCTTTTACAAAAGAAGCATATCGTTATGAAAACATACGTTTCATCACGCAAGCTAAGCGACTCTATCAGCAATGTTATAGCAAAGTGCCTGCATCCCGAGGCATTATGAAAAATGATAGTAGTGAGCTGATTAACAAAACCTACGAAAGACTGATTAAACAATACAGTATCCTTCGATTTTATCCGCCAGTTGAAGACCCTACCATTAGGCAATACTGCATAATCTCATTTCTTGACATCCTCTATACGACGACGACGAAAGAAGAGTTTGAAGATCGGTTCAAACTGATAGGAGATAAGTATTCCTTAGACAAGAGTGAGTGCAAAGACTTCACTCTAACCTTTTCTCAAAAGCAATGGGACATGCTTATCGGTATCACTGAATCAAAGTATCCATCAAAAATCAAACAAGCTCTCAATAGAATAATCAGGCAAGAATATAAGAGTCTGAAAAAGACAAGAGAAGATTAACCATTTAAATGTCAGATGAAAATGGCAACGAGCAGAGCAGCCCTCAAGGTTAAAACTTATAGCGGTAAAGGGAGAAATATGGGCATCTCCCTCTTTACCCTACGACATTATACCACTTCGGGAAACTGAACAATATTAGTCTTAACGTTTACTATCGAGTCTAACTCATCAGCCCAGCGCTGTAGCCACTCTCGACACTCAGCCTCATAGCGGTGCAAATTATATGTTCCCTCAATGCCTTTAACACTATGCCCCAATACTGCTTCAGCAACTCCCGTAGGGCACCCCATACGTGCTAATTCCGTTCGTACTGTTCGTCGTAAATCGTGAGGAGTCCAAAGCGGCATATCAATCATTAATCCATCTCTACGCATTCGCCACGTATACTGAGTTAGTTGTTTTTGAACTACGTGAGAACCTCCTTTAGAAGTAGAAAAAACATAGATAGATTGAGGGTATGATTTAACCTCTTTCCACTTACGTAACCACTGAACAGCTTGAGAAGGCAGCTGAACATAACGAGAGTTACCATTTTTTGTTTCAGTTAAATAAATGGTGTTCTTATCAAAATCAATCTGCTGCCACTCTAAGTCGCAAACCTCTCCAGTACGACAGCCTGTCCACAGCGTCATTCGGAGAATACCTCTTATGTTTTTAGAAAAACTCGAATTCGGCAACCATTTGATAAATCTAGATAACTCAGAATGGTCTAACACTCTCTTACCTTTATTATTAGTCAGCTTAACCTTACTCTTCTTAAACTTATTAATAGCCAACAGCGCTGGATTGACAAAGTTTTCAGGGAGATAATCCATACCAATAGCATACTCATAGGCACTGGATAGCTCTCGTAACACAGAGCCTGCTTGTACTGGCGCACCTCTATCAATGATCCCTTGAATTAAATACGTGATGTCACTTTTGCCGACTTCCATAACAGATCTATCTCCAAGAAGAGCGACAATATCAACATACAAGGTTCGTCTAACTTCTTTTTGTCCTTTTGCCTTACGAGCTCCTGAGATCACTCCACCAGAAGAAGTAAATCTGTCTTGAATATAATTTTCTAAATAATGATCGATCACATCTTTGAGAGTAATGCTATTAACACGCTCAGTCTTTAATAACTTACGCCGCTCTTGTTCTTGCCTTTCTAAGTCAGCCTTTGGACATATTCCCCGCTCTCTTATGGCTTTCATTTCGCGAAGCTTAATGCGAGCTTGCTCAAGTGACATATCAGGAAAGGTACCTAGCTTAATCTGTACAAGTTTACCACCTGACTCTGGGCTTCTATAGCGATAGGTAAAAGTTTTCCTGCCCGTCTTTCCACAGGCTATTCTTAGCCCTCGGTTTTCTCCAGTATCAGACAAGACACCTTTCTTAGCCGTTAGCGCCTCAATTGTCTTATTCGTTATAGATTTGATATTCTTCTTATCAGCCATTTATCGGGGTCCCTTATCGCAATATTGTGCGGCGATTGTATTATCTAGTATAGGAAATAAAAAAACTACACTTTTACCTACACTAATGATCGCGCTGTAGTGAAATCCTTTGATACTTAGTGGGACTTGTTGAAGATCCCAGAAATTCATAACTTATTGATTTAAAGTAACTTAATGCAAAAAGAAACCACTAAAAACAAAGACATAAAAGCAGTGCATACACCTATGATGCAGCAGTATCTAAAACTGAAAGCAGAAAACCCAGAAATTCTGCTGTTCTACCGCATGGGCGATTTCTACGAGCTTTTCTACGATGACGCTAAAAAAGCCTCTCAACTCCTCGATATTTCACTGACTAAGCGTGGCTCATCAAATGGTGAACCGATTCCGATGGCAGGTGTTCCATACCATGCGGTTGAAGGATACCTTGCAAAGTTAGTGCAACTTGGTGAGTCCGTAGCAATTTGTGAACAGATTGGTAATCCAGCACTTTCAAAAGGCCCTGTTGAGCGTGCAGTAGTGCGTATCGTGACACCGGGTACCGTAACCGACGAAGCCTTGCTTTCTGAACGCGTTGATAACCTAATTGCAGCCATTTATCACCACAACGGTAAATTCGGTTATGCGACACTTGATATTACCTCTGGCCGATTCCAACTTTGCGAGCCAGAAACAGAAGAAGCGATGGCCGCTGAGCTACAAAGAACCTCTCCGCGTGAGCTGCTGTTCCCTGAAGATTTCGAACCCGTCGATTTAATGGCAAGCCGTAATGGCAACCGCCGCCGCCCTGTATGGGAATTTGAATTAGACACCGCTAAGCAGCAATTGAATAAGCAGTTTGGTACTCGCGATCTGGTTGGCTTTGGCGTAGAAAGCGCGAAACTGGGTCTATGTGCGGCTGGTTGTTTGATCCAATACGTGAAAGATACCCAACGTACTGCCCTCCCTCATATCCGTTCACTCACTATGGATAAACAAGATCACTCGGTGATCCTTGATGCTGCAACTCGTCGTAATTTGGAGATCACGCAAAATCTTGGGGGTGGTACTGATAACACCCTTGCCGAAGTACTTGATCACACTGCGACAGCAATGGGTAGCCGTATGCTTAAGCGTTGGTTACATCAACCAATGCGCAATATATCTGCACTCGATCAGCGCTTAGATGCAATTGGTGAAATGAAAGATTTGGCTCTATTCACAGAACTACAGCCAACCTTAAAACAGATTGGTGATATCGAACGTATTCTCGCTCGATTAGCACTTCGCTCTGCTCGCCCTCGCGATATGGCGCGTCTTCGCCAAGCAATGGAATATTTGCCAGAGCTTGCTGAAACACTGACGCAACTGAAGCACCCATACCTAACTCAACTTGCTCAATATGCTTCTCCTGTGGATGAGGTTTCTGAGCTGCTTGAACGTGCAATCAAAGAGAACCCACCGGTGGTTATCCGTGACGGTGGTGTGATTGCAGAAGGCTACAATGCCGAGTTAGACGAATGGCGCGACCTTGCAGCAGGCGCAACTGAATTTCTTGATAAGCTTGAGCAAGAAGAGCGTGAACGTCATGGCATCGACACGCTAAAAGTTGGCTACAACAACGTACATGGTTTCTTCATTCAAGTAAGCCGTGGGCAAAGCCATCTTGTGCCGCCACACTATGTTCGTCGTCAAACGCTGAAAAATGCTGAGCGTTACATCATTCCTGAGCTAAAAGAGCACGAAGACAAAGTACTTAACTCTAAGTCGAAAGCACTCGCTATCGAGAAACAGCTGTGGGAAGAGTTGTTTGACTTACTACTGCCGTATCTAGAGCGCCTACAAAATATCGCCTCTTCAGTATCTCAGCTTGATGTTCTACAGAACTTGGCTGAGCGTGCAGATACCCTTGATTACTGTCGTCCAACCATGACAGAGTCTGCTGGCGTACAAATTCAGGCCGGTCGTCACCCTGTTGTTGAACAAGTGATGGACGAACCTTTCATTGCTAACCCTATCGACCTGAATGATCAACGTAAGATGCTGATCATCACGGGTCCCAACATGGGTGGTAAATCGACCTACATGCGCCAAACGGCACTCATCGCATTGATGGCTCATATCGGTTGTTATGTTCCTGCAGAAAGCGCAACCATCGGCTCTATCGACCGTATCTTTACGCGTATTGGCGCATCCGATGATTTGGCTTCTGGCCGTTCAACCTTCATGGTTGAGATGACAGAAACCGCAAATATCCTGCACAATGCAACACCAAACAGCCTTGTGCTAATGGATGAAATCGGTCGTGGTACCAGTACTTACGATGGCCTGTCTCTGGCTTGGGCAAGTGCAGAGTGGCTAGCCAATCAAATCAATGCGATGACACTGTTTGCAACGCACTACTTTGAGCTAACTGAACTACCTAACCAACTTCCAACTTTAGCAAACGTACACTTAGATGCGGTTGAGCATGGTGATAGCATTGCCTTTATGCACGCAGTTCAAGAAGGTGCTGCAAGTAAATCTTATGGTCTAGCGGTTGCAGGTTTAGCTGGCGTACCGAAAGCAGTGATCAAGAATGCTCGTGCGAAGCTGACTCAGTTAGAAGCGTTAAGTATGGAGTCGCCAACATCGAAGCCAAGCGGTGTCGATATCGCAAACCAACTGAGCCTGATCCCAGAACCGAGTGAAGTAGAGCAAGCGCTAGCGAATGTTGATCCTGATGATCTAACTCCTCGCCAAGCATTAGAAGAACTTTACCGCTTGAAGAAGCTGCTTTAGTTTCTTACCAAGTAGCTTGTTATGGCCGTACTGCTATTTTGATTAGACGGCATGAAATACCAAAGCCACAAACAAAAAAACGCTGACTTAAAGTCAGCGTTTTTATTTGTCTTCTATTTAGAGAAGCATCATCCGTTCAATTAGTCGTTTTCTACGTTGAACAGGTTTTCCATATTCAGACCTTGCTTGATAAGAATCTCACGTAGACGGCGAAGACCTTCAACTTGGATTTGACGAACACGTTCACGAGTCAGGCTGATTTCGCGGCCCACTTCTTCTAATGTTGACGGTTCATAACCCAGTAGTCCAAAGCGACGCGCAAGCACCTCTTTCTGCTTAGGATTCAGCTCATCAAGCCAGAAAATCAACGAGTTCTTGATATCGCTATCTTGAGTTGAAACCTCAGGATCTGAATTATTGATGTCTGGAATAATATCCAACAGCGCTTTCTCACCGTCACCACCAATTGGCGTATCAACAGAGCTCACTCTTTCGTTTAGACGAAGCATCTTGCTCACATCACCAACCGGCTTATCTAGCTTAGAAGCAATTTCTTCTGCCGTTGGTTCATGGTCAAGCTTTTGTGATAGCTCTCTTGCAGTACGTAGGTAGATGTTCAGCTCTTTCACAACATGGATTGGCAAACGGATAGTGCGAGTCTGATTCATTAACGCACGTTCAATGGTTTGACGAATCCACCATGTCGCGTAAGTTGAGAAGCGGAAGCCACGCTCTGGATCAAACTTCTCTACGGCGCGAATCAAACCTAGGTTGCCTTCTTCGATTAGATCGAGAAGTGCAAGGCCGCGGTTGCTATAACGACGTGAAATTTTTACCACTAAACGCAGGTTACTTTCGATCATGCGTTTACGTGCTGCTTCATCACCGCGTAGAGCTCGACGTGCATATAGCACTTCTTCTTCAGCGGTTAGTAGTGGTGAGAAACCAATTTCGCCTAAGTAGAGTTGAGTGGCATCTAAACTTTTAGACGTAACTTCAACTTCTTCTTTCGCTTCGGTTTTCTTAGTGACTGTTCGTTTTGCTTTTCCAAGAGCTTCCGGTTCCGTGGTTGCTTGGTCAAGATCGAACTCTTCTTTGGTTACTGCATTGCTTATACTCATAACGCCTCCCCCTGGCGAAATTAGCATGACATTACAACTTCATATGTCGCTAAATGACTATGTCACTCCATACAATACGTAATTTTTGCATATTGTATTTAAGGTAAATATCGTTTTGGATTAACGGACTTACCTTGGTAACGAATCTCAAAGTGCAGCCTAACACTGCTGGCTCCAGAGCTTCCCATTGTTGCAATCTTCTGCCCTGGTTTCACACTTTGCCCTTCAGATACTAATAGTCGGTCGTTGTGCGCGTATGCACTTAAGTAATTATCATTGTGCTTCACAATCACTAGATTGCCGTAGCCTCGTAGTGCATTACCCGAATAAACAACCGTTCCCCCTGCAGTAGATACTATTGGCTGACCTCGCTGTCCTGCTATGTCTATGCCTTTATTTCCTTGTTCGCCTACAGAGAAACTCTTGATTACTCTCCCTTTAGTTGGCCATAACCATTTGGATACTTTATCACTTGTTGGTTTGGTGGGCGGTGTAACATTCTGTTTACCTTTAGAACCAACATACTCCTTTGATTTGGATTGTTCAACCTTCTTTGGTGGATCTTTTTTCACCACTTTGGTGGTAGTTTGAGCTGGAGCCGGTTTAGAGTTTTTGCTCTTTTTTGGTGTGGTTTTCGGTTTACTTGCCGCAGATGACGTTGTGGATGCGGCGACAGGCGCAGCAACTGCTGCTGCCGCTACCGTTGACTTACCATACGCTGGCGCGTTGTAGCTAGGACGCCATAACTTAAGCTTCTGCCCTGGGTGGATAGTGTAAGGAGCAGACAACTTGTTATAACCGATGAGGTCTTTAACGTCTTTATTGGTGACATAAGCAATGAAGTAAAGGGTGTCGCCTTTTTTAACTTCATAGTAACTGCCACGATAACTACCACGATCAATCGATGAGTAATTCTTGTTTAGGTTTGAAACGGGCGCAGGCGAATTCGCTGCACACCCAACAAGGGCACAGCTAAGCAGTAAAGTACTTCCTTTTAACAACTTCGAACGCATCGACTCTCTATCCACCTACACCATTAGTCTTTTATTAAGCTAGCTCACCAGGAACAAGAGGTACAAATCTCACCATCTCGATAACACTCGATAAAAACTCATCGCCGTGTCGAACGATCTTCAATAGTTGCTGTTCGTCATCACCGACTGGAATCAGTAAACGACCGCCATCTTTCAGCTGTTGCAGAAGCGCTTGAGGAATCGACTCTGCAGCGGCGGTGACAATAATCGCATCAAAAGGGGCTTTTGAAGACCAACCTTGCCAACCATCACCGTGCTTAGTTGAGATATTGTAGAAATCGAGTTGCTTCAACCTACGCTTGGCATCCCATTGTAGCGACTTTATTCTTTCAACCGAATAGACATGATCAACAAGTTGAGCCAATACCGCAGTTTGGTAACCAGAACCCGTTCCGATCTCCAAGACACGGCTATCTTGTTGTAATTCAAGTAGCTCTGTCATTTTAGCAACAATGTATGGCTGTGAGATTGTCTGACCCTGACCGATAGGCAGCGCATTATTATCATAGGCTTGGTGATACATCGCCTGTGATAAAAAGCTCTCTCTCGGCAGTTGGTAAATCGCATCAAGAACCTTTTGATCCTGAATACCATTTTCAATCAGGAAAGTAATTAAACGCTCAGCTTGCGGATTACTCACTTACTTCTCCCCTAACCATGTTGCCATCGCACCCAACGACTCATGCGCCGTCAGATCAACCTGCAACGGTGTTACCGACACAAAGCCATGCTCAATCGCGTAAAAATCGGTACCTTCACCGGCATCTTGCTCTTTACCCGGAGGGCCAAGCCAATAGATATCGTGACCACGCGGGTCTTTTTGCTTGATCATATCTTCAGCGTGATGACGAGCACCTAAGCGCGTCACCTGAGTACCAGACAATTGTTCTAAGGCTAAATCAGGAACGTTTACGTTCAACAAGCGGTTGGTCGGGATTGGGTTTGCTAAATGTTGTTCGACAATACGACGAGCAATCGCTGCCGCTGTCTTAAAATGTTTTTTTCCCACCAGAGAAAACGCTACCGATTGAACGCCTAGAAAATGCCCTTCCATTGCTGCAGCCACCGTGCCGGAATAAAGCACGTCATCACCCAGGTTAGCACCGTGATTAATGCCCGTTAATACCAGATCAGGCATGTCATTCTTTAGCAGTTCGTTTAACGCAAAATGCACACAGTCGGTCGGTGTTCCTTGTACCGAATAGGTATTTTCAGTAATCTCTTGAACACGCAGAGGCTGTTCTAAAGTTAATGAATTTGACGCACCCGAGCGATTACGGTCAGGGGCAACAATGATAACGTCAGCAAGATCACGTAGCTCATTTGCCAGCTCATGAATACCTTGAGCGTGCACACCATCATCATTGCTGAGTAAAATCTTCATCTTGTATCCTTTCTTTTGTTCCCATGCTAAGCCAAGTCACTTAAATTCCAAAATCAAGTGACTCAGCTCCAAGCAGAATCGTTATTGCTCGTAGGTTCTCTCTACGTGTACTTCTTCAACCAACTCTCGAACGATAGCGGTTGCGAAACAACCCGCATCAAGAGAGAACTTAAGCGTGACATTATCTTCGTTCACTTCCCAAGTTAAGTCTGTTGGTTTCAGTGACGCTTCACGGCGATCATGACGCATACGGTTACCACGAATCAGAGCCATTAGATCCGGTTCAGCATCAAGGTGTTTCTGTTCTAGAGCTTGAGACTCATCAATCGTTGGTAAGGCATTATCGCCAGCCAAAGCAACAGTTATCAAAGCAGAACCGTTCGCAATGTCTTGGTTTACAGCTTCAATGTTGTCTGCTGTTACTGCCAGTTGAGCACCGTCTTTCATGACAATATCGCCAACCAATGCCGATGCAAACGCATCTTGCTCAATACGGTCCGACAGGATCAGGTTGTAAATCCACGAGCGAGCCGCAGAAAGGTACAAGCTGCGCTTATTCTGGTTACGAGTACGAACGTTATCACGGCCCCAACGACGAGCTTCAGATAAGTTGTTACCTTCATTACCAAAACGCTGAGCACCGAAGTAATTTGGCACACCGACTTGAGCGACTTTTTCCAAACGTTTTACGACATCATCACAGTCTGTTACTTCAGACAAAGTCAGCTCGAATTGGTTGCCAACTAAATCACCCGGACGTAACTTTTTGTTGTGTCTTGCTGTCGCCAAGATCTCAATGCTTGGGTACTGTGCTAAGAACCCTGAAAAGTCAGGCTCACCTTTTGGTAGGTGTACACTCAACCACTGCTCTGTCACAGCGTGGCGGTCTTTCAAACCCGCCCAGCTCACGTCTTTCGACTTAACACCGCAAGCTTTAGCCAGCTCATTGGCCACGAAGCTCGTGTTCTCACCCGTTTTACGGATGCGAACCATGAGATGCTCGCCTTCGCCGGTAAATTCAAAACCCAAGTCTTCATTAACGACAAAGTGTTCGGCTTTTGCTTTTAGTTTTGCTTTCGCAGTTGGTTTACCGTTTAGATAAGCCAATGAAGATAAAATATCTGACATGCTGTTCTTTTCGTGTTGGTGCTTACGCACTTTTGGTAATTAGGACCACCGCTTCACATGCGATGCCCTCTTTGCGACCTGTAAAACCTAAACGCTCTGTGGTCGTCGCTTTTACATTCACATTACTGATGCTGGTTTCTAAGTCTTGTGCAATAGCTTGGCACATAGAGTCTATATGAGGCGCCATTTTTGGTGCTTGCGCCATGATAGTAATATCGGCATTACCAATCACGTAGCCTTGCTCTTTTACTCGACGATAAACATCTTTCAGTAGCTCACGGCTATCCGCACCTTTCCATTCGTCATCGGTATCAGGGAAATGACGACCAATATCACCCGCAGCAATCGCACCCAATAGAGCGTCACATAACGCATGTAGGGCAACATCACCGTCTGAGTGTGCAATAAGACCTTGTTCATAAGGGACGCTCACGCCACCAATAATTACCGGGCCTTCACCACCAAACTTATGTACATCAAAGCCATGGCCAATACGAATCATCATTATTCCTTATTCTGACTTAAATAGAACTCAGCGAGCGCTAAATCTTCTGGCTGAGTAATCTTAAAATTATCTGAACGCCCAGCCACTAAAGCGGGCGATAAACCTTTCCATTCAAAGGCTGAGGCTTCATCAGTAATTGAAGCGCCTTGTTGCAACGCCTCACTTAATGCCTTCCACAGAGGCTTTGCTCTGAACATTTGCGGCGTAAGTGCATGCCATAAATCGGCACGCTCAACGGTATGCTCGATCTGCCCTTGGGCACCGCGCTTCATCGTGTCACGAACTGGAGCCGCTAAAATAGCGCCCACATCATGGCTCATCGCGCCGGAAATTAGCTTGTCGATATCACTTAGCTGAACACACGGCCTTGCCGCATCGTGAACCATTACCCAATCACTAAGCTGCTGCTCAGCGATATAGTTTAGCGCAGAGAGTACAGAGTCCGCTCGCTCGCTTCCGCCTGACACTCTGATCACTTGCGGGTTCAGGTTGAGTGCTAGATCAGGGTAGTATGGGTCATCATCGCTGATCGCAACGACAATTTGAGCGACTTGTGGGTGAGACAGTAATTTCTCAATGGTGTGCTCTAAAATTGTTTTGCCGTGAATCTTGAGATATTGCTTAGGGCGGTCTGCCTTCATTCGGCTACCGACGCCCGCCGCAGGTACAACGGCAATCACGCTTTGAAGTTGAGTCGACATTAATGGGATTCCTCACCAATGATGCGATAAAACGTTTCACCTTCTTTGACCATTCCAAGTTCATGACGTGCGCGTTCTTCTATCGCGTCTAAGCCTTGGCGTAGATCGTCAATTTCAGCAAACATTTCTGCATTTCGAATATGCAGCTTTTCATTTACTTGCTGTTGAACTTGGATTTCGTTGTTCACACCGTAGTAATCAGAGATACCATTTTTACCGAGCCACAGTGTGTGTTGTAGCCAGCCAAACACTATGAGCAGTACTAAAGCAAAAATTCGCATAACACCTTTCGCCGGTTGAAAAAGAAGGAACTAGAATAAGGCACATATATACCATAATGAGCTTATTGGTGCGAGATATGTGGTGTCAGGGAATCAATAAGTCGGGGAGTCATTGTCAGGAAAACAATGAGATTCCCTACTCCTTCCTTCGTCAGTCTAGGGAATGACGAACTTTATATGTGACAAGGAGGAGCTTTAGAGCCTAGAGCTTCTTTCATTCAGTTTTCTACAGACAAAAAAATGCCCCGCATAAGCGAGGCATTCAAAAGTATTAGTGCATAATTCTAACTAGTTGGTGCTGTAGCAAGGCAACAAAGAAGATTCAGCTATGGAGCATAGTTTCCTATGTGACTTAGTGAATCTTCTGCAGTTAACGCAGCTACAGTGCCAAATAGGACGAATTATTGACCTTTAACTTCTTTAAGACCGTTGTAAGGAGCTTTAGAACCTAGAGCTTCTTCGATACGGATAAGTTGGTTGTACTTAGCAACACGGTCAGAACGACTCATAGAACCAGTTTTGATTTGACCTGCAGCTGTACCTACCGCTAGATCAGCGATAGTTGCATCTTCAGTTTCGCCAGAACGGTGAGAGATTACTGCAGTGTAGCCAGCGTCTTTAGCCATCTTGATAGCAGCTAGAGTCTCTGTTAGAGAACCGATTTGGTTGAACTTGATAAGGATAGAGTTAGCTACGCCTTTCTCGATACCTTCAGCAAGAATCTTAGTGTTTGTAACGAACAGATCGTCACCAACGATTTGAAGTTTGTTGCCTAGAAGTTCAGTTTGGTGCTTGAAGCCATCCCAATCTGACTCGTCAAGACCGTCTTCAATAGAAACGATTGGGAAGTTGTTCGCTAGCTCAGCTAGGTAGTGGTTGAACTCTTCAGAAGTGAAAGTTTTACCTTCGCCCTTCATGTTGTAGATACCAGCTTCTTTGTCGAAGAACTCAGATGCTGCACAGTCCATAGCAAGAGTAACGTCTTTACCTAGTTCGTAACCAGCAGCTGCAACAGCTTCTGCGATAACTTCTAGAGCTTCAGCGTTAGACTTAAGGTTAGGAGCGAAACCACCTTCATCACCAACTGCAGTGCTGTAGCCTTTAGACTTAAGAACTTTAGCTAGGTTGTGGAATACTTCAGCGCCGATACGTAGACCTTCTTTAAGAGTTTTAGCGCCAACTGGTTGGATCATGAACTCTTGGATGTCAACGTTGTTATCTGCGTGCTCACCACCGTTGATGATGTTCATCATTGGTAGAGGCATAGAGAACTGACCAGCAGTACCGTTTAGCTCAGCGATGTGCTCGTATAGAGGCATGCCTTTCGCAGCAGCAGCAGCTTTTGCGTTAGCTAGAGATACAGCTAGGATAGCGTTCGCGCCGAACTTAGACTTGTTATCAGTACCGTCTAGGTCAAGCATGATTTGGTCAACGTCAGCTTGTGCTTTAGCGTCAGTACCAACTAGAGCTTCAGCGATTGGGCCGTTTACAGCTTCAATAGCTTTAAGAACACCTTTACCTAGGAAACGTGATTTGTCGCCGTCACGTAGCTCAAGAGCTTCGCGAGAACCAGTAGATGCGCCAGATGGAGCAGCAGCCATACCTACGAAACCGCCTTCTAGGTGTACTTCAGCTTCTACAGTTGGGTTACCACGTGAATCGATGATTTCACGACCTAGAACTTTAACGATCTTAGACATTGAATGTTTCCTTCTCGTTGAATATATAAATGTCAAATTTAAAGGTAGCAGCACAACTTACGCAGCTACCTGTATTCCTTTTTACTTCTCTAACTCGCCGCGCTGGAACTCACCAGCCGCTTTAACGAAACCTGCAAACAATGGGTGACCATCGCGAGGTGTTGAAGTGAACTCTGGGTGGAATTGAGCAGCAACGAACCATGGGTGGTTCGGGTTCTCAATAACTTCAACCAGTTTCTTGTCCGCAGATAGACCCGATACTTTTAGGCCCGCTTTTTCGATTTGTGGACGAAGATTGTTGTTCACTTCGTAACGGTGACGGTGACGTTCATGGATCGTCGCGCTACCGTATAATTCGTAAGCTTTCGTCCCTTTCGCTAGGTGACAAAGCTGTGAACCAAGACGCATTGTGCCGCCAAGGTCAGATGTTTCTGTACGCTCTTCAACTTTACCTTCGCCATCAGTCCACTCAGTGATAAGACCAACAACTGGGTACTTAGTTTCAGTACAGAATTCAGAAGAGTGTGCCCCTTCCATTTTCGCAACGTTACGAGCGTACTCGATAAGCGCTACTTGCATACCTAGACAGATACCTAAGTACGGTACTTTGTTTTCACGAGCGTATTGAGCAGCAAGAATCTTACCTTCAACACCACGATCACCAAAACCACCAGGAACTAGGATTGCATCTAGGCCTTCTAAAACCTCTACGCCACGAGACTCAACATCTTGTGAATCTACGTATTTAATATTAACGCTTAGGCGGTTTTTCAAGCCTGCGTGTTTTAGCGCTTCATTTACTGATTTGTATGCGTCTGGCAGTTCAATGTACTTACCAACCATACCAATCGTCACTTCACCCGTTGGGTTAGCTTCTTCGTAAATTACTTGTTCCCATTCAGACAGATCTGCTTCTGGAGCTGTGATGCCGAAACGCTTACATACAAGTTCATCAGTGCCTTGAGCTTTAATAAGCTGAGGGATCTTGTAGATAGAGTCAACATCGCGCATAGAAATAACTGCATTTTCTTGCACATTACAGAACAGAGCAATTTTCTTACGCTCGTTCGAAGGAATGTTGCGGTCTGAACGACAAACTAGGATGTCTGGCTGAATACCAATAGACAGTAGCTCTTTTACAGAGTGTTGCGTTGGCTTAGTTTTCACTTCGCCCGCAGCTGCTAGGTATGGCACTAGAGTAAGGTGCATGAACATTGCGCGTTCACGGCCTAGTTCTACTGCTAGCTGACGAATCGCTTCCATGAATGGTAGAGATTCGATATCACCAACCGTACCACCAACTTCAACGATCGCAATATCGTGGCCAGCTGCGCCAGAAATTACACGCTCTTTGATAGAGTTAGTGATGTGTGGGATAACCTGAATAGTTGCACCTAGGTAATCACCGCGACGCTCTTTAGCGAGTACGTCTGAGTAAACACGACCTGCAGTGAAGTTGTTACGCTTAGTCATCTTGGTGCGAATGAATCGCTCATAGTGACCAAGGTCAAGGTCTGTTTCAGCGCCATCTTCCGTAACGAACACTTCACCGTGCTGAGTCGGGCTCATAGTGCCTGGATCAACGTTGATGTAAGGGTCAAGCTTCATCATAGTCACTTTAAGACCACGAGCTTCTAAAATAGCCGCAAGAGATGCTGCAGCAATACCTTTACCTAGAGAGGATACAACCCCGCCAGTAACAAAAATGTAATTTGTCGTCATGTTTAACCTGAAATTGGTTGAATGAGGGAAATGGACTACTTCTGGACGGGATGAAAATATACCAGAAGCCCCTTATCGCCACAACGTGAAATCTATCACACTGCTATTTTTTATTTTTTGCTTCAAATCAATTCATGATAAAAGCTTTGGTTATCTTTTCTCCGCCACTTTGACTTCACCCCACATGGAATCAAGCTGTTGTAGTGAAAAATCGGTCAAATTTTTACCTTGCTGACGAACTTTTTGTTCCACCCCTTTAAAGCGACGCGAAAACTTGAGATTGGCTTTATTGAGTGCCGATTCTGGGTTTTTACCTAAATGTCGTACCAAGTTAACGGTCGCGAACAGTAAATCCCCCAGCTCTTCTTCAACCAATTCTTCGTTTGGCGTCACTTGAAGTGCTTCTTCTAGCACCTCGTCCACTTCCTCTAATACCTTATTGGCGACTGGGCCAATTGAGTCCCAATCAAAGCCATATTTCGCGACCTGCTTTTGAATTTTTGTAGCACGCGAAAGTGCAGGTAGAGAGTTTGCTATTGAGTCTAGAATACTTTCTTGAGTTTTGCCTGCTTGTGCTTTTTCTTTGGCTTTTTCCGCTTCCCAATTGGCATTGATTTCTTCATCACTGGCAAACTCAGTATCAGAGAACACATGCGGGTGACGGCGTGTTAGCTTTTCGTTAATGCCATCAACCACATCAGAGAACTCAAACAACCCCTGTTCTTTCGCTAACTGGCTATAGAAGATCACCTGAAACAACAAATCACCCAACTCTTCTTGTAGGTTCGGCCAATCTTTGTTGTGAATCGCGTCCACCACCTCGTAGGTTTCTTCGATAGTATGCGGCACAATTGTTTCAAAATTTTGTTTCAAATCCCAAGGACAGCCACCTTCTGGATCGCGCAGCTTAGTCATAATCTGTTCAAGTTGTTCAATCGGGTGATTCATCGTTTTCTTCCTATTCACTGTCTTTGATTTTTAAATTTATAACGTCTTCTAAAACTAAAAAAGGCGAGCAGCCAAAACCACTCACCTTTCTATTCTTTCCGTCATCCCCAAGAGCGAAGAATGAGCGAGTTGGGGATCTCAAATCGCTTTACGAGATTCCCTATCACGTTCGTCCCTCACTGTAGGGAATGACGTGGATAGTATTTTGGCCTACCCCAACCTTTTGACTGACATAACATCTTTGATTTGTTCTACTCGGCTGGTAACGCGACTCAGAATTTCAATATTGGTCACTTCCAAATCGAAATCCATTACCGATAGCTGACGCTTGTAGTCGATGCGGCTCTTCATTGTGGTCACGCTGATCTTTTCATTCGAGAACAGTGAGGTGATGTCTTTCAACAAGCCATTACGTTCTAGCGCTTCAACACGCAGCGTTAGGATGTATGAACCGACAAAGCCATTACCCCAAACGGTATCAATGATACGTTCTGGCGCATGCACGCTTAGCTCGCCTAGCTGTTCACAGTCAGCGCGGTGCACTGAGATACCACGACCTTGAGTGATGTAACCTTTAATCACATCACCTGGGATTGGCTGACAGCAACGCGCTAGGTGCGTCATTAGGTTATCAACGCCCTCAACCACTACCGCATCTTTCTTCGGACGACTCTGTTGTGCCGGCTTGTTTTCCGACTCAAGCAGTTTCTCTAGCGCTTTCTTGTCTTCTTCTTCCGCCGTTGGCTTATTCACTAGCGCATTGATGTGATTAACCACTTGGTTAATACGCAAGTCGCCACTACCAATACCTGCATAGAGTTCGTCTGGCGTATTCACGTTAAAGCGTTTTAGTGCGTATTGATCAGCATCTTTTAGGGTTGCGCCTACTTTCGCTAGCTCAACTTCCAGGATATCACGACCCGCTTCTAGGTTTTTCTCACGGCTTTGTGCGCGGAACCAAGCGTTGATTTTCGCTCGAGCTCGACCAGAATGAACAAAACCTGTGGTTGGATTTAACCAGTCACGAGATGGGTTCGGCTCTTTCTGCGTGATGATCTCAACTTGATCGCCCATCGATAGTTTATGAGTGAACGGTACGATACGCCCCGCTACTTTGGCACCGATACAGCGGTGTCCGACCATCGAGTGGATGTGGTAGGCGAAATCCAACGGGGTTGCGCCCATTGGTAAGTCGACCACGTCACCACGTGGAGTAAATGCGTATACACGGTCATCGAAGACTTGGCTACGTACCTCATCCAGCATCTCGCCAGAGTCCGACATCTCTTCTTGCCAGTCGATAAGTTTACGCAACCAAGTGATTTTCTCATCGTAGCCACTACGGCCGCTTGAAGCTCCTTCTTTGTACTTCCAGTGCGCCGCCACACCAAGCTCAGAGTCTTCGTGCATTTGCTTAGTACGGATCTGAATCTCAATGGTCTTGCCTTCAGGGCCAAGTACTACGGTATGAATCGACTGGTAACCATTTGGCTTAGGGTTCGCCACATAGTCATCAAATTCGCTCGGGAGGTGCTTGTATTTAGTGTGTACCACCCCAAGGCCGGCGTAACAGTCTTGCAGCTGGTCAGCGATAATACGTACTGCTCGTACGTCAAAAAGCTCATCGAAGGCTAAGCCTTTTTTCTGCATTTTGCGCCAGATACTGTAGATGTGTTTTGGTCGGCCACTCACTTCAGCATTGATGTTTGAACGCTGCATTTCTGCGGTTAAATCATCAACGAAATCTGTGATGTATTGTTCACGTACGATACGACGTTCAGACAGCTGTTTCGCAATCTGCTTGTAGGTATCTGGTTGTTGGTAGCGGAATGCGTAATCTTCGATTTCCCACTTAAGTTGGCCGATACCTAAACGGTTAGCCAGTGGTGCATAGATGTTAGAACATTCTTTTGCTGCCGCACGACGCACAGCATCAGGTGCCTTTTTCACCTCAATAAGGTTACAGATTCGCTCCGCTAGCTTGATGACTACGCAACGGAAGTCATCAACCATTGCTAATAGCATGCGACGAACGTTATCGACTTGACCCGAGGCTGCACTGCCTTCAAGGGTCACGTTTAGCTGGCCCAAGGCCGCCATTTCTTCAACGCCGTCAATCAGCTTAACGATTTCTTTGCCGTAGCTTTCTTCGAAGGCTTCGCGTTCAAAAACGCCACTTGATACCACTGGGAAGAGTTGTGCTGTGACTAATGTTGCACGATCCATCGACAGCGTGACCAAGATTTCAATCATCTCGCGTCCACGCCATAGCAAGAGTGATGCTTGCTCGTGATCTTTTAATAGCTCTTCACAGTGACGATAAACTTTGTTCAGTTTATTCGAGGTTTTTGCGTCTTGCTTTAATGACGCAATCCAACTTTCTAGCTCAAACTGTTCGCTTGGGTTTAAATGTGCGCTTCGTACCGCAACCATCGTGCCTTCCTAGTTATTCTGTTTTATACCCAATTCAATATGACTAACTGGTTCCAAGTTAGTTCGACCATATTGATATCAGCGCAGGTGTCCCTGCGCCTTTGTCATTCATTTTTAAGCCTTATTTACGGGCCTTTAAGCCTTGATAAAGAGAGCCATCGATTCTAAATGGCTAGTGTGTGGGAACATATCCAACATACCAAGTTTGGCTAATTGGTAGCCTTGCTTTTCTAAGCTCTCTGAATCTCTAGCTAGAGTAGCAGGATTACACGAAACATAAACCACACGCTTCGCTCCTAACGCTGAAATTTGATCAACAACACCACTCGCTCCAGCACGAGCTGGGTCAAGTAAGATTTTATCAAATTTCTCTTTTGCCCAAGGCTGTGAAGATAAGTCTTCTTCAAGGTTAGCTTGGTAAAATTCCGTATTGCTTAACTGGTTTAACGCTGCATTAGATGTGGCTTGCTGAACCATTTCATCAACGCCTTCTACGCCAACCACAAACGCCGATTGTTGCGCGATAGGCAAACTGAAATTCCCTAAGCCGCAAAACAGGTCGAGCACTCGCTCATCCGCTTGAGGTTCTAGCCACTCAATCGCTTGAGCCACCATCTGCTGATTCACTTTCTGGTTTACTTGGATAAAGTGGTTTGGCTCAAACGGTAACGTCACGCCAGTTTCGCTGTAGCTAGGCGCATCACCAACCAGACGGACCAACTTATCGGTTTCAGGCATCGAGTACAGCGTAGCGCCTTCTTCTTTTGCTAACGCAATCAGCGCTTGCTCATCTTTTTCAACCAAAGGCTTAAGGTGACGTAGAACCATAACAGGGCCAGTATCGCCCAACACCAATTCAACGTGTCCTAAAGACGTAAGGCTGTTGAAAGTGTTCAGTAAATTTTTCAGTTTTGGCAGCAACACATTAAGGCGAGGATCAAGCACGGCACAGTCGGTGATGTTTTCAATCTGCTTACTCTGCTTCTTACGGAAACCGAATTGAAGCTGTTGTGTCTTCTTATCAACAAATAGGCTGATACGTGCGCGACGTCGATAACCGGTTTCATCACCGACAATAGGTTGTGCAACTTCAGTGTTCGCCGTTTGGTATTGGCTCATCAGGTGCGTCAGAGATTGCGATTTATGCTCAACCTGAGAAGAGTAACCTAGGTGTTGAAGGTGACAGCCACCACACTGATTAAAGTGCTTACAAAACGGCTTTAAACGCTGCTCGCTCGGCTTCAATAACTTGATGAGTTTAGCTCGCGAAAACTTACTTTTGCTCTCAGTAAGTTGAATAACCACCTGCTCACCGGGCAATGCGCCATCAATGAAAACCGGTTTATTCTTTTGATAAGCGATGCCAGCGCCATTGTGATCCATTCGTTCAACCAAAACCGATTGATGCTTGGTCTCGAGTTGAGTTTTCTTTTTTGGTTGGAAAAAACGTGCCATTGCTTGTGCCTAATGTATCTTTTAATAAGTAATTGGTATCCAGGACTCACTATTATGTCTTGGAATCATTGTCGAACGTCACGGCTTTGATTAAGCTTACCGTTCACTTAACCGCCATTGTGTGCGTTATTTTCCCATATCCAGACCTCGATGTAATTAAAGAACATGACCAGATATGGCTTAAGAGCCCGTGTAATTACCTTAACTCTAGCTCCAACCCTGATTATTGGGTTGCTATTGAGTGCATTTTTCTCATTTAACCGCTATCAAGACCTTGAAGGTCAAGTGGTTAACACTGGTACTAGCATCATTGAGCCACTTGCGATTGCGAGTGAATCAGGCATGAAGCTCGAAAGTCGAGAGTCTGTTCGTCAGCTTATTAGCTATGCGCATCGAAAGAATTCTAAGCTAGTGCGCAGTATCGCGGTGTTTGATGAGCGTCATGAGTTGTTTGTAACCTCAAACTTCCACCCCGATTTTGAAAGCCTGACCTACCCCAAAGATAAACCGATCCCGCATTTAAGCTCATCGAACCTTCTCGATAATACGCTGATCCTGCGGACACCTATCATCGCCGAAGGCCAGTACATCAATTCAGCCAACGGTCAGTCTCAAGCTAATCAAGCGATCGGCTACATTGCGATTGAATTAGATCTTTCATCACTTCGATTGCAGCAATATCAAGAAGTGTTCTCTGCATTCTTAGTGTTGATTCTCGGGCTTGGTTTATCGGGTGTGTTTGCGTTCCGCTTAATGCACGATGTCACTCAACCGATCACACACATGAAAAACATGGTCGACCGAATTCGTCGAGGTCACCTAGATGTGCGTATCGAAGGTAAGATGCATGGTGAGCTAGACTCGCTGAAAAACGGTATCAATGCGATGGCGGTATCGCTATCAGAGTATCACGTCGAGATGCAGCACAGTATCGACCAGGCCACATCAGATTTGCGTGAAACTCTTGAACAGCTTGAGATTCAAAACGTTGAGTTAGACATCGCGAAGAAACGCGCTCAAGAAGCGGCTCGTGTTAAGTCTGAGTTCTTAGCGAATATGTCTCACGAATTGAGAACGCCGCTGAACGGTGTGATTGGCTTTACTCGTCAAATGCTCAAGACTCACCTATCGAACAGTCAAACCGATTACCTACAAACCATTGAACGCTCGGCAAACAACCTGCTTAGCATCATCAACGATATCTTGGACTTCTCGAAACTTGAAGCCGGTAAATTAGCCCTAGAGAACATCCCATTTGAATTCCAAGCCAGCCTTGAAGAGGTAGTAAACCTTCAAGCAACCAACGCTCATGAGAAAGGCCTAGAACTGACACTGAAGATCGACCCTAAAGTACCGCCAGGTGTGGTGGGCGATCCACTGCGTATTCAGCAGATCCTAACCAACCTTGTTGGTAACTCAATCAAGTTTACCGAACGCGGCAACATTGATATCAGCGTTGAGCTTCGCTCACAAAGTGAAGACAACATCGAGCTGCAATTCATGGTTCGCGATACGGGTATTGGTATTTCTGAGCGTCAACAAGCTCAGCTTTTCCAAGCTTTCAGCCAAGCCGATGCAAGTATCTCTCGTCGTTACGGCGGTACAGGCTTAGGTCTGGTTATCACCCAAAAACTGGTCAGCCAAATGGGCGGAGAGATCAGCCTAACCAGTCGTCTTCACCAAGGCTCTACCTTCTGGTTCACCTTGAGACTATCAACGACTGATATGCCGATGACAGAGCTGATTGAGACGCAGTGTCTACAAGACAAACAACTGCTGCTTATCGAGCCAAACATGCAAGCGGCATCGATTACTCAGCAAATCCTAACCCAAGAAGGCTTAGTGGTAACGTATCGTTCGGTGATGCCAGATGAGACGACCTCGTATGACTACGTTCTGCTTAACCTAGCCGCCAACCAAGAGTATCAATTTGATACTGTGAGTGGTTGGGCGATCGGTGCGAAGAAGATTGCTCAAAACGTGATTATTGGTACACCAAGTACCGAGCTAGCGTTGGGTGAGCAACTAATGAAAGAGGTCGATGTTCAGTGCATCACCAAGCCTCTTTCTCGTAAGAAGTTGCTGCAAACTCTGGTATCGAATCAGGCACCTACCTTGATTGCACCAGCGATTGAAACGCATTCTGAAGAGAAGTTACCGCTTACTGTGATGGCAGTAGACGACAACCCAGCCAACCTTAAGTTGATTACCGCGCTGCTTAAAGAGCGTGTAGAAACCGTCATCAGTTGTACCAGTGGTCAGCAGGCGATAGACAAAGCGACAGAGACGCCATTTGATATCATCTTCATGGATATTCAAATGCCACAGATGGACGGTGTAACCGCTTGTCAGAACATCAAAAAACTGGCGAACAATGCGAACACTCCAGTGATTGCCGTGACCGCACATGCAATGATTGGCGAGCGTGATCGACTGCTTGAAGCGGGCATGGATGACTACCTAACCAAACCGATTGAAGAGCATGTTTTACAGCAGGTTCTGATTCATTGGAGCCCGACCTCTGAGGTTGAGCACATCGAAAAAATAGATCCAGACCACCCAGCGGTCTCCGCTGAAGTCGACAACGGTCCAGTGTCAGAAACTGAAGCCAGCGTACACACAAACATCATCATTGATTGGCAAGCTGCGATGAAACAAGCCGCCAATAAAGAAGACCTCGCACGCGATATGCTGCAAATGCTCGTCGACTTTATTCCAGAGGTGTATGAGGCAGCAGACAAAGCGATAGAAGACAGTGACTATCCAGTTGAAGAGCTGATACACATCATTCACAAGATGCATGGCAGCAGCTCGTACAGCGGCGTACCAAGGCTAAAATCGGTATGTGCGACAATAGAGAAAGAGCTGCGTTCAGGTACTTCTGTTGAAGACATTGAACCTGAGCTTTTCGAGCTTCAGGATGAATTAGATAAGGTTCAAGCAACCGCGATTCACTACTTGAAACAGGCGAAGGCCTAGCGGGTACTTGTTACTCACTAGTATTCTTTAGAGGGTTTACCCGCCAATAAAAAAGCAGAGCTCATGAGCTCTGCTTTTTTCTGTCTAGAGCCAAGAGCACTAGATATAAAGTCGCGATAATCTGTTTACGATTCGAGTAACACCGTTGCCACAGCGTAGTGACGCTCATCCGAGATAGTCAGATGAATCGATGTTGTGCCATTCGCCTCTGCGATTTCACGCGCTTTCTTGTGTAAGCTCAATACTGGCTTACCATGCTCATCGTTTGAAATCTCAAAGTCGTGGAAGGTAACACCCAGCGCAATCCCCGTACCTAACGCCTTAGATGCAGCTTCT
Source organism: Vibrio sp. 10N.222.55.B11 (assembly GCF_041473705.1). Classification (NCBI taxonomy): domain Bacteria; kingdom Pseudomonadati; phylum Pseudomonadota; class Gammaproteobacteria; order Vibrionales; family Vibrionaceae; genus Vibrio; species Vibrio sp. 10N.222.55.B11. The sequence continues at coordinate 39,826 of NZ_JBFRST010000015.1, forward strand.
TTAGCAGCAAAACGTTTTGCAAGGTAACGGCCTTTTTGCTTCAATTGTTGGAATACTTCAAACTCAGAATCCGTCAAAATACGCTGAGCAAAAGCGTCGCCACTTCGCGACAGCGCCTTCTCGACACGTTCGATTTCTGCGATATCTGTACCTAATCCAACAACTGCCATGTTTCCTCTACTACTTAACTTCTGTCTAATGATTAACTGTACATCGCTTAGTGCCGACGACTTGCCGAACTAAGCGTTGTTACGTGCTGTTTCCATGATTGCTTTCATGTCTGCAACGGCTTTGTTTAAGCCATCAAACACTGCACGTCCCATGATCGAGTGACCGATGTTCAGCTCGTAGATCTCTGGAAGTGCCGCAATCGGTGCTACGTTGTGGTAAGTCAGACCATGACCCGCATTGACTGTGATACCTAAGTCATCTGCATAGCTTGCGCCTGCTGCGATCTTCTTAAGCTCGTCTTGTTGATCTTCTTCTGTCTTAGCATCAGCATAGTGACCCGTGTGCAGTTCAATGAACGGTGCGCCACACGCTTTTGCAGCATCGATTTGCTCACGGTCAGCATCGATAAACAGAGATACCTTGATACCTGCTGCAGACAGTTTTTGTGTCGCCGCTTTGATCTTCTCTAGTTGACCAACTACGTCCAAGCCACCTTCAGTGGTTAGCTCTTCACGTTTTTCAGGAACCAGACAAACAAACTCAGGATTAGTATCGAGTGCAATTTGAACCATCTCGTCCGTTACGGCCATCTCCAAGTTCATGCGAGTTTGAAGTGTTTCAGCCAGAATACGCACATCGCGATCAACGATGTGACGACGGTCTTCACGCAGGTGAATAGTAATGCCATCTGCACCAGCACGTTCAGCGATTTCAGCTGCGTGTACTGGATCTGGGTATTTAGTACCACGTGCATTACGTAGTGTTGCAATATGGTCGATATTAACGCCTAAAAGGATTGAGCTCATTTTCCAATACTCCGTGCTCTGGAGAGGGCTATTGTTGGCATAAATAGCTCTCTACTTTTTAATGGTTTGCCGCCAAGATACGGCTTTAAGGCTATGCGTGTAAAGCGTTTTGCCGCTTTTAACTGCTCTTTAGTGATAAACCTACGTTCGCTGATTGCAATAAGTTCATCGCCCATAAAAGTCAGGTTATCTCGACGTACTGAAGCGATGAAACCTTTCTGCTCTCGATAGCGATAAGTCATGCTCGGATCAATCGCTTCGCCAGTGCCCGCGCAGTGTAAAAAGTCGACGCCGTAACCCATAGCAGATAATAGAGCCAGCTCAAAGCGACGCAGTGCTGGCTCAGGATTATCATTATGCGCCAGCTCTGTTAAAGCATGAAGATAGTCGTGAAAAAGTGCAGGCATCGGTACTTCCGCCATCAATACCCGACCGATAAGCTCGTTCACGTACATGCCTGAATACAGATTAATACCGGCGAGAGGGAGCCCCAAGCTGATGGGTTCAGCTTGGCGTAAGGTTTTCATCGAACCATTACCAGACCACTTAAGCAATAGCGGCGTAAAAGGTTGTAATGCACCTTTCAAATTGGAACGCTTGCTGCGAGCGCCTTTAGACATCAACGTCACCCGACCGAACTCTTCGCTGAAGACGTCCAAGATCAGGCTCGACTCACTGTATGGTCGACGGTGCAACACAAAGCATCGCTGTAACCCTTCGCTCAATCACTTACCCTTATTACAGATACAAAAAGAGAGAGTTCGCACTCTCTCTTGGATTTATCTTCAGTTCAACTTTCTTAATCTCAGAAAGTGACGTTCAATATATTATAGATCGTCGATGTAGCCTAACGAGCGAAGTGCACGCTCATCATCAGCCCAGCCAGATTTAACCTTGACCCAAGTCTCTAGGTAAACCTTACGGCCGAATAGCTCTTCCATATCGATACGCGCTTCACGACCAATCGTTTTGATCTTCTCGCCCGCTTTACCAATCACCATTTTCTTCTGGCCTGTACGCTCAACAAGAATCAGTGCATTGATGTGGAAGCCATCGTTATCTGGGTTGTAATCGAAACGTTCGATTTCAACCGTTACCGAGTAAGGTAGCTCGTCACCCGTAAAGCGCATCAGCTTTTCACGGATAATTTCAGAGGCCATAAAACGTTGCGAGCGATCAGTCACGTATTCTTCAGGGAAGTGGTGTGTCGCTTTAGGTAAATGTTCACGTACGTGCTTACGCAGTACATCAATATTTTTACCTTGCTTCGCTGAGATTGGCACTACATCAATGAAGTCCATCTTCTTAGAGACTTCCATCATGTGCTGCATCACGTTAGTACGGTCTTGAACGTTATCTACTTTGTTGATGCAAAGTACAACTGGGAAGTCAGTCTTCTTCAGTTTGTTCAGAACCATCTCATCGTCGTCAGTCCAGTGAGTACCATCGACAAGGAAGAATACTAGGTTTACATCACTCAATGAGCTGTTCGCCGCACGGTTCATCAAGCGGTTGATGGCACGCTTTTCTTCAATATGAAGTCCAGGAGTATCAACAAAGATCGCTTGGTAATCACCCTCAGTTTCAACGCCCATAATACGGTGACGTGTCGTCTGTGGTTTACGTGATGTAATAGAAATCTTCTGACCCAGAATATGGTTCAGAAGCGTCGACTTACCTACATTTGGGCGACCGACAATAGCGATGAAGCCACAGTGTTGGTTTTCCGGTAGGCCTGTTTTTTTGCTATCAGATGAAAAGAATGCATCGATATCGAAATCTTGGTTGTTATCAGACATTGCTTAGTTGCTCTAATGCTGTTTCAGCAGCCGCTTGTTCTGCCTTGCGGCGGCTAGTGCCTTTACCGATAACAGGTTTATCCACACCTGCCACTTCACACTCAACCGTAAACTCTTGGTTGTGTGCTTCACCTTTAATATTAGTCACTGTGTAGACAGGTAGAGGATTTCTTCGACCTTGCAAAAACTCTTGTAGGCGAGTTTTCGGATCTTTTTGAGATACTCCAGGCTGAATAGCATCTAGGCGAGATTGGTACCAGCTTAAAATAATGCCGCGAACCGTCTCGGTATCACTATCTAAATAGACAGCGCCGATGACCGCTTCAACCGCATCCGCTAGAATAGAATCACGACGGAAACCGCCACTCTTCAACTCACCTGGACCTAATTTTAAGTAATCTCCTAGTTCGAATTCACGACCTAGTTCTGCCAATGTATGACCACGTACTAATGTTGCGCGCATGCGGCTCATATCACCTTCGTTTACCTTAGGAAAACGGTGGTAAAGATCATCAGCGATAACAAAACTTAAAATTGAATCGCCCAGAAACTCAAGACGTTCGTTATGTTTACCTGCGGCGCTGCGGTGAGTCAGCGCCAAGTGGATAAGATCGGCATCATTAAACTGATAGCCAATCTTTCTCTCTAGTTTATCAATTGGAGAATTCATGCTCTCTCGATGTGTTATGTGATCGATTAATGAATCCCACCGATGCGATTAAAACGCACACCAGTAGGAATCCATGTTGGAAGTACACTGTCTGAACCGCGTTCGAATTCGAAGCTGATCCAAATAGCAACGGCCTTACCAACAAGGTTTGCTTCAGGGACAAAGCCCCAGTAACGGCTATCGGCACTGTTGTCACGGTTATCACCCATCACAAAGTACTGGCCTTCTGGAACGACCCATTCGTTAACACCATTGCGAGGCTGATATGCTTGCACACGATCGCGGCGCAATGGGTTAACTAAAATCTGGTGTTCTACGTCTCCAAGCTGTTCGTTCAGCTGAATCAGAGGCACACCATCTTGAATAAATTGGCTCTCTTCAACATTACTTAGTTTCACTGGTTCACAGCTACTTGCACCCTTCGCCTGAATGCAGATCTCTTTACGACTGCTGTAGCGAATGGTGTCACCTGGCATACCAACAACACGCTTGATGTAGTCGATGTTAGGCTGAGGTGGGTACTTAAATACGATTGAATCACCACGCTCTGGCTTGCCCGTTTCTACCAGTTGAGTGCGCCATACTGGGTCTTTTAGACCGTACGCGTACTTCTCTACCAAGATGAAGTCACCAACCAAAAGCGTTGGCATCATCGAGCCAGAAGGGATTTGAAACGGTTCATAAATAAATGAACGCAGAACCAAAACAAATGCAATTACCGGGAAAATGGACACACTGTTCTCAACCCACCAAGGTTGAGCCGTAACTTTTGCGCTAGTTTCAGCGTCTAGGCCATTCGATTGTGCTTCAACGTCAGCAAGCTTTTGCTGGCGCTTCTTCGCCCACACAAACTTTTCCAACGCCCATACAATGCCGGTCACTAGAGTTACGATCACTAAGATAAGCGAAAATGTATTAGCCATTGATATCCCTTAAATTTCATTTCTTTAAAAATAACGAAAGTGAAAGAGTAGCGAGCTACTCTTTCACTTTAAATTATTCGTTTAATGCTGGATAAAGTTAGTCTTTTCCAACATGAAGGATTGCAAGGAAAGCTTCTTGAGGCAGTTCAACGTTACCGATCTGCTTCATACGCTTCTTACCTTCTTTTTGTTTCTTAAGAAGTTTCTTCTTACGACTGATATCACCACCATAACATTTTGCGATTACGTTCTTACGCAGTTGTTTCACTGTAGAACGAGCAATGATGTGGTTACCAATCGCTGCTTGAATCGCGATATCGAACATCTGACGAGGGATGAATTCTTTCATCTTCTCTACCAGTAGACGACCACGAGACTGGGCAATATCTTTATGCGTAATGATCGCTAATGCATCAACGGTTTCGCCATTCAGCAGTACGTCTACACGTACCATGTTTGATGGCTCGTAACGTTGGAAGTTGTAATCCAATGATGCATAGCCGCGAGACGTTGACTTCAGACGGTCGAAGAAGTCTAGAACTACTTCTGCCATAGGAAGATCGTACGTCACAGCAACTTGGTTACCGTGGTAGACCATGTCTACTTGTACGCCACGCTTCTCAACACACAGTGTGATTACGTTACCTAGGTAATCCGAAGGTACCAGAATATTACAGCGTGCAATTGGCTCACGAATTTCTTCTAGGTCATTAACCGCTGGCAGTTTAGCCGGGCTATCAACGTAAAGAACCGTTTTATCTGTTTTTACAACTTCATACACTACTGTTGGAGCAGTTGTGATTAGGTCTAGGTCGTATTCACGCTCTAGACGCTCTTGGATGATCTCCATGTGAAGCATTCCTAAGAAGCCACAACGGAAACCAAAACCAAGTGCTGCTGAACTTTCTGGTTCAAAGAACAGTGATGCATCGTTCAGGCTTAATTTGCCTAACGCGTCACGGAAGTTTTCGTAGTCATCAGATGATACAGGGAATAGACCAGCGTATACCTGAGGCTTCACTTTTTGGAAACCAGGTAGACGTTCAGTGCTGCCGCCTTTTGCAAGCGTCAACGTATCACCAACCGGTGCACCTAGGATGTCTTTAATACCACAAACAACCCAACCTACTTCGCCAGTATTTAGCTCTGTAGTATCGATTTGCTTAGGCGTGAAGATACCTAGACGGTCAACACCCCATACTTGGTCTGTCGACATTACTTTGATCTTATCGTTCTTCTTCAGCTTACCGTTTTTGATACGAACCAAAGAAACTACGCCAAGGTAGTTATCGAACCAAGAGTCAATGATCAACGCTTGTAGAGGCGCTTCAGGATCACCTTCCGGTGGCGGGATTGCCGTCACGATGTTTTCTAGAACATCATCAACACCCAAACCTGTTTTCGCAGAACAGCGAGTCGCTTCCATCGCATCGATGCCAACGATCTCTTCGATTTCTTCAGCAACACGTTCTGGTTCAGCAGCTGGTAGGTCAATCTTGTTCAAGATTGGCACTACTTCCAGTTCCATTTCGATTGCTGTGTAACAGTTTGCTAGAGTTTGTGCTTCAACACCTTGGCCAGCATCCACTACAAGTAGTGCGCCTTCACAAGCCGCTAGAGAACGAGATACTTCGTAAGAGAAGTCTACGTGTCCAGGAGTGTCGATAAAGTTAAGTTGGTAAGTTTCACCATCTTTAGCTTTGTAATCTAAAGTCACACTCTGCGCTTTAATTGTAATACCACGCTCGCGTTCTATATCCATAGAATCGAGGACTTGAGCTGCCATCTCACGTTCACTTAATCCTCCACAAACTTGGATTAAGCGGTCAGAAAGGGTCGACTTACCGTGGTCGATGTGGGCGATAATCGAAAAATTACGAATGTGCTTCATAGGCTTGGTGTGACTAAACTCTTTGAATAGGGATAATAAGAAAGCCGCGACGCGTCCAATCTACAGTCAGCATTGGTGGCGGCATTTCAATCAAGTTGGCAGATTCTACCCAATTTAAGGGCAAGAAGCATCATAAATTAGACGAGAGACTCACCTAGGATTCGAATCAAGACGACTTCTTGCTTGGATTTGTCTTCCATGGGTTTGGCTAACCGCTTCGCTAAGGCAATCCCACCAGCAGTAAACAGTGCTGCACTTAAGATAACAATGCCCTCGCCCCCCTGGAGTAAGGGTTGTAACAAGAGTTGCCCAAAACCAGCACCAATCATCAACATGAAAAGTGGGATGAGATAAACAATCGCCGCCGACTGAAGTAGGCTTTTTTCTGGAAAGCCAATTTCTACGATTTGTCCAGCTTTGACTAAGCTTTTGGTTTTAAGCTGCCAAAACAAAGATTTATTGCCAACAGCCTTGGTCACAATACCCGTACCGCAGTTTTTTTGAGAAGAACAGCTGCTACAACTGGTTTGTTGTTCGCAGCTCAATTGAACAAAGTATTGCTTACCTTTTTGTTCAACCGAGCTAACGGTCGCCAGCGCGGTCATCATTGCGCTTGTACCGATTTATTAAATGTAACTGACTGAGCAATACGTTTTGCAGTTGCCGGCGGAATGTCACCAACCACAGAGATCTCTTTATCGCCAATCACTAAGCTGTGCAAGGTTCTACGCCCTTGACGCACCAGCTGCCCTTTCAATGAATGCTCATCTTTTTCCGCGATATAAACCGAAAAGTTAAACAGTCCATCACTGAAAAGCTGACTTTCAACCATTTTATCGGTCGCAGCCATTTGATAGCGGCTAAGCTCTTTTGATTTAAACCCTTCAGGAATCCACGACGCTTGCCAGTTAGTTTCACTCACTAAGCCTTCCGGTAATGATAAAACTTTCGGCAATTGAGCTTGGCTCAAGCCACCCATAGCCTCAGCAATCTTATCGTTCACCACGTAAGAGATAGTGCGGTACTGTTCAAGCACTTCGCCATCACGATCCAAAAGGTCGGCACGCAAAGGAAGATTCGTTTTTTCGTCTACCCAAACCACGTAAGAGTAGCGAAGGCCATCTTTCGGCACGACACGTAGGACTTGAGTGGTGCTGCCCGCCTCACGAGAACGTCCAACTTTTACAAAGTCGTAGAACTGATTAAGAGATTCGATATCTCGATTAATCATTGGAATAACAGGTGCAACCATACTGCCAGACTGAATAGTAAAAGGCTCTGTTCCCGGTTCGATATAGCTAACTTCATTGCCACGTCGAATGACTTCACGAACAGGGCCACTCAGATAAACAAGGTGTGCAAGTTGTTGGTCGTCTTTAACTGCATGTCGATAAACCAGAGGTTCGATACTGCTCTTCTTTATCAATATGTAGGAGAGTTCGTAATTTAGATGCTGACTGGCCTCGTTCATTTGATGTAACAATGCCTTTGCAGTAGTTTCCTCTGCAAAGGCTGTTGGAGACATCAAGCTGAACAGTGTCAGTGCACTGACCAGGATTTTCTTCATTCAATGTCCGATTCTAGATGTGCATCTTGCATTGGCGATGCATCACTGTTTAATCTTAGTTGTAGCTCATAATCTTCTAGCATTGCATGAACGCGTTTACGCTGCTCTTGCAAGTTAGCTTCAGATGCAGGCTTTTCAACAGAGTCACGCGTTAAACTTACTGGTTCCGCAGAACCGGCAAATGGAATCGTCTGGAGTACAGGCAACTGCTCTGGTGCTGCAGGGTCGCTACCACCATATTGTTGAACACCTAATACAACGGCTAATGAAACACACGCTGCCACGGCAACTTGTCCAAACTGTTGTAACCACGCCGGAAGCTGACGCTTCGCTTGCTGAGGTTTAGGTTGCTCTTCAATTGGAGCAACAGTAGGTTCAACATTCACTTGGTGCAGGTTCGACATTGAACCATGTGCAGGCTCGTTCTCAAGCGCTGCCGCTACACTATTAGCAATGTTCCACTCTGGAGTTTCTGGCGAATCCCCACGCATAACATCACCAATTAAATGGTAACTCTGCCAAGTATCCATGCTTTCTTGATCAGATTCTAGATCTACAATGAGAGCTTTATCGATCGTTTCACCATCCATGAGTGCCGAAAGCTTTTCTTTATCAGCCATTATTTTCACCATAATTATTACAAGTTCTAGCGTTGCAAAAGAGGTTTGATTTTCTTTTCCACCGCTTCACGAGCTCGGAAAATACGCGAACGTACGGTTCCTACAGGGCAATCCATTACTTCTGCAATCTCTTCGTAGCTCAAACCTTCGAGCTCTCGCAACGTCATTGCAGTTTTTAAGTCTTCTGGTAGCGCTTCAATCGCTCCAAAAACAACTTGTTTCAATTCTTTAGACAGCGTTAAGTTCTCAGGGTTCGATATTTCTTTTAACGCGCTGCCTGTTTCGTAATATTCTGCATCTTCTGCATCTACATCGGTTGCTGGCGGCCTACGGCTTTGGGCAACGATATGATTTTTAGCGGTGTTCACGGCAATTCGGTATAACCATGTATAGAAGGCACTCTCGCCACGAAAGTTAGGTATCGCGCGGTAAGCTTTAATAAAAGCTTCTTGTGCTACATCAGGTACATCACCGGAATTATTCACGTATCGAGAGATAAGATTACAAACTTTGTTTTGATACTTAACCACTAGTAAGTTAAATGCCTGCTTATCTCCACTCTGAACTCGCTCAATCAACACTTGATCGGTTAGCTGCTCGTTCATTCGAGCGGGTACTCCTATTGTTATAACCCTCACCTTCACAGATATGGGTACTAATTATGCGAAATGTAGTATTGACACCACCGTCTACAAGAGCACTATTGTGACTAAGCCAAATACCGAAAGTTCCAACTTTCTTAAAATTATTTGCCATTATTGTTTCACAATGTGATGTAATAAAAATAGCTATCCCTATCAATTTGGGGAAACTTGAGCAAAAGCAATGGTATTGAGCAATTAAATATTTCTAGATAGCTGTCTATATATTGATTTTGCATAGCGTTTAAGGATGACTCTGGAGAGATTATAACAGTCTTAGCCAAACTCCTAAAACAAGACAAAGTCAATTGAGAGTGGACAACTCGACTATAGCCCGGGATTTAATAAGTTTTATGAACGCAAACCGTGAACATCAGTGTGATGTATTAGTGGTAGGAAGTGGTGCGGCAGGCTTGTCATTAGCCTTACGCGTAGCAGAACATGCAAAAGTAATTGTATTAAGCAAAGGACCACGCAGCGAAGGATCGACGTATTACGCACAAGGTGGTATCGCCGCGGTGTTCGATGAGTCGGACAGTATTGAGTCTCATGTAGAGGATACTCAAATCGCTGGGGCTGGGTTATGCGAAGAAGATACAGTTCAATTCATTGCTGAAAATGCGAAAGAGTGTGTGCAATGGCTGATTGATGGTGGTGTTCCATTTGATAAAGATGAGAACAGCACAGAAGGCCAACCAAAATATCACCTCACTCGTGAGGGTGGCCACAGTCACCGCAGAATTCTGCACGCTGCCGATGCAACTGGCATGGCGATGCAAACCTCACTACAAGATAACGTCAACAACCACCCAAATATCGAGATCTTCGAGCGCCACAATGCGCTGGATTTGATCACGGAAGATAAGATTGGTGGTTCAAAAGACAAGGTGATCGGTGCCTACATTTGGAACCGTAACCAAGAACATGTTGAAACCGTGCGCGCTAAGTTTGTTGTATTAGCAACAGGCGGCGCTTCAAAGGTTTACCAATACACCTCTAACCCAGATGTTTCTTCAGGTGATGGTATTGCTATCGCTTGGCGTGCGGGTTGTCGTGTGGCAAACCTTGAGTTCAACCAGTTCCACCCAACTTGTTTATTCCACCCAGAAGCGCGTAACTTCCTACTAACGGAAGCACTGCGTGGTGAAGGTGCTTACTTGCGTCGTCCAGATGGTTCTCGCTTTATGAAGGACTTCGATGAGCGCGGTGAACTGGCGCCACGTGATGTGGTTGCTCGTGCAATTGACTTCGAAATGAAGCGCTTAGGTGCCGACTGTATGTATGTTGATATCAGCCACAAGCCTGAAGAATTCATCACAGCGCACTTCCCGATGATCCATACTCGCTTGATGGACTTGGGCATCGACATGACCAAAGAGCCGATCCCTATCGTACCAGCCGCTCACTACACGTGTGGTGGTGTCATGGTGAATAAGCAGGGTCAAACCGACCTAACGAACTTGTATGCGATTGGCGAAGTGAGCTACACCGGCTTACACGGTGCAAACCGAATGGCTTCTAACTCACTGCTTGAGTGTGTGGTTTACGCATGGGCAGCAGCAAAAGATATCGTTGAGAACATCGACCAATCTCAACTGTGCGCTGAACTGCCAGCATGGGATGAAAGCCAGGTCACCAACAGTGATGAAGAAGTTATCATTCAACACAACTGGCACGAACTGCGCCTATTCATGTGGGATTACATGGGCATTGTTCGAACGGATAAACGACTAGAGCGAGCATTGCGTCGCATTCAGATGCTGCAACAAGAAACTCATGAGTACTACAGCTACTTCAAGGTTTCGAATAACCTATTAGAACTGCGTAACTTGCTACAAGTGGCAGAGCTAATGGTTCGTTGTGCAATGCAACGTAAAGAGAGCCGCGGCCTCCACTACACGTTGGATTACCCTGAACTTGCAGAAGACAGTGGCCCAACGATTCTGACGCCAGAGAAACGCCAATCATAATAATTGGTTAAACGTGCTTAGCGAATTAGCCGTCAACGGAAAATGATTAAACGAAAGGGAGCCGAGTGCTCCCTTTTCTTTTGTCTAACGCTTTCTTTTATCTAATACTTTCTTTCATCGAATAGTTTGGCTTCTCTAGCGCGCTCGTTGTAAGTTCGCCAGAAAATGGCGATATTCTCGCTCGCAACAGCTGTCCCGCCAAAGCAGTACCGAGTGCCCACATTCAAACTGCAATTTAACGAAGAACTGCGCCCAGATCTTATCAACGGACTTGAGTCGGTAAGTTCGGTCATTGAGTCGAATATCACCATCCTCTCTGTAATCAAAACGCCCATAGACACTATTTAGAATCACATGATTGTTTCTGAACAAGCGGATCATTAAAGCTAAGCAATAAAGGCTGGCGGCAAGTGGAATAGAAGACAGGACGATGAAAAACAAAAGGCACCCAAAAATAGTGCCTTTTGCAAATAATGCGGAATACGAAGGGTTAAGCTGAAGCTTAACGAACCTTGCTGAGGTTGTGTGCGACAATTTTATCAACCATTGATGCATGGCCTAGGTTTTCACTGCGTCCGTGTCCCATCACCCAAGTAAACAAATCTGGGTCATCACACTCTAATAGAGAAACAAACTCGCGCTGTTCCTGCTCTTGCAATGAATCAAAACACTCTTCGAAAAATGGCATGATGACTACATCAAGTTCTAACATGCCGCGACGGCAACCCCATTTAATTCGTGCTTTCTGCTCTGCAGTGTACATTGGCTATCCTCACCTATAATTTTTCTTTCTCGGAGTGTAACAAGTCATACGCCCTGTAACTACTATGTGAGTCACAGTCCCTATCTAAGCTCACAAAAAAACCTAGGCTGACAAAGAAACAGAACCGGATTAACATAGAGCCAAATAAAATTCTTAGGAAAGATAAAATGGATTGGAAAAACACATTTCAGCCACTCGCTCATACGCAAAATGAATCGCTTCCAGAACTGATGATGACACACGTGTCAGACTGGAGCGCAATCACCATGATAGGCGATGACAAAAAGTCGTACCTACAGGGTCAAGTAACGTGCGATGTCGTCACTCTTCCTAATGATGAATCCACGTTAGGCGCGCACTGTGATGCAAAAGGAAAGGTATGGAGCATCTTCCGCCTGTTCCATCACAATGGCGGTTACGCACTCATGCAGCCTAAATCTGCGATTGAAGTAGAGCTGGTCGAAATCAAAAAATACGCCGTGTTCTCTAAGGTTGATATCGAGCAAACGACAGATGTTGTTATCGGTGTGATGGGCGCGTCTGCGGATCAATATATTGATTCAATTTCAGAAGGCCAAGGTAACGTGCGTGCTATCTCTGGTGGCACAGCGGTTAAAGTCTCAGACAATCGCTGGGCTCTACTTGTGACAGAAGAAGCCGCTGAAGCCTTGGTATCAAACAGCGCTGCGGAGAAAGTATCAGAAACACTTTGGCAATATCATGAAATTCTTGATGCTCAGCCTAACCTATCGAAAGCAGAGCAAAACGAGCACATCCCTCAAGCGCTTAACCTGCAAGCGATTGGCGGTATCAGCTTTTCAAAAGGCTGTTACACAGGTCAAGAAACGGTTGCTCGTGCTAAGTACCGTGGCATGAACAAGCGTGAGATGCGCATTGTGTCGGGCACAACTGCGGACGTGCTGTCGTTAGAAAACCCTATTGAACTGGAACGTAGTGTGGGTGAGAACTGGCGTGGCGCAGGCCGACTATTAAACGTCTATCAATTTGCTGATAACCGAGCGATTGGTTTGATGGTACTGCCAAACAACCTTGATGACGATGTTCAGCTGCGACTGACCGCGCAGCCTGATCAAACATGGAATATCCTGCCACTGCCGTACAGCCTTGACGACGAGTAACCACGTGGAAACGCAGATTACACAATGGCTGGATCAACAGCAGGTGAATTATCGCCTGCTGATGCAAAGCAAGCCAACCACCAGCATTGAAGAAACTGCACAAGAGCGAGGCATCGACGCCTCTCAAATGGTGAAGTGCATCCTGCTCAAGGATATGGGCAACCAGTATGCGTTAGCCTGTACTGCTGGCGATCGCTCTGTCGACCCCAAGAAAGTACGCTCGGTACTGAATTGCCGTCGAATGACCTGCGTGTCGCTCGCTGATGTTGAAGCGATCACCGGTTTTAAAGTGGGTTGTGTTGGTCCGCTCGCTCTCAAGAGACACATGCCGATCATTTTTGATCCTTCCATTCAAAACAACTCGACCGTAACCATTAGCTCCGGCGACCGAATGGCTGGCGTTGCGCTGGATCTCAATGATCTTATGGCGCTATGTGCACCGACCGTCGCGGACATCAGTCGATGATCGTTTAGATCATGCTTCGCAAACTTCATTTTAATATTTCATTGAGTACATTTTTAGTGTGAACCTCGTCATAAGAAGAACACACCATTAATAAATAGTTACTCAAAATAAAAGCATAAGTAGTCACAAAGTTAAATTTGCGTTATTGTAAATTTACTGACTAGCTATTAAGCAAATCAGTGCAAGTGAATCCACTGAGTAACATCAGTATCCACTTTTGTGTAATGCATCTGTGACTATTCGCCCGTTTTAGACGGGCTTTTTTTTGTCCGAAATTTACAATTTGATTACACAAACAAAAAAATCCCGCCTATTCTTATACTTGTAACATTATCACTGCTTAATACTGAACAGAAAAGTTCACGGCAGTTCACTACTCAGTATTATTTTGGGGAGGAGCTCACGTAAAAATAGATATTTACTGAAGAAAGTGCTTAGAACAGCACAAATATCTAATTAACGTCAACGCTACTGCATATAACTCCATGCTTATCACAATTATTATCTCGGAGTTTTTCTATAATATGCAGGCTAGGTAAATATAAGGATAATTAAGAATGAGACTGTTTAAGCGCTATACACCGAGTATGATTGCTAAACATGTAAGTCGACTTTTCAAAGGACGAATCTACATTTACGGCGTAGGAAAATTTGAGTTTGATAACGGTAAGCTAGTGCTACCAGACCGAGCAGAAAAACGTCACTTTCAAACAGTGAAAGAAATAAATAGTGAAATCATGAAACTGCGCTGCGCGTACGCATGACCTGATTATCTACAGAATTAAAAACAAAAAGGGTTGGCATTATGCCAACCCTTTTTTCGTACCAATTTTCGTATCAATGATGATTCGATAAACCACCAGAACACTATGTCATTATCGATGAGTCACTGGACGCTTAGCTAAGTCAGGAAGATTGCCAGACAAACCCAGTGCGCGCTTCATGATCTCATCTTTCGCACCCGGTAATTGGCCCGCTAGCTTCATACCAATACCACGAATCAGCTTCTTAGCTGGGTTATCGCCTTCAAACAGATCTTTGAAGCCCTGCATTGAAGCAATCATTTTCGCCGCCTCTGCTTTTCTCCAGCGCTCGTAGCCGCGAAGATTACGCTTGGTGCCAATATCCTCACCCGCAGACCATAGCTTTAACAGCTCTTGCGCTAAGCTTGCTGCGTCTAATAAGCCAAGGTTCACACCCTGCCCTGCTAATGGGTGAATGGTATGAGCAGCATCACCAACCAAAGCCACACGCTCTACCGCAAAGTCACGCGCATAACGCATGCGCAGTGGGAAGGCAAAACGGTCACCAACCACTTCGCACAATCCAAGCTTCGAGTCGAACTCTGCCGTTAGCTGCTTATTAAAATCAACATCCGACATGGATACCAGCTTCTCGGCACGATTTGGTTCCGTAGACCAAACAATCGAGCTCATGTTGCTTGGTTGCATTGGTAGGAATGCCAATGGGCCTTGAGGCGTGAAGATTTGACGAGCAACGCTGTGGTGCGGCTCTGTGGTTTTGATGTTCGCGACAATCGCACTGTGTCCGTAATCCCAATGTGTTAATGGGATATCTTGCTGCTTACGAACCCAAGAGTTTGCGCCGTCTGCTCCAACAACTAACTTAGCTGTCAGTGCTTGACCATTGTCCAATGTTAACCAAGCTTCACTTTCACCAATCGCCATCGTTTTACACGTTGCGGGCATATACAGGCTGACGTTGTCTTGTTTCTTAACCTGATCAAGCAGCGCTAATTGAATCACACGGTTTTCAACGATATGACCAAGATTAGGCTGAGCCAAGCGTGTCGAGTCAAACTCAATACGAGCGAAACTGTCTTGTTCCCACACTTCCATCGCTTGATACGGTGCAGCGCGTCTTTGTTCGATACCTTGCCATGCACCTAGGTTACGAAGAATCACTTCACTAGAACGACTCAACGCGGATACACGCACATCAGGCAGCTCACTCAGCCCTTCACTAGGCGCTCTGCCTTCAATGACAGCGATTCTTAGGTCACTGTCTTTTAGGGCAGCAGCAAGCGCTAGGCCAACCATGCCACCACCAACAATCGCGATATCAACACTTTGCATCATTATTTATTACCTTATCTTTCTACTAGGCCAAGCGTATGACGCAAAAGTGGACCTTTAAGTGGTGGAAGGTTATCTATTACGGCTAACCCAAGATTACGCCCAATGCGAGCGGTCATATAATCGTTTGAGAACAGGTGAACTAGGCTTGAAGTCAACGTGATCGTTGCGTCTCGGTCTTGTTCTCTACGCTTTCTAAAGTTAACAAGACCACGGTAACGACCTACATCATCTAACTGGGTACACAACTCTTCTGCCAAGGAAGCCACATCTCGGATGCCTAGGTTAAAGCCTTGCCCCGCAATTGGGTGAAGCGTTTGAGCAGCATTACCAACAATGGCAAATCGATGAGAGATATTTTGCTGTCGGTGACGAAGAATCAGAGGGTAACTCGCGCGCTTGCCGACCTTCTCTAATCGGCCAAGTCGCCAGCCAAAGTCATTCTGCAATTGCTCAAGAAATTCATTGTCGTTTAGCGTCATCACTCTTTGTGCTTGCTCTGGTGTTAAACACCAAACCAGCGATAAACGGTTGTCACTCATCGGTAATAGAGCAACTGGCCCATGATGGGTAAAACGCTCAAATGCGCGACCTTGGTGAGGTTCACTCGCCACAATATTGGCAATCACAGCGACTTGCTCAAAGTCGTGCTCACTCAATGAGATATTGAGCTGTTGGCAACAGGTTGAGATTGCACCGTCAGCAGCAACCAGTAACTTAGTGGTTACTGTTTGCCCACTTGTCAGTTCAATCGTCGTCAACGCTTCTTCACGTTCAACTTTACTAACAGACTCAGGACAAAGCATGGTAATTGCCGCTTCTGATTCAAGTTTCTGCTGATAGATTCGACCCACATCTGCTAACTCGACCACGTAGCCAAGCGCATCTACAGCAAGCTCTTCACTGTAGATGTCTGTCATTCCGGCATGCCCGCGATCCGAAACATGGATATCTTTAATCGGGGTCGCGACCGGAGCGATAGATTGCCATAAGCGCAAAGAATCCAGGATCTGCACCGTGCCATAGGACAAAGCAATCGAACGAGAATCAAACCCAGGGTGAGCTTGATGATCAACCTGATAAGGCTCCACTACCGCAATCGACAGTGAACCTTGGCTTAGGTGATTCAAAGCAAGGGCTAAGGTTGCCCCTGCCATTGCGCCACCAGCAATTACAACATCATACTGAGCCATCATAACCTCAAACCGGCCAACGAATTAATGAATGGTAGGCGCCGCATCTTCAGATGGGCGAGCACCAAATTCAGCATGAATCGTTAGTGCACACGCTTTTACGTGCTCAATAACGTGCTCTAGAAGCTGCGCTTGCTCTTCCAGATCATCTTCTTCGTCAATGCCTAGCTTGGCCATCTCTTCTAGATCAGCTAATGCTTCTTTTGTACTGTCAGACGCTTTGTTCAATTGAGCGCCAACCAAGCCTAGACCAGAAATGAAATGGTTAATCCAATCAGACACACCATCAGCCAAGTCAAATAGGCTTGCGCTTGCGTCTTCGTCAGGCAGCAACATAGACAATTCCATACCCGAACCTGTGATTTCACTGGTCGTTACTTTCAGTGTCGCTTCCGCTAGCGTTAATGCGCGATCTGGCCAACCCATGCCTTCATTGGTGTAATCGAAGATCAGTGGTTGCCAGCTTTTATCTGCAAGGCTTAAGCCTCCGCTTAACATACCCGTTAATAAACCGTGCATCTCAGCAGGGGTTACGGCTAGACTTGCCGATTGAAGTTCAGTCGCAACCGTTAGGTAGTCAGGTAAAGTAGTTTCGCTCATCAGATAGCTCGCTCAGTTATTCTTTATATCGATAGTATAATCGTACCACTTCACCCCAATTCTGGTAAGCATCGATCCCCAGCAATTGAAGGATGACTGACTACCAATTGTTCAATTTGCTGAATTACTGTGTGCTCAAGCTCTCATTTACAAACAGTCACTCTGAAAAGCTTGAATCTTAATAGCGGTTTACCTATAGTTTCTCCCTCAGAGGAGATTGCTTCCTCATCGGTACTTGCACTTTTTCTTTCTCAAAAAATGGCGAAGGGCAACAGCCTTAAAATAGCGCGTTAAAGAGTTCATCCATCATGAGTAATCAAGCGGTAGACGTTGAAATATTAGGAAAACTGACTCGAGTGAATTGTCCACCAGGGCAAGAAGAGTCATTGATTGCAGCGGCGGCCGATCTTGATAATCGATTGAAAGAGATGGCTGAACGTACTAAGGTAACCAATGAAGTGAAGCTGCTGACTATCGCAGCTCTGAATATTTGCTACGAATTACAAACCAAGAAGTTTGAAGCAAATGATGAACAAAACGCACTGACCGAGCGAATGGAACAGCTCACGACATCACTTTCAGATGTCCTCAGTAAAGTTAAGCACGGACAGCAATAGCGTACACAAAATTTACCCTGGAGTGTTTGTCAGAGGATTCACGTCCCCGAGCCGATAAGCAATCCCTAAGGGTTAGTACTTGAGTGCTATTGAGCATGCTCGGCCCGACCGAGAAGCCTACGGTAATCATTGCTGATCCGCCTTGAACTCGCTGGTTCAAGGGCCATCTATTCTCAACGGCACTTTGGGGTATCCCTTCTTATGAAGACGCTCACACGCAGCGAATTTCGCAAACAGATCCGTATCAAACGCAATGCCTTATCTGGCGACCAACAAACTCAATCCGGTATCGACTTAGTTAAGCAGTGCATGCAGCTTGATGAAATTCAGTCTGCTCAGCATATTGCCCTCTATATCTCTATCGATGGCGAACTCGATACTCAGCCTTTAATCGAATGGTTATGGGCGCAAGGTAAGCAAACTTATTTACCAGTATTGCACCCCTTCTCTGCCGGGCACCTGCTGTTTTTACACTACTCGCCAACCACACCGACGGTCTTGAATAAGTACGGTATTGTCGAACCTCAGCTCAATCAAATGCTGGTTAAACCTTGTCAGCAACTCGACCTTATTCTTACGCCCCTTGTCGGCTTTGACTCCCATGGCCATCGTTTAGGTATGGGCGGCGGATATTACGATCGCACCTTGGCAAAGTGGTTCGAGACGAGCGAAGGTGCAGCTCCTATTGGTTTGGCTCATGATTGCCAACATGTTGATACGCTACCGATTGAAGAATGGGACATTCCGTTACCTAAAATCGTGACTCCGAGTAAAACTTGGCAATGGGAAAACAACCATTAAAGCGCTATAATCGCGCCGCAAACGTTAACTCAATATCTAAACGTTAACTTCATCATTACGCAAACGATCAATTCAAAGCGCAAGACCTTATTCAGGAGAATGGCATGACTCAAGATGAAATGAAAAAAGCAGCTGGCTGGGCAGCACTTCAATATGTTGAAGAAGGCAGCATTGTAGGTGTAGGTACTGGCTCTACAGTAAATCACTTCATCGACGCACTAGGCACAATGAAAGACAAAATCAAAGGTGCGGTTTCAAGCTCTGTTGCTTCAACGCAGCGACTAGAAGAGCTAGAGATCAAAGTGTATGAGTGTAACGATGTCGCTAAGCTAGACATCTATGTTGATGGCGCAGATGAAATCAACCCAACTCGCGATATGATCAAAGGCGGCGGCGCTGCTTTGACTCGTGAAAAAATCGTAGCGGCTATCTCTGATAAGTTTGTGTGTATTGTTGACGGTACTAAAGCAGTTGATGTGTTGGGTAAATTCCCACTGCCTGTTGAAGTAATCCCAATGGCACGTTCATACGTGGCACGTGAGTTGGTTAAGCTTGGTGGTGACCCAGTTTACCGCGAAGGCTGCACAACCGATAACGGCAACGTGATCCTAGATGTGTACGGCATGGCGATCGAAAACCCGAAACAACTAGAAGATATCATCAATGGTATAGCTGGTGTGGTGACGGTTGGTCTGTTCGCTCACCGTGGTGCTGATGTGGTTATCACCGGCACGCCTGAAGGTGCAAAAATCGAAGAATAAATAATAGAAGATTGAGTTTTTCTGTTACTTCATTACATACGGTGCCCTAGGGCGCCGTTTTTTTTGCTTTATTGCTGTAAAATTATGTCTTATTCCGTAATTTTCTTACCCAAAACATTTTTTTTTTGTTACTTTATTGTTCAGAAGACGCACAGGGAAAACGTTTGTCTCCTAACAAAGTGGTGAATTTGTTCCCCTTTCAGCCATTTTGTAGCACGTGCGCCGCATTTGCCCAACCTTTCCATTTTAAGGACGAGAACAATGGCCAAAGTTTCACTGGAAAAAGAAAAAATTAAAATTCTACTTCTAGAAGGTCTTCACCCTTCTTCTGTAGAAGTACTGCAAGCCGCTGGTTACACAAACATTGAGTACCACAAAGGCTCGCTACCGGAAGATGAACTTCTTGAAGCAGTAAAAGATGCTCATTTCATTGGTATTCGTTCTCGCACTAATATCTCCCAAGAAGTTATTGATGCAGCTGAAAAGCTGGTTGCCGTCGGTTGTTTCTGTATTGGTACTAACCAAGTCAACCTTCAAGCAGCAGCAAAACGCGGTATCCCTGTGTTCAACGCACCGTTCTCAAACACTCGAAGCGTTGCTGAGCTCGTTCTTGGTCAGGTTCTATTGCTACTACGTGGCATTCCAGAAAAGAACGCGCTTGCACACCGTGGCATCTGGAAAAAGAGTGCCGACAACTCTTACGAAGCCCGTGGTAAGCGTTTAGGTATTATTGGCTACGGTCACATCGGTACTCAACTGGGTATTATTGCTGAAAACCTTGGCATGCGTGTTTACTTCTACGACATTGAAAACAAACTGTCTCTGGGTAACGCAACGCAAGTTCATACCATGACGGAATTACTGAACAAGTGTGACGTAATCTCTTTGCATGTACCTGAAACCAACGAAACAAAAGACATGATGGGTAAAGAAGAGTTCGAGCGCATGAAGCCTGGTTCTATCTTTATCAACGCAGCTCGTGGCACGGTAGTCGATATTCCTGCTCTGTGTGGCGCTCTGGAGTCTGGACACCTTGCAGGTGCGGCTATTGATGTTTTCCCAACAGAACCAAAAACCAATGCAGACCCGTTTGAGTCTCCATTAATGCAGTTCGATAACGTGATCCTAACGCCTCACGTGGGTGGTTCAACTCAAGAAGCACAAGAGAACATTGGTGTTGAAGTTGCTGGTAAGCTAGCGAAATACTCTGATAACGGCTCTACGCTATCAAGTGTTAACTTCCCTGAGGTATCACTACCACTGCATACTGGAACGTCTCGTTTATTACACATTCACGAAAACCGCCCAGGCATCCTAACTCAGATCAACACCATCTTCGCTGAGGAAGGGATCAACATCGCGGGTCAATACCTACAGACTGCGGCTGATATGGGTTATGTCGTTATCGATGTAGAAGCCGATCGCTCTGAAGAAGCACTGCTTAAACTGAAAGAGATCGAAGGCACAATCCGTGCTCGTCTTCTTCACTAATCATCGCACTCAAAATGCATAAAAAAGGCTCTCATCATGAGAGCCTTTTTAGCATTTGGCCTATCGTAGGTAATTAGGTCGTCATGATCCAAAACCTTCTATAGCACTGTCATTACTCTTCGATCTGGTAGATCACATTCACGCGATCACGAATGGTGATCGTTGAGTCTTCATAAGAGTTCGATTCTGTTCTTGCATCCATCGCCATTGAACGCATGAGTACTGGCTGAGAAGATTGGGCGTTGTAATCCACGCGCCATACATCACCTAACTCGCGCTCAAAACCACTCGCCAATGATTTAGCTTTTGATGTCGCATCTTTAATGGCTTCTAAGCGCGCTTGCTCTTGATATTTAGCTTGGTCGCGAACTTGCAGTTGGATGTTGTCGATCTGATTAATGCCTTCTCCAATCGCAATATCCATGTACTCATTAAGATTAGCTAGCTCAGTCACTTGAACGGTCACATTACGTGAGGCGCGGTAGCCAACCAGTTCCGGTTTGCCATCTTTCGGGTAATGATATTGAGGAGATAAATACAGGTTAGAGCTGTGTACACTCGCCTCATCAACACCAGCTTGATGTAGCTTGTTTAGAAAGCCTGTCACGACTTTATCAACGGTATTTTTAGCCTGTTCAGCAGTCATCGTCGATTCCACGACTCTCACAGAGAATGTCGCCATATCAGGTGTAGCGATCACTTCACCATAGCCTGTCGTTGAAATATGAGGAAAGGATGGAGAGTCAGCCAATGATGGAAAACTCACAGCACTCAACGCCGCAGTAAGAGTAAGAGACGTTGCTAACATCTTTGGTACAAGCTTCATTAGGTATGACCTATGCTAAACAAATGTCCTTTCATCATAGAGCAATTTATCGTTTAGCCAATCCAGAGCACACACTTCTAACAGAACTTTGACGCTGAAAAAACCAACAGTTTACTGAGGTAAGTGATTGTGAGCAAAACTCAATATTGCTTGGGATACCTCTTTTAATACTCCGCTCTCAAGCTGCCAATGGTGCCAATAGATGCGATAAGAGAGCAGAAAGCCAGGGGTAATATCAATCAGAGCACCAGACTCGAGCTCATCGATAATCTGTAATCGGGGGATCAAGCAATAGGCTACACCCGATAATGCCAAGCGCACAAATGCTTCTGAACTGCCGATTGTATGATTGATCACACTGTCTCTCGGGACGTTAAAATGATCATGCAGAAACTTCTTATGCAGATCATCGTATTGATCATAGGAAACCGCAGGTGCTTTGCTTAAGGTGGCGTAGTTTACGCCCTCTGCAAAGTAACGCTGATGAAAGTCAGGGCTAGCCACGCACACATAATCCATCCTACCGAGATAGTCAGCACTGCAGCCAGGAATCGCTTGAGACTCCAAACTGATTGCACCGGCCACCTCGCCACTTTTAATCTTTTCAATGGTTCTCGACTCACCATGAATCGCGAGGTTCAACTCGACTTGGCGAGACTTAATCACATCCGACAAAGCTGGTAGCAACCATGTCGCCAAACTATCAGCGTTGGTGGCTATGGATATCGATAGTGGTTGATTACCCTCTTCATTCATCAACTCAGGCACAAGCTCGTGCTCTAACAAACGAACACGGCGATATAAGCCCAGTAGTTTTTTACCCGCAGGCGTTGGCCTAGGCGGGCTTTCTCTCACCAAGGCTGGCTGAGCCAACCACCTTTCCAGCTGTTTGATGCGTTGAGATACCGCCGACTGGGAGATATATAACTGCTCAGCAGCCCTTTCGAAGCTACGTTGTTTTACTACAGCATCCAGTGCTTCAATCCATTTATAATCCAATCCGCGCATCAATTTGCTTCCTTTTTAAGCTAACTCATCACCACATTAGCAACTCTAATAATGGATTAAAATCATTAATTATACTTATTTAAAGGGTCAGAGTATCTTCGCCATATAGCACGTAAATATCGTTAAATAAGTGGAGGTTAAAATGAGTTTTTGGGTTTTATTACAAGGTTTTGGTCTAGGGGCAAGTATGATTATCCCTATTGGCGCTCAGAATGCGTACGTCCTAAATCAAGGGATAAAACGCAATCATCATTTAACGACAGCAACGATTTGTAGCCTGCTCGATACTCTGTTTATCTCATTAGGCATTTTTGGCGGCGGAGCGATCTTGTCGCAAAATGAATTACTGCTTACCTCAGTGACACTAGGTGGCATCGCTTTTCTGACTGTGTATGGTTTGCTCTCACTACGCAGTGCATTCAAAGTGCGCACCAGTGATGAGTCGAAAGGTGAGATATTAGCGCGTGGCAAGCGCACCGTTATTTTAGGGGCATTGGCAGTAACAGTATTAAACCCACATCTCTATTTGGATACCGTGGTAATTCTTGGATCCATTGGTGGGCAATTTGAAGGCAACGACAGAATTGCATTTGCTATGGGGACTATATTGGCTTCGTTCGTCTGGTTCTATTCTTTGTCATTAGGCGCTGCAAAACTAGGCCCGACGCTATCTAAACCTAAGGTTAAGAAAGGCATTGATATCGCAGTCGCAACCATGATGTTCGCCATAGCAACGGTGCTTACCGATGGACTTATTGAGCAATACTGGTAAATCTATTTAGCTTCATGAAACCAACAAAAAAGGCGGATAACCTAAGTTATCCGCCTTTCCTTATAAAAGCTTATAGTTATAAAAACTAACTAGGAATTAAGCTTCTACTTTATTCATGTGTACATCCATTTGCGGGAATGGAATTTCGATACCCTCGTTATCCAAGCCTTCTTTGATTGCTTGCATCAGGTCGAAATAAACATTCCAGTAGTCAGCAGTGCTAACCCATGGACGAACAACGAAGTTAACTGAAGAATCAGCAAGCGTATGAACACCAACTTGAACGCCAGGTTCTTTCAGTACACGCTCATCAGATTCACAGATCTTAGTCAGTAGCGCTTTTGTCTTCTGAAGATCAGCGTTGTAAGAAACACCAATCATTAGATCAATACGGCGCGTCGCATGACGAGAATAGTTTGTGATTGGGCTGCCGATAACGCTACCGTTAGGTACTACAACCATTTTGTTGTCTGGCGTTGTTAGAACCGTTTGGAAGATTTGAATAGAATCAACTGAACCTGCCACACCACCAATTTCCACATAGTCACCAGACTTAAATGGACGGAATGCAACGATAAGTACACCAGCAGCAAAGTTAGATAGTGAGCCTTGTAGTGCAAGACCAACGGCTAAACCAGCCGCACCAATAACAGCAACTACAGATGCCGTTTGAACACCTAAACGACCAAGTGCAGCAATTAAAACAATCACAAACAACAAGTAACGAACTAAACCATGGACGAACTCCACAACTGCTCGGTCCATTTTCTTCTTCTGAAGAACCTTAGACACGCTATTCGCTACTGCTTTAACAATAAGGTTACCAATAAATAGAATTATCAGTGCTGAAATGATATTTACGCCATATTGGATAAATAAATCTGAATTATTTGTTAACCACTGCTCTGCTTGAGACAAACCATCCACAAGTGGAGTCTCAATCGCTGTCGAACTATCAGCCATAATGTGCATCCTCTATATAATATGCTATGGGCTAAACTGCCTTAAGCCTCATTTACTCTGCAATATAATAAACAGTGTAATTACCGTTAAGTCATTGTGTTAAAAGTAAATTAAAGCCAAGTCCTTTTTATAAACTGAACCAAGTTCAGTTTTTCGGCACGATATCCTATCTTTGACAGATTGCAAAGTCATATTTATGTAAGCTTTTGAATTATTAAAACTTACCGATAAACACAAATACCGATAACTAAAAGACTACGAAATTTATTCACCGCACGCTAGGTTTTTCACATATTTAGTACAAGTTTTTATCAGATATAAAAAAACCCGCTCAATGAGCGGGTTTTTAAAACTTAAAGAGTACTTAATTCAAAGAATTATAGTACGTCTACAGCGTTAAGGTCAGCAAATGCTTTCTCTAGACGAGCAACCATTGAAGCTTGACCAGCACGTAGCCATACGCGTGGATCGTAGTACTTCTTGTTTGGAGCAGCTTCGCCAGTTGGGTTGCCGATTTGACCTTGTAGGAAATCGAAGTTGTCAGCAGAGTACTGACGGATACCGTCCCAAGTTGCCCACTGTGTATCAGTATCGATGTTCATTTTGATAACACCGTAGCCGATAGACTCTTGGATTTCTGCTTCAGAAGAACCAGAACCACCGTGGAATACGAAGTTTAGAGCGTTAGGTGCGATACCGAACTTCTCTGCACAGTATGCTTGAGAGTCACGTAGGATAGTTGGAGTAAGTACAACGTTACCAGCTTGGTAAACACCGTGTACGTTACCGAAAGATGCAGCGATAGTGAAACGTGGGCTAACAGCCATTAGTTTCTCGTAAGCGTATGCTACGTCTTCTGGAGAAGTGTAAAGCTCAGATGCGTCCATATCAGAGTTATCAACGCCGTCTTCTTCACCACCAGTACAACCAAGTTCGATCTCGATTGTCATGTTCATTTTAGCCATGCGCTCTAGGTACTTAGCACATGTTTCGATGTTCTCTTCTAGAGACTCTTCAGAAAGGTCTAGCATGTGAGAAGAGAATAGAGGCTTACCAGTTTGTGCGAAGAACTCTTCACCAGCGTCTAGTAGACCGTCGATCCATGGAAGAAGTTTCTTAGCAGCGTGGTCAGTGTGCAGGATAACTGGAACACCGTAAGCTTCAGCTACAGCGTGTACGTATTTTGCACCAGCTACAGCGCCAAGAACTTGTGCGCCTTGACCTTCAAGTTTAACGCCTTTACCTGCGAAGAATGCAGCGCCGCCGTTAGAGAACTGAACAACTACTGGAGCTTTAACTTTAGCAGCTGCTTCTAGTACTGCGTTTACAGAGTCAGTACCAACAACGTTTACAGCAGGAAGAGCAAATTTGTTTTCTTTTGCTACTTCAAATACTTTCTGTACGTCATCGCCAGAAATCACACCAGGTTTTACAAAATCGAAGATCTTAGACATGGAAATAGTCCTATTTATTCTATCGTTTTAAGATTAAAAAACTTAAGTTTAAAAACTTGCAATCGTTTGCTCACAACTTATGCCATTCTAGCAAAAAAGTGTGATATGCAGCAAACGTTAAAAGGCGAGATTCACATCTCGCCTTTCTAAATCAATTATGCTTTAGCACGCTCTTCAAGCATTGCTACTGCAGGAAGTACTTTACCTTCAACGAATTCAAGGAAAGCGCCACCGCCAGTAGAGATGTAAGAAACGTCAGCTTTGATACCGAACTTATCGATAGCTGCTAGCGTGTCACCACCACCTGCTACAGAGAAACCTGCAGACTCAGCGATTGCTTTAGAGATACCAGCTGTACCCGCTTCGAAGTTCTTGAATTCGAATACGCCTACAGGGCCGTTCCAAAGGATTGTTTTCGCGTTGCCGATGATTTCAGCTAGTGCCGCAGTTGAATCTGGACCAAGGTCGAAGATCATGTCGTCGTCTTGAACTTCAGAAACGTGCTTGATTTCAGCTTCTGCGTTTTCGTCGAATGCTTTAGCACATGCAACGTCAGTTGCTACTGGGATAGCACACTCTTTCATTAGCTTTTGAGCCGTTTCAACTAGGTCAGCTTCGTATAGAGACTTACCTACGTTGTGGCCTTCAGCAGCGATGAATGTGTTCGCGATACCACCACCAACAACAAGCTGGTCAGCAATTTTAGAAAGAGATTCTAGAACGGTTAGTTTAGTAGAAACTTTAGAACCACCAACGATAGCCACTAGTGGGCGAGCTGGGTTGTCCATTGCTTTACCAAGCGCTTCAAGCTCAGCAGCTAGAAGAGGGCCAGCACATGCTACAGGAGCGTAAGTACCAACGCCGTGTGTAGAAGCTTGAGCACGGTGAGCTGTACCGAATGCATCCATTACAAAGATGTCACATAGTGCAGCGTATTGCTTAGAAAGTGCTTCTTCGTTCTTCTTCTCGCCTTTGTTGAAACGAACGTTTTCAAGAACAACAAGTTCACCAGCGTTTAGCTCTAGGCCGTTTACGTAATCTTTAGCTAGTTTAACTTCGCAGTCTAGTGCGTCGTTTAGGTAGTTAACTACAGGAGCTAGAGAGAACTCTTCGTTGTATTCGCCTTCAGTAGGACGACCAAGGTGAGAAGTAACCATTACCTTTGCGCCAGCTTCTAGGCAAAGTTTGATAGTTGGTAGAGATGCAAGGATACGTGCATCTGAAGTTACTTTACCGTCTTTTACTGGTACGTTTAGGTCAGCACGGATAAATACGCGTTTACCTGCAAGTTCCAGGTCAGTCATCTTGATCACAGACATGATTTGTCCTCTCAAATTTAAATAAATATAAAGTTTTGGAAACTCAGCAACCCTGCTAAGCCTATAAATTATTCAACTGGTAATTCTTTCACTACTAATAATATGTGGACTCTTAGTATTTATTTCAAGCTAAAAAATAAATAATCCGCACATTTGCTTCTAGGTCTTACTTCTTGCCTTCAGAAGCTTGCATTGCAAGAACCGTATCCAGCATTCGGTTCGCAAAGCCCCATTCATTATCACACCACACTAGCATTTTAACTAAGTGGCCGTTGCTCACTCGCGTTTGTGAACCATCAACGATTGCGCTATGGGGATCGTGATTAAAGTCGATGGAAACGAGCGGCGCTTCAGTATAGTCAACTATATTGTGTAATGTACACTGGGATGCATTAACAATGGTTTGATTTACGTCATTAACTTTCACATTTGCATTAATTGTGACACTTAAATCCATCGCTGTTACGTTTACCGTCGGCACACGCACAGATATAGCTTCAAATTTGTTGGAAAATTTCGGGAAGATTCTTTCAATACCTTTATGCAACTTGGTATCGACAGGAATGATCGATTGGCTTGCTGCTCGAGTACGACGCAAATCGCTGTGGTACGCATCGATAACTTGTTGATCATTCATTGAAGAGTGAATAGTCGTAATCGTACCGGACTCGATACCAAAGGCGTCATCAAGAACCTTAATGATAGGGACAATACAGTTGGTGGTGCACGAACCATTGGAAACGATTTGGTGGTCCGCTTCGATGGTATCGTGGTTCACACCATAGATAATGGTGTTATCGAGGTCATTGGCACCGGGGTGAGAAAACAGTACCTTTTTCGCCCCTGCAGCAATGTGCGCGAGGCCGTCATCTCGGCAACCATAAACACCGGTACAATCGAGAACGATATCCACCTCAAGGTCACGCCAAGGCAACAGCTCAATATCAGCAAGATGTAAGATACGAATGGTATCAAACTCACCCTTGTCTTCAGCACCAATGCCATGATGGACATAAATGTGCTCTTGATCGTTAGAGATTTTCTTACCGAAGCGGCCGTGACTGGTGTCGTACTGCAATAGGTGAGCCATAGCGTCAGGCTGAGCAAGCTCATTGACCGCTACTACTTTGATTTGTTGGCTTTTGCCACTTTCATAGACAGCGCGCAATACATTACGCCCTATTCGTCCAAATCCATTTATCGCGACTTTTAGCATAGTTCCGTACATCTAACCAAAATTTCGTGCAACAGATGATAACTGAATCCTACCCAAAAGGCATTACTTGAATAACTCAGCTTGTTCATGACAGATTGATCTGTTGCTTATAGAGATGAGTCTAGGAGAAACAAATCCCAGAGACAAAAAACCGAGCTCAGCGCTCGGTTTTTTTATTCATTTCATTGTTAGCACTAAGCTAGCAATCAATGATTAAGCAAGAAGCTCTTTCGCGGTGTTTACTACGTTTTCAGTAGTGAAACCGAACATCTTGAATAGCTCGCCTGCTGGTGCAGATTCGCCGAACGTTGTCATACCGATGATCTTGCCACCGAAACCAACGTACTTGTACCAGAAGTCAGCGATGCCAGCTTCTACTGCGATACGAGCAGTAACGTCAGATGGAAGTACAGACTCACGGTATTCAGCATCTTGCTTGTCGAACGCGTCAGTTGCAGGCATAGATACTACGCGTACTGCTTTACCTTCAGCGGTTAACTGTGCAGCAGCTTCAACAGCAAGCTCAACTTCAGAACCTGTTGCAATGATGATTAGCTCAGGCTTGCCTTCACAATCTTTCAGGATGTAACCACCCTTAGCGATGTTAGCTACTTGCTCAGCATTACGATCTTGTTGTGCAAGGTTTTGACGAGAGAAGATTAAAGATGAAGGACCATCTTTACGCTCAATAGCCAGTTTCCAAGCAACAGCAGACTCAACTTGGTCACATGGGCGCCATGTGCTCATGTTTGGCGTTAGACGTAGAGAAGCGATCTGTTCAACCGGTTGGTGAGTAGGACCATCTTCGCCTAAGCCGATAGAGTCGTGCGTGTAAACTTGGATGTTCTGAACTTTCATCAGAGCAGCCATACGCATTGCGTTACGCGCGTATTCCATGAACATTAGGAACGTTGCGCCGTATGGTACGAAACCACCGTGCAGAGCGATGCCGTTCATGATAGCCGTCATACCGAATTCACGTACACCGTAGTGGATGTAGTTACCAGAGAAGTCAGTTGCTTCAAGAGACTTAGAACCAGACCACATAGTTAGGTTAGAAGGCGCAAGGTCAGCCGAGCCGCCCATGAATTCAGGTAGCATTTGACCAAACGCTTCTAATGCGTTTTGAGATGCTTTACGTGAAGCGATGTTTGCTGGGTTAGCTTGAAGATCAGCAATGATTGCGTTTGCTTTCTCTTCCCATTGTGCTGGAAGTTCACCGTTAGTACGACGTTTGAATTCTGCTGCTAGCTCTGGGTAAGCCGCTGCGTATGCGTCAAACTTAGCATTCCACGCCGCTTCTTTTGCTGCGCCCGCTTCTTTCGCATTCCACTCAGCTGCGATATCTGCTGGGATTTCGAAAGGACCGTGTTCCCAACCAAGTGCTGCTTTAGTTGCTGTAATTTCATCAGCACCTAGTGGAGCGCCATGGCAGTCGTGCGTACCAGCTTTGTTTGGAGAACCAAAACCGATGATAGTTTTAGTACAGATAAGCGTTGGACGAGGGTCTGCTTTAGCTGCTTCGATAGCTGCATTGATTGCTTCCGGATCGTGACCGTCTACTGCTGGGATTACGTGCCAGCCGTATGCTTCAAAACGCTTAGGAGTATCGTCAGAGAACCAACCTTCCACTTCACCATCGATAGAGATACCGTTGTCATCCCAGAAAGCAACTAGCTTACCAAGACCTAGCGTACCAGCTAGTGAACATGCTTCGTGAGAGATACCTTCCATCAGACAGCCATCACCCATGAATGCATAAGTGTAGTGGTCTACGATGTCGTGGCCTTCTTTGTTGAACTGTGCAGCCAGTGCTTTCTCTGCCATTGCCATACCAACAGCGTTAGTGATGCCTTGACCTAGAGGACCCGTCGTTGTCTCGATACCAGGAGCGTAACCGTACTCTGGGTGACCAGGAGTCTTAGAGTGCAGTTGACGGAAGTTTTTCAGATCTTCAATTGAAAGCTCGTAGCCTGCAAGGTGAAGCAGAGAGTAAATCAACATTGAACCATGGCCGTTAGACAGGATAAAACGGTCGCGGTCAGCCCACTCTGGGTTTGCTGGGTTGTGGTTCAAGTGGCCACGCCAAAGAACTTCAGCGATGTCAGCCATACCCATAGGTGCGCCTGGGTGGCCTGAATTTGCTTGTTGAACACCGTCCATGCTAAGTGCGCGGATTGCATTGGCTAGATCTTTACGAGAAGGCATGTCTGCTCCTGGATACATAAGCGATTTAAAAAAGAGATAGTGCTAATGTTTTCATTTTAATTAGCGCGGGTATTCTCTCAAACGACTATTGCGACTGCAAACGTTTTACTGGCATTTTAACGGTCATTTTTCGCAATTTTCGAACATTTACATCACTTGGCAGTGGCTTATCTCAATCGATACGCAAACGATTAGTTATGACATATCATAAAAAAGAGCTTGTAATTCGACCGCTGGAATTTAGAATAGCCGTCTAGATGTAGAAACACCTACAAAATATACTGTATTTAATGGCGCGCTTCCTAGCTTGCGACGCCATAAACTATTTACACCAAAAACTAAAAGTGGAGCTCTCATGGCTAAGCACCTATTCACTTCTGAATCTGTTTCAGAAGGCCATCCAGATAAAATTGCAGACCAAATCTCTGATGCTGTTCTTGATGCCATCTTGGAACAAGATCCAAAAGCACGTGTTGCTTGTGAGACTTACGTTAAAACCGGCATGGTTATGGTTGGCGGTGAAGTAACAACGTCTGCATGGGTTGATATCGAAGAAATCACTCGTGAAACAGTACGTGAAATTGGTTACGTTCATTCTGATATGGGCTTTGACGCTGACTCTTGTGCTGTTCTAAACACAATTGGTAAGCAGTCTCCAGACATCAACCAAGGTGTTGATAAAGAAGACCCTAAAGAGCAAGGCGCAGGCGACCAAGGCATCATGTTTGGTTACGCGACTAACGAAACACCAATCCTAATGCCGGCTCCAATTACTTACTCTCACCTTCTTGTTAAGAAGCAAGCTGAAGTACGTAAGAGCGGTAAACTTGACTTCCTTCGCCCTGATGCGAAATCTCAAGTTACGTTCCAATACGACCAAGGTAAAATCGTTGGTATCGACGCTGTTGTTCTTTCGACTCAACACTGCGATTCAGTAACAACACCGGATCTACGTGAAGCAGTAATGGAAGAGATCATCAAACCAGTACTTCCTGCTGAGTGGATCAACAAAGACACTAACTTCTTCATCAACCCAACAGGCCGTTTCGTAATCGGTGGCCCAATGGGTGACTGTGGTCTAACAGGTCGTAAGATCATCGTTGATACCTACGGCGGCGCAGCTCGTCACGGTGGCGGTGCATTCTCTGGTAAAGATCCATCAAAAGTTGACCGTTCTGCAGCTTACGCGGCTCGTTACGTTGCGAAAAACATCGTTGCTGCTGGCATGGCTGACCGTTGTGAGATTCAACTGTCTTACGCTATCGGTGTTGCTGATCCAACATCTATCATGGTTGAAACGTTTGGTACTGAAAAAGTAGCTCACGAAATTATCATTGAAGCAGTTCGTCAAAACTTCGACCTACGTCCATACGGTCTTCAAGAGATGTTGAACCTTCTTCAGCCTATCTACAAGCAGACTGCTGCATACGGCCACTTCGGTCGTGAAGAGTTCCCTTGGGAAGCGACTGACAAAGCAGCAATCCTTGCGGACTTCGCTGGCCTAAAATAATTTAGCCACTGCGATTTGTTTCTTCAAAGCCCTTACTTCTTAGTAAGGGCTTTATTTTTATGTACTTACCTTACTTTCACTCGCCATTCTCTTCTCTAATGCCCTTCTTTACCGTTAACCACTTAGTATAAAAAACCGCTGATAATTTGTGTTTTCTAACACTACTGACAATAGTTAAGGTAACTCCTAAGAGATCAAGCTCACATTTAACTTAAATTAATTCAGCCTGATAACGCTCGTTAAATGCACGCTAGAACAAAAACTGGGATGACAAAGAGCAATTTAGCTCAACACCATAACTCTCACACAAGCCACATCGATGAGCCTTATGGAATTATAACTAGGACGTTATTTAACTAGGGGGATCTATGCCTCGTACCGCGCACCCATCCGAACTGAACGATAAAAAACACAAGGTCAGCGATAAGGATTACGCTCGCACCATTCCTTGTAACCAAATCAGTATTTCCGCACCCTTTCATTGGTTGTCGCTTGCTCTGCATGACTTAGTAAGAATGCCATTAATCAGCGCATTCTACGGTTTGTGCTTTATGGGAGCGGCAATCGCCATTGTTCAGCTTGTCCAATGGCAAGGAACACACTTGGTCGTAATGCCAAGCCTGATCGTGTACATGCTAATAGGGCCGTTTCTTGCTCTGGGCTTGTATGACGCAGCTTGGGAAAGAGAAAAAGGCCACAACGCAAGCCTACTGCACTCGATGAAAGCCATCACTCGCAACTCCACCCACCAATGGGCCTTTGCGATCGTATTGATGGTTGCGATGATATTCTGGATGCGTATCGCTGCGTTATTGCACGCGCTCTACCCTTCAGTGCAAGGCGCACCACTGGCTGAGTTCGCTCCCTTCTTAATTACGGGTTCTGTGATTGGTTTTGTTATCGCAAGCCTCATATTTAGCATCTCAGCATTTTCAATTCCGTTAATGATGGAGAGACGCGTTGATGTGATGAGTGCGATTTTCACTAGCTTTAATGCCGTGAAATCGAACATCCCTGCAATGGTGGTTTGGGCGAGTATTATTTGTGCCGGTATTTTGGTGGGTTTTGCCACCTACGGCATCGGAATGATCGTCACCATGCCGCTACTTGGCTATGCTACATGGCACGCTTATCACGAGATCATTAAGAAAAAACATCACGTGTAAAGCATCGCTAGATCAACAAGCAATGTTATGATTAGGCCTTGGTTTAAACGCTGAGGCCTTTTATTTGGAGTTAACAACGTTTGTCTTACACCCCGCAACAACACCGAGCAAATAAGAAATTGGCCGAATGCCTAGCTATCGCAAATCAACATTTCTCTCGTGAATTTCCACACCCAACTATCACCTTCAAGTTAAGAGGCAAAGCGGCGGGAAAGGCCTACCTTCAGCTCAACGAAATTAAGCTCAACCACGTACTATTTTCTGAAAATGAAGATGCCTTCATCAACGAGGTTGTGCCACATGAACTCGCACACCTGATCACGCATCAGGTTTTCGGACGTGTTAGGCCTCACGGAAACGAGTGGAAATACGTGATGGAAAAAGTATTCAACGTGCCAGCCAGAACAACTCACAGCTTTGAAATCGCGTCAGTTCAAGGAAAAACCTTTGAATATCGATGTGAGTGCACCACTTACCCATTATCAATCAGACGACACAACAAAGTACTTCGGAATCAATCGACCTACCGCTGCCAATTGTGCCAGCAAACCTTAGCTTTCACGGGAACTCAACTAAGCTAGTGACAGGTTGATTTACTCGGTAGAACAAATCTAATAGAGAGATCTAACATTTGAGTGCTAGACTGATGTTTATCATACTTTTATCAGTCTTTTTCTATGCAAAAACTCACCTTCAAAGCATTTGGCCTACCTGTATCTTTTTACTTAACAATAGTATTTGGCCTACTGGTAACCCAAAGCGTTCTCGCCGCACCACCGAGCTCATTTTCCAAAGCAAAAAGAGAAGCGGTGAAGATTTACCTCGACCATCCGACTTCATTTTATTGCGGCTGTGACATTACTTGGAAGGACAAAAAGAAAGGCATTCCCGACCTTGATGGCTGTGGCTATCAAGTCCGAAAACAACAAAAGCGGGCGAGTCGAATTGAGTGGGAACACGTGGTTCCAGCTTGGCAATTTGGCCACCAGCGTCAGTGTTGGCAAGATGGTGGGCGCAAGAACTGCACTCGCAATGACAAAATATTCAAATCCATGGAAGCCGACCTTCACAACCTAACTCCGGCCATTGGCGAGGTTAACGGTGATCGCTCCAACTACAACTTCAGTCAGTGGAATGGCATGGATGGTGTGAGCTATGGTCAGTGTGAAATGCAGGTCAACTTCAAGCAGCGTAAAGTTATGCCGCCAGACAGAGCAAAAGGCTCTATCGCGCGTACTTACCTTTACATGAGCCAAGAGTATGGTTTCAAACTATCTAAGCAACAAACCAACCTAATGATGGCGTGGAACAAGCAATTTCCTGTCGACAAGTGGGAATGTACTCGTGATGAGCGAATCTATGCCATCCAAGGTAATCACAACCCATTTGTTTACCCTGCTTGTAAATAACGTCGCTCGTACAATCAACATTCCTAACTATCTCAAACAAGAGTTTCAGAATTGCCCCTGAAACTCTTGCTCTACCCTTGTTTTTTCAACTAAAAGCATCCATGTTAGGCAGAGACAAAATACCCAAATGAACATATTTATAGGTTTACCAGCATGAGAATCCCTCGTATTCATCACCCAGAACGCATTCATCAGTTAGGTTCACTCGCTTTAGGCGAAGATGCCGCGGGTCATGTTGGTCGTGTCCTTCGCATGAAAGAAGGCCAAGAAGTCCTTCTATTTGATGGCAGTGGCGCTGAATTCCCTGCGACGATAGCCGAAGTATCAAAGAAAAATGTCACCGTTAATGTTTCTGAACGCATCGAACGCAGCAGCGAATCTCCGTTAGACTTACATTTAGGCCAAGTGATTTCACGTGGCGACAAAATGGAGTTCACGATTCAGAAATCGGTTGAGCTTGGTGTGAACACCATTACCCCTTTAATTTCAGAGCGCTGTGGCGTTAAGCTTGATACAAAACGCTTCGAGAAAAAACTCGCACAGTGGCAAAAGATTGCTATCGCGGCGTGTGAACAGTGTGGCCGCAATACGGTTCCAGTCATTCGCCCTATCATGCAACTTGAAGAGTGGTGTAGCGAACCGAGTGAAGCATTAAAGCTGAACTTACATCCTCGTGCAAAATACTCAATTAATACCCTTCCAGAACCTATCAGTAAGGTACGCCTATTGATCGGCCCTGAAGGTGGCTTGTCGGCTGAAGAAATCGGCATGACAGAACAATACAAATTTGAAGAGACGCTACTCGGCCCACGTGTACTTCGTACCGAAACAGCAGCTCTAACCGCAATTACTGCCTTACAAGTCCGTTTTGGCGATCTAGGCTAGGAGAAAAAAATGATCAAACTTGGCATCGTAATGGATCCAATTTCATCCATTAACATCAAAAAAGACTCTAGCTTTGCCATGATGCTTGAAGCTCAGCGTCGTGGTTACGAAATCCATTACATGGAAATGGATGATCTACATTTAGATCAAGGCGTAGCCATTGCTGACACTAAGGTTGTTGAACTAAAAGAAGATCCAAACGGTTGGTACGAGTTCAAATCAGAACAGACTATCGCGCTATCCGACTTAGATGCGGTACTAATGCGTAAAGATCCTCCGTTTGATACTGAGTACATCTACGCAACTTACATTCTTGAGCGTGCTGAAGAGAACGGCGCACTGATCGTCAACAAACCACAAAGCCTACGTGACTGTAACGAGAAGTTGTTCACGGCATGGTTCCCTGAACTGACACCGACCACCATCGTGACTCGTAAAGCTGAAAAAATTAAAGCGTTCCGAGAAGAACACGGCGACGTGATTCTAAAACCACTTGATGGCATGGGCGGCGCGTCTATCTTCCGTGTGAAAGAAGGCGATCCAAACGTATCAGTTATTATTGAAACCTTGACCAACCACGGTCAGAACTACGCAATGGCACAAACTTTTGTTCCAGACATCAGCAATGGTGATAAGCGTATTCTTGTGGTTGACGGTGAGCCAATGCCTTACTGTCTAGCGCGTATTCCTGCAAAAGGGGAAACTCGAGGTAACCTTGCTGCTGGCGGTACAGGTGAAGCTCGTCCTCTAAGTGAAACAGACTGGGCTATCGCAAGAGCAGTTGCTCCAGCACTGAAAGAGAAAGGCTTAATCTTTGTTGGGCTTGATGTTATCGGCGACAAGCTGACTGAAATTAACGTGACTAGCCCTACTTGTATCCGTGAAATTGAAGCCGCTTTTGATATTTCAGTTACAGGTAAATTAATGGATGCAATTGAGCGTCGCGTTAACGCTAAATAGCCTAAACTAAAGAAAGCCTTAGCTATTCGAAAACACAGAAATATCTAGGCAAAGAACAATGAGCGGCTTTACGCCGCTCTTTTTCCTTTACTGGGAACACACTGGCAGGAGGCTCTATGAATTTAACGAACCACTTTCTGGTTGCTATGCCCGGAATGAAAGACCCATACTTTCAAAATTCGGTGATTTACCTTTGTGAGCACAATGACGAAGGCGCGATGGGTTTGATGATCAACGCCCCTATTGATGTCACTGTCGGTAGCATGCTTAAGCAAGTTGAGGTTGATTCTGATCAGCCAAAACCCAACCAAGCAAGTCTTGATAAGCCTGTATTGAATGGTGGACCGGTCGCAGAAGACCGTGGGTTTATTTTGCACAAACCTAAAGGCAACTATCAATCCAGTATCAGCATGACGGATCAAATCTCAGTGACAACCTCAAAAGATATCTTGATGGTGTTGGGCACAGAAGATGAGCCGATGAATTATTTAGTCGCACTTGGGTATGCAGGATGGGAACCCGGACAACTGGAAACAGAACTGACCGAGAACTCATGGTTAACCGTTGAAGCCGATCCGAAGGTCATCTTCGATACACCGATTTCTGACCGCTGGAAAGTCGCTGTACAGATGTTAGGCATTAATGCAGCTCAGCTTTCAGCAGACGCTGGTCACGCCTAGCTCAAATCAACTAAGTAAAATAAACAGACACTCTCAAACACAGATAAATTTGGAAACCCCATGTCACGAACAATTATGGCATTTGACTACGGTACAAAAAGTATCGGTAGTGCGATAGGACAAGAAATCACGGGCACCGCAAGCCCTCTAAAAGCTTTTAAAGCCAAAGATGGCATCCCAAATTGGGACGATATCGAAAAGCAAATTAAGGAGTGGCAGCCGAATCTTATCGTGGTTGGTCTTCCTACCGATCTTCATGGTAAAGATCTAGCCGCGATTACACCAAGGGCGAAGAAGTTTGCCAATCGCCTAAAAGGGCGCTTTGGTGTCGATGTTGAACTGCATGATGAAAGACTTTCTACGACAGAAGCAAGGGCCGACCTTTTTGAAATGGGCGGCTACAAAGCACTAAGTAAAGGTAATGTCGATAACCAGTCTGCAGTCGTCATTTTAGAGAGCTGGTTTGAAGCACAATATTCATAACGAAAATTAAGAGCTCAAAGATTAAACTCCTTTGTGATCCTATAATGATATTACGGCGTAATGTCGAAGCAATTCATTATTAGGTAAGTGGGAGTTCACATGAAAATTTTTCTAGCAAT
This sequence comes from Vibrio sp. 10N.222.55.B11, assembly GCF_041473705.1. NCBI lineage: Bacteria > Pseudomonadati > Pseudomonadota > Gammaproteobacteria > Vibrionales > Vibrionaceae > Vibrio > Vibrio sp. 10N.222.55.B11. The sequence continues at coordinate 77,789 of NZ_JBFRST010000015.1, forward strand.
CTTCGTAGCTCTAGCAATATCAGCATGCAGTTCGACAAGCTCCAATAATGCAGGTTATATGAATCATACTTCGACTGACGCAGACGTAATCAGCGAGCCTAAGAACAAGAAGCGTTGATAATACAGACGCAGTCGAACGATGAATATGATGAACGCCTGATTTTAACCTAGAATCAAATCAGGCGTTTTTTATCACCCCATATCTATCTTCACACCAGCCAACGCCCCAGTTCCGTAGTCGTCATCACCACGTCTAGTTTTGAGCATTAAGCGCAAGTCATTAGCAGAATCGGCACTGTGGAACGCATCCTCTTCGCTGATCTTGCCTGCTATCACTAAATCATACAAAGCTTGGTCAAAGGTCTGCATACCTATCTCTTTCGATTTAGCCATGGTTGCTTTCAGTTCGTGTAGTTCACCACGACGAATCAAGTCAGAAACACGAGGGCTATTCAGCAGAATCTCGAATACACCATGACGCCCGCTGCCATTCTTGTCGCGAATGAGTTGCTGAGCGACGACACCACGCAGGTTCATCGATAAGTCAAACAAGAACTGTTCTTTCTGCTCTTTCGGCACCAAATGAAGAATACGCTCTAGCGCTTGGTTAGCGTTATTGGCGTGCAAGGTTGCCATACACAAGTGACCCGTTTCAGCAAAGGTCATCGCGTATTCCATGGTCTCACGGCTACGGATTTCGCCAATCAAGATCATGTCTGGTGCTTGGCGTAGCGAGTTCTTAAGCGCGACTTCGTAACTCTCGGTGTCGAGCCCGACCTCACGCTGCGTCACGATGCACTTTTTATGTTCGTGCACAAATTCAATAGGGTCTTCAACCGTCAAGATATGTCCCGAGCGATTGGTGTTGCGATAGCCTGTCATTGCAGCCATTGAGGTCGATTTACCAGAGCCTGTCGCACCAACCACCAGCACAAGTCCGCGCTTAGCTATTGATAGGTCCTGTAGTACATCAGGAAGCTTTAGTTGCTCAAAGGTTGGGATGTTAGTCTCGATACGTCGAATGACCGCTCCAGGTAGCTCTCGCTGAAAGAATGCACTGACACGAAAACGACCAAAGTCACGCACAATCGCAAAATTAGCCTCACGCGTTTGCTGATATTCATCACGTCGGTCTTGTTCCATCATCGCATCAAGTAATTGAGCAACTTGAGCCGCATTCAGCTTCTCTCCTTGGGGGCGTAATTCACCATCCACACGAAAAAGGATTGGCGCATCAACCGTGATATAAAGATCCGATGCCTTTTGAGAAAGCATTCCCTCAAGGATTTGATTCAATTCCATTGTGTCCACCTTGATTAAAACATTGAGGTTTCAATTTCGATCTTTTTCTCGACCTCTTCCGAATCAACCAAGCCCTGCGCCATCAGCTGCTTCGCATTTTGTTCCATGGTCTGCATGCCGTGCGCTGCGCCCGTTTGAATGATCGAGTACATCTGAGCGACCTTATCTTCACGAATCAAGTTTCTGATCGCCGGTGTTGCCATCATGATTTCATGACACGCCACACGACCACCACCAACACGCTTTAGCAGCTTCTGGGCTATCACCGAGCGCAGTGATTCAGACAACATCGAACGAACCATATCTTTATCGCTACCTGGGAACACATCGATAATACGGTCGATCGTTTTAGCCGCAGAACTGGTGTGCAGAGTACCAAAGACCAAGTGACCCGTTTCTGCTGCGGTTAACGCTAAGCTAATCGTCTCTTGGTCACGAAGTTCACCAACCAGAATCACGTCTGGGTCTTCACGTAAGGCACTGCGCAGTGCCGCTTTAAAACTGTGAGTATCACGGTGAACTTCACGCTGGTTGACTAGGCATTTATTATTGGTGTGAACGAATTCAATCGGGTCTTCAATCGTCAGAATATGCTTATTGTGGTTGCGATTTACGTAATCAACCATCGCCGCAAGAGTCGTTGATTTACCAGAGCCAGTTGGACCAGTGACGAGCACTAACCCTTTTTCGTAGTTAGCAATCCTTTCGAAGATCTCAGGTGCACCTAACTGATCTAAAGTCGGGATTTCGACAGGGATAGTTCGAAAGACAGCTGAGCAGCCACGGGCTTGGTTAAACGCATTAACACGAAAGCGACCAACATTGGGTAATTCAAAAGAGAAGTCGACTTCCAGTTTTTCTTCAAACTCGCCGCGTTGTGAATCGCTCATGATCTCAAAAACCAAACGATGCACATCAGCATGACTCAAAGCTGGGATTCCAAGCTTCCTTACTTCACCATCTATACGTACCATTGGAGATACACCCGCAGAAAGATGTAGATCTGACGCGTTATGCTTTACACTAAAATCTAGTAACTCAGTGATATCCATTTATTTTCCCTTAAGTAAAGTCAGCTATGAGTAGTATTCAACAAAATATCGAACAAATCACCTCACAGATTCGTAGTGCTGAGCAAAAGTGCGGACGAGCTCCAGAGTCCGTGCAACTTTTAGCCGTCAGCAAAACTAAACCTATTGATGCGATTCTAGAAGCCGCACTCGGAGGCCAAGTTGCCTTTGGTGAAAACTATGTTCAAGAAGGTGTAGATAAAGTAAAACACTTTTCAGAACAACATTCTAACCTAAATTTAGAGTGGCATTTTATTGGTCCAATTCAATCCAATAAAACCCGCCCAATCGCGGAAAGCTTTCAATGGGTGCATTCCGTCGATCGCGATAAGATCGCACAAAGGCTTAATGATCAACGACCAAGCGAACTTCCACCTTTGCAAGTGTTGATTCAGGTAAACACCAGTGGTGAAGAGTCCAAATCTGGAACCTCAGAAGAGACAGTTTTTGCACTCGCGGAGTTGATTTCATCGCTCCCCAACCTCACCTTAAGAGGATTGATGTCGATTCCTGCAAACGTATCTGACTATCAATCTCAGCTTAATGCATTTTCTCAACTGGCAGAGCTTAAAGACAAGCTAGCCGCGAAGTATTCAGACATTGATACCCTTTCGATGGGGATGAGTGGTGATATGGATGCAGCAGTTGAGGCTGGCAGCACCATGGTTCGTATTGGAACAGCTATTTTCGGCGCTCGTGATTACGCGAAATAGCCGTAGTAAGTAACGACAAGTACAAGTATTGATACCGCTTCGCCTTATCCGCGCAGCGACACGCTCAGGATTTTATATATGGTACATAAGAACATCGCCTTTATTGGGGCGGGAAACATGGTTCGCTCAATTGTAGCTGGCTTAGTTGCTAGTGGTTACCCAGCGCAAAAGATTACTGCGACAGCACCTTCAGAAACCAGAAGGCTGCCGTTAGAACAAGAATACGGCATCAATACCACCAGCGATAATATTGCAGCAGCAGAGCAAGCAGACGTTGTTGTGTTATCCGTGAAGCCACAAATGATGGCTGATGTATGTAAACCCTTACAAGATATCGACTTCAGCAACAAACTGGTTATCTCAATTGCCGCGGGTATTAATGCGAATCGACTTAATGAGATGTTAAACTGCCAACTGAACCTTGTTCGTGTGATGCCAAACACGCCATCACTGCTTGGTAAAGGGATGAGTGGTCTTTATGCCGATGCAACTGTCAGCCAAGATGATAAAGACTTTGCTTCTCAGCTGATGCAAGCTGTTGGTGAAGTAAGTTGGGTTGAACAAGAGTCTGGAATCAACAACATCATTGCGGCGGCGGGTAGCGCTCCGGCTTACTTCTTCCTGTTTATGGAAGCGATGCAAGCTGAAGCAATCAAGCAAGGTTTTGACCAAGAAACCGCTCGTAAGCTAGTGCAGCAGTCTGCATTAGGCGCGGCAGAGATGGTGGTAGCAAACCAAGATACTGAATTATCAACACTGCGTGAACAAGTGACTTCAAAAGGCGGAACAACTGCAGAAGCATTGCGCACGTTCAATGAACATCAACTATCAGACATCGTAGCCAAAGCCATGCAAGCGGCGGTTGCTCGAGCTGAAGAGATGGAAAAACTGTTTTAAGCATTTTGTCGCTCGGGTTATATCTAAGCGGCAAGTAAATCCGAAAAAGGAAACAATATGAACTCGATGAGCTTTCTGATCTCGACCGTTTTTGATCTTTACATCATGGTTGTGATCTTGCGTATCTGGCTACAAGCATCACGTGCAGATTTCTACAACCCATTCTCACAATTCATCGTAAAAGCGACACAACCGGTTGTTGCCCCACTACGCCGAGTTATTCCATCAATCGGCAGCCTTGATCTAGCGACCGTTGTTTTCGCTTATGTGCTGTGTGTACTTAAGTTCGTTGCTCTAAACCTGATTATCTCTGGCGGCGCTGCCGTTTTCGATATTAGCTTCCTTATCTTTGGTGTACTGTCTCTGCTCAAAGCGGCTGGTGGTTTGATCTTCTGGGTTCTACTTATCCGTGCAATCCTAAGCTGGGTAAGCCAAGGTCGTAGTCCAATCGAGTACGTATTCCATCAACTGACTGAACCAATGCTAGTGCCTATCCGCCGTATCCTTCCGGACATGGGTGGCTTCGACCTAAGCGTACTGGTTCTGTTCATTGTTCTGCAATTTGCGAACTTCCTAATGGGCGACATGATTGGCCCTATTTGGTATCAGCTATAATTCAAGTACAAACATCAGGTACTTTGACGATGCCAAAAGCGGTTTGGGCCGAGGAAGACGATATTCTTCTTAGGCTCTATATCCAACCCAAAGCAAGCCGAGACAAAATTGTCGGCTTGCACGGTCAGGAACTGAAAATTGCCATTACTGCACCACCGGTTGATGGCAAAGCCAATGCCCATTTAGCGAAATACCTTGCGAAACAGTTTAAGGTCGCAAAAGGGCAAATTAAGATAGAAAAGGGAGATCTCGGTAGGCACAAGCAAGTTCGAATATGCTCGCCAAGCCAAATCCCAACTGAAGTCAAAGCCATCCTATGATGGCTTTTTGCTATTTATTGGAGTCATTATGCGTTTATGGATAACAGCACTACTCACCGCTCTTGTTGCCTTACCAAGCTCAGCAGGGCAATTTAAGAATATTAAGGATGTCGAGGTTCATTACTCGGCTTTTAATTCCACGTTCTTAACTTCGCAAGTCGCTAAGCAATACAAACTTAAGCGAAATGGATACTCAGCAATCCTCAACATCAGCGTGTTAGACAAGGCTTCTCTAGGCAAGCCTGCGACAACGGCTAAAATTACGGGAACAGCGAAGAACCTCGTTGGAAACACCCGTACTTTGAAGTTTCGAGAAATCAAAGAAGGCGATGCGATTTATTACCTTGCTGAGTTCCCCGTAACTCACGAAGAAAACATCACCTTCGACATCGATGTGAACGCAGGCCTAAAAGGCACTGGTCCACTGCGTTTCACACAGAAATTCTATATAGAAGAGTAAGCTCAAACCTTACTTTTCATTTATTAACTTATTTAGAGCTACATTCCCATGAGTAAGATTGTTTTAGCAACAGGCAACCAAGGTAAAGTTCGCGAGATGGCAGATATTCTGTCTGAGTTTGGTTTTGACGTTGTCGCGCAAAGTGAATTTAACGTTTCAGAAGTCGCTGAAACAGGAACGACTTTCATTGAAAATGCCATCATCAAAGCTCGCCACGCAGCGAAAGAAACAGGGCTGCCAGCCATTGCTGACGACTCAGGTTTAGAGGTTGATTACTTAAATGGTGCGCCAGGTATCTACTCAGCTCGTTATTCAGGAGAAGGGGCAACCGATAAGCAGAACATCAAAAAACTATTAGATGCGATGCAAGGTGTCGAAACTGAAAAGCGTACTGCGCGTTTCCACTGTGTGTTGGTGCTAATGCGTCACGAGAATGATCCAACACCTCTAGTGTGTCACGGTAAATGGGAAGGTCGTATTCTTACTGAAGAACACGGTGAGAATGGCTTTGGCTACGATCCTGTGTTCTTTGTACCAGAAGATAACTGCGCCTCAGCAGAGCTTGAATCTTCGCGTAAGAAGCAACTATCACACCGTGGTAAAGCGCTTGCGTCACTATTCAAGACTCTCAAGGAGCAAGCTCTGTAATGCACAATGCAGCGCTAATACCACCCGCACTTAGCCTCTATGTACACATCCCATGGTGTGTACAAAAGTGTCCGTATTGTGATTTTAACTCTCACGCTCTGAAAGCCGAGATCCCTGAAAAAGAGTACATAGATGCACTGCTTGAAGATCTCGATACTGATATCGAAAAATATCAGCTCAATGGTATGCCTCGCCCACTGCATTCGATCTTTATTGGTGGCGGTACCCCAAGCCTGTTTTCTCCTGAAGGAATTGGCCGATTGTTACAAGGCATTGAACAGCGCATCCCGTTCAAACCTGAAATAGAAATCACCATGGAAGCCAACCCGGGAACTATCGAAGCTGAGCGTTTTGCAGGTTACCAAAAGGCAGGCATTACTCGAATCTCGGTGGGTGTGCAAAGTTTTGAGCAAGAGAAACTGGAAAGACTTGGGCGTATTCATGGTCAAGGTGAAGCGGTAAATGCTGCTCATTTAGCGCATAAGATTGGATTGAATAGTTTCAATTTAGACTTAATGCACGGCTTACCCGAACAGAGTATTGAACAAGCGTTGGCTGATTTGGATAAAGCGATAGAACTCGGCCCTCCGCACTTATCTTGGTATCAGCTAACAATAGAACCTAACACCATGTTCTATTACAAAACACCAACGCTGCCTGATGATGATGACCTTTGGGATATCTTCGACCTAGGCCATAAGAAGCTCGCAGACGCAGGGTATGTGCAGTACGAAATTTCAGGCTACAGCAAGCCGGGATATCAGTGCCAACATAACCTCAACTACTGGCGCTTTGGTGACTATCTAGGTATTGGCTGTGGCTCTCATGGCAAGCTGAGCTTTACAGATGGACGCATTGTTCGTACCACTAAGGTTAAACACCCTAGAGGCTATCTAGCTGCGTACCAAAACATGGTAAAACCTTATCTATCAGATGAATTTGAAGTGCCGAATGAAGACCGCCCTTTTGAATTTTTCATGAACCGCTTTAGGTTAATGGAAGCATGTCCAAAGCAGGATTTCATTGATACGACAGGGCTTGGTTTTGACTCGATTCAAAAAACGATTGAATGGGCAAAAGAGCTAGGCTACTTGAAGGAAACCGACACTCACTGGCAGATCACTGAAAAAGGAAAGCTGTTTCTCAATGATCTGTTAGAAGCCTTTATGGCAGAAGAAGACGAGTAGTTCGAGATTCGAGATTCGAGATTCGAGATTCGAGAAGCATTGCGTAAGGGTTGGCTTTAGGGTCAACCCTTTTTGTTTTATAGCCCTCTCTCGGAGCGAAGCGTTCTATAGGACAACGTCCGTGCTCGAATCTTTCTCTTAGAAAATAGAACGACCAATTCGCTCTGAAAGCAACTCTAGAGCCTTAGTACCTGCGAGCGAGTTGCCAGAAGGATCAAGCTCTGGAGACCACACCGCAATCGTCATTTCGCCAGGAACGATAGCAATAATACCGCCACCAACGCCCGATTTTCCTGGCATACCAACACGGTAGGCAAACTCACCAGCCCCATCGTACAAGCCACACGTCGCAAGCAAAGCATTCAACTGCTTGGTTTGAACTGGCGTGATGATCTCTTTCTTGGTTTGAACCGACACGCCTTTGTTTGCTAAATAGCTAAAGGTTTTTGCCAAATCCACACACGTCATTTTAAGCGCACAAGCGTGGAAGTAGTTATTCAGAACTGGGATAACATCATTCTCAAAATTACCAAATGAACGCATCAAATAAGCAATGGCAGCATTACGATCGCTGTGCATCATTTCTGAAGCCGCTACCACCTTGTCATACACAATATGAGTATCACCCGATAACTGACGCACAAACTCTAACAAGCGGTGCCTAGGCGCAGACAAGCGGCTTTGTAGTAGGTCTGCAACGACAATTGCCCCCGCATTGATGAACGGGTTGCGGGGAATACCATACTCCATCTCAAGCTGAATCATCGAGTTAAAGGCTTGACCAGAAGGCTCTTTGCCTACTCTTTGCCAAATCTCTTCAGGCTTATATAGCACCATAGCTAGCGTCAGGCTCAAGGCTTTAGAAATAGATTGCACAGAAAATGCTTCTTCAGCATCGCCTGCTTTAATCACCTCACCTTCATTGGTGTATACCGCGATCGCCAGTTTCTGGTTCGATACGCGAGCCAGTGCAGGGATATAATCAGCGACCTTTCCCTGTCCAATTAAAGGACGAACTTCGTCTAAGATCTCGGCCAAAATAGCTTGAGTTGGTTTCATGTGCGCTTACTTCTATATTGTTATTTTTGTAGGGGTGTAACATATACCAATCGTAGTAAATAACTGCTCACTCTAGCTTGTTAAAATGCTCGATAACTGCGTTAGAATTTTTGATTGTAGAGTAACTACTTATCGAAAAATGCTGCCTTGTTCTCAAGCCTTTTTCCTACGCTATTTCTGATCACTTACTTACTGTGATTGGTATTACTTTCTGTCGTTAAGCCTTTACTGAAATAAAAGCCTAAGGACAAAAAAGCCAACATTACAATAATGTTGGCTTTAATCAATCCCATAAAGTGTAGGGGTTAAACCCTAAGTCGGATTACCCTTCACTTAATTTGATTCGAAGTTACTTAGTACGCTTGAACTTAATGTCCCAAACACCATGACCTAAACGGTGGCCACGCGCTTCAAACTTAGTTAGCGGGCGCTCATCCGGACGAGGGATGTAATCACCATCTTCAGCGATGTTTTCGAAGCCTGGAGCTACGTTCATCACTTCAATCATATGTTCTGCGTAGTTTTCCCAGTCTGTTGCCATGTGGAAAACACCAGTATCAAGTTGAAGCTTGCCGCGAACCATCTCTGCAAACTCAGCCTTAACGATACGACGTTTATGGTGACGAGCTTTGTGCCATGGGTCAGGGAAGAACAGTTGCAGAGTATGCAGGCTGCTATCTGGGATCATGTGTTCAAATACTTCTACAGCATCGTGACACATTACACGCAGGTTAGTTACGCCAGCATCGCGAGCTGTACCTAAACACGCACCAACACCCGGGCTATGAACTTCAATACCTAAGAAGTTTTTCTCAGGTGCGTTCTTTGCCATTTCAACCAGTGATGCACCCATACCGAAGCCAATCTCTAGTACAACCGGGTTATCGTTGCCAAATACTTCTTTCCAGTTAAGAAGCTCTGGGTTGTAGTCGATACCCATTGTTGGCCAACATTCATTCATCGCGTTCTCTTGGCCTTTTGTTAAGCGGCCTTCGCGGCGAACAAAGCTACGGATCTTACGAACCAGTTTGCCGTCTTCAGTATATTCGTTAGTGGTCACTTCACTCATTGATTTTTGCCTGCACATTGATTAATCAAAGCGGGGATTATCCAAAGAATTGCCTCCGGTGCAAGTCTTTCCGTGGATAAATTCCCACACAATTTGTCTGTTTTACATCCAACGTTAAGTGTGGTGCAATTTCGCTTCTAATAATAGCAAAGCATAGAGCATGTCGTGACTCCTTTCGCAACCGCCATATTAAAGTGGTATGACGCCTACGGGCGTAAAGAATTGCCTTGGCAACAAAACAAAACCGCCTACACCGTTTGGCTATCTGAAATCATGCTTCAGCAGACTCAGGTTGCTACGGTGATTCCATACTACCAACGCTTCTTAGAACGCTTTCCAACGGTTATCGACCTAGCGAACGCCGAACAAGATGAGGTACTCCACTTATGGACAGGGCTTGGTTATTACGCACGAGCTCGCAATCTACATAAAGCAGCCAAGATCGTTGCTGAGCAATATGGTGGTGAATTTCCGCTGTCTATCGAAGAGATGAACGCGCTACCGGGGATTGGTCGCTCAACAGCAGCAGCCGTCTTATCATCGGTTCATAAACTTCCTCATGCGATTCTTGATGGCAATGTAAAACGAACGCTTGCGAGAAGTTTTGCCGTTGAAGGTTGGCCGGGGCAAAAGAAAGTCGAAAACCAGCTTTGGGAACACGCCGAAGCACATACTCCGAACAAAGATGTCGATAAGTACAACCAAGCAATGATGGACATGGGTGCCATGGTTTGTACCCGTAGCAAGCCTAAGTGCACCTTGTGCCCGATTGAAAGCATGTGTGAGGCCAAGAAGCTCGATAGACAGCTCGACTTCCCTGGCAAAAAGCCTAAGAAAGAAAAGCCAGTAAAAGACACATGGTTTGTGATTCTGTATCACGACAACCAAGTGTGGCTCGAACAGCGCCCTCAATCTGGTATCTGGGGCGGATTGTTTTGTTTCCCTCAAAATGAAAACGCAGAGATCGAACATCAACTAGATCTTCGTTCGATCAAAGACACTCAAACCAATTCGATCAAGACCATGATTGCGTTTAGACACACTTTCAGCCACTACCACTTAGATATCACGCCAGTATTAGTGAAATTAGATAAACAACCAGATTTGATAATGGAAGGGGCTAAAGGTCTCTGGTATAACTTATCAAAACCGGAAGAAATTGGCCTAGCCGCTCCTGTAAAGCAGCTTATTGAGAGCCTACCCTTTGAACTGAACGACGACGTTTGAATCAACGAACGCGATAAGAGGAACCACTATGAGCCGCACTGTATTTTGTGCTCGCCTTCAAAAAGATGCTGAAGGCCTAGATTTTCAACTTTACCCAGGTGACTTAGGTAAGCGTATCTTTGACAACGTGTCTAAAGAAGCTTGGGGACAATGGCAAAGCAAGCAAACTATGCTTATCAATGAAAAGAAGCTAAACATGATGGATCCTGAGCATCGTAAACTTCTTGAAACTGAGATGGTTAACTTCCTTTTTGAAGGTAAAGATGTCGTAATTGATGGCTATACTCCACCAAGCGAATAAGACATTTATTTAAGCAATTTTTAATGACATCATGGTTAACGCTGCGATGTCATTTTTGTATGAGGAACTATGAAAAAGCTAAGTTACTTCCTAACAGCCATGTTATTAACTGGCTGCAGCCGTGAATTTGTCGAAAGCATTTATGATGTCAATTACGAGCCAACCAACCGGTTTGTGAAGAATTTAGCTGAGCTACCCGGACAATTTGAAAAAGATACCGGGGCGCTAGATTCATTAATAGATAGCTTTTCAGGCAACATTCAAAAACGTTGGGGTAGCAGTGAAATCAAGATAGCAGGTAAGAGTAACTATGTGAAATACATAGATAATTACTTAAGTCGTTCAGAAGTGAATTTTAGCCAAGGCCTGATAACGGTGGAAACGGTTTCCTCTACCGAACCGAAAAAACACCTCAAAAATGCGATCATGACGACCCTTTTGACGCCAGATGATCCGGCGCATGTCGATCTATTCTCTTCTAAAAGCATCAAGCTAGAAGGCAAACCTTTCCTCTATAATCAGGTCGTAGACCAAGAAAAAAAGCCCATTCAATGGACTTGGCGAGCGAACCAGTTTGCGGATTACCTGATCGCGAATAACCTAAAAACCAAAGAAGTCGACTTTAAAAAAGCCTACTACGTTGAAATCCCAATGGTGGCCGACCACGCTAGCCAGCGTAGTTATCAATATGCCGACATCGTTCGACGAGCGTCTCAGCGTTATGACATCCCTGAAGATTTAATCTACGCTATCATCAAGACAGAGAGTAGCTTCAACCCGTACGCCGTAAGCTGGGCTAATGCTTATGGTCTTATGCAGGTGGTACCTAAAACCGCTGGTCGAGATGTATTTGAACACGTCAAAAAGAAACCTGGTGAACCAAGCCCTGAGTACTTATTCAATCCAGAAAACAACATTGATGCTGGCACCGCATACTTTTACATCCTTAAAAATCGTTATTTGAAAGACGTAAAAAACCCATTAACGCTTGAATACAGTATGATTTCAGCCTATAACGGCGGTACTGGTGGCGTACTCAATACCTTCAGTAAGGACAGAAAGCGAGCAATGCAAGACTTAAACTCGCTGCAACCGAGCCAAGCCTACTGGGCGCTTACCAAGAAGCATCCAAATAAAGAGTCGCGCCGATACCTCGAAAAAGTAACGCAATTCAAAAAAGAATTTAACCAAGGTAAAACATAACCCTCACTTTTGAATAAAAAAACAACGAACGAACGGTTTTTTTAATTATTTTCAAAAAAGGAGTTGACGGTTATGCAGAAAATCCGTTTAATAGCGCTCCGTTGCCCGGATAGCTCAGTCGGTAGAGCAGAGGATTGAAAATCCTCGTGTCGGTGGTTCGATTCCGCCTCCGGGCACCACAATTTGATTTGTTGGTGTCAACACTCTTTAACAGGGAGTAACAACACGGACAAAAGCATAAAGAATTTAGTGTGCCGACTTAGCTCAGTAGGTAGAGCAACTGACTTGTAATCAGTAGGTCACCAGTTCGACTCCGGTAGTCGGCACCATTCTTTTGCCTCGATAGCTCAGTCGGTAGAGCAGCGGATTGAAAATCCGCGTGTCGGTGGTTCGATTCCGCCTCGAGGCACCATTATTTGGTGCTTAACAAATAATGGTCTTTATAGACCTGATGTTGACACAAATAATTCCCCTTTAGTTCAGTTGGTAGAACGGCGGACTGTTAATCCGTATGTCGCAAGTTCAAGTCTTGCAAGGGGAGCCACATTCAAGAAAGCCAAGTCGAAAGACTTGGCTTTTTTTCGTTTGAACAAAAACAAACTCTATTCAATATACACATCAGCTCCTCACTAACTCTTAATCAGTCTCGATAAATTGAGTTATCTCCTTTTAGTACTCTTACTACAGCAGTTGATTCTAAGTTCTATAAAGCATATCCACTACAACAGAACCAACGCCTTATAAAGTTCATGACCCGCTAATATTCACATTAAAACAAATAGAACCAAGTCCTGTTACTTTTTTTTCTTCGAAAATTTAATCTCTATCATACTTTGATGTCTTTCTAATATCTGCCTTACACCACTTAGATTAAGATTCGATGAATTATACCTAATACTAATTATTGAATCGCTGCGCGGGGAAATATGAAACTAAAAACGCAAGCTTACTTATTATCGGGCATCATCTTGATCGCCCTGCTAGCACTGACGGCTACAGGCTTATGGACCTTAAGAGTTGCTAGCAACATGGACAACAAAGCTCGCGTAACAGAGCTGTTTAAGAGCGCATACAGCATTCTTACTGAAGTCGAAAAAATGGCGATTGATGGCACACTAGAAGAAGAGCAAGCCAAGCAACTAGCTACTCGCCTTCTACGCAACAACATCTATAAAGATAATGAATATGTTTACGTAGCCGATGAGAACATGACGTTTATCGCGACACCATTAGATCCTCAACTGCACGGAACCAGTTTTAACGACTTTAAAGATGGCGACGGCAATAGTGTTGGGCAGCTAATCCAAAGAGTACTTGGTAATCGTACTGGCGAGATCATTGAGTACACCTGGACACAAAAACTGCCAGATGGAACGATTGAAGAAAAACAGTCTATTGCAGAGAAAACGCCACATTGGGGTTGGGTTGTCGGCACTGGTATCGGGTTCAATGAAGTTAACGCTCGTTTTTGGTCTACTGCTCAATGGCAGCTATTCCTTTGTGTCGTGATTGCTGGTCTTATTCTGGCGAGCCTAATTGTATCCATTAAACGCATGCTAGCGCTTCTTGGCGGCGAACCTAAAGACGTACGAGAAGCAGTACAAGCCGTAGCACAAGGTCGAATTCAAACCTCTTTCGAAACTCAGGCAATTGACGGCAGTATCTATCACGCCGTACAACAAATGAGTAAGTCATTGGCTGAGCTAGTATCAAACCTTGACGCTTCAATGCTGGCATTAAGAGGCGAACTGCAGCGCGTAGAAGATCGCGCTGGGTCAATTGGTCAACTGACAGACACCCAACAGCAATCAACAGAGATGATCGCGACAGCAATGACCGAGATGGCCTCTTCAGCCAATAACGTAGCTGCTTCAGCTAGCGATACCGCGCGCAACACCGACGAGGCCGACAAACAGAGCCAGCATACCCAACAACTCATTCACAACACAGTAGATAACATTCAAGGCTTAGCAGGCCAACTAGGCACAGCAAGCGAAGCTGTCGCTAACCTAGATAACGATGTAAACAACATTGCAAAAGTATTGGATGTGATTGGTGATATAGCGGAGCAAACTAACCTATTGGCACTAAATGCAGCCATTGAAGCAGCTCGAGCTGGCGAACAAGGTCGTGGATTTGCTGTTGTAGCAGATGAGGTTCGTAACCTTGCAGGCAGAACACAATCGAGCACAAAAGAAATCCAATTAATGATTAATAACCTTCAAGAGGGATCTCGCAACGCAATTCAAACCATGGAAGTGTGTGCCGCGACCAGTGAAAGCACCGTAACAGAGTCTCAAAACGCCTCTGAAGCACTACAACAGATTGTTGTCGCATTAGAGTCCATTTCATCAATGAGTCATCAAATCGCAACAGCGGCCGCTGAGCAGACTCAGGTGAGCGATGATATATCGAAGCGTATCAATATGATCGAAGAGAGCGGTAACCAACTGAGCAATGTCGTAACAGAAAGTCATAACAGCACCCAAACTCTTGCCTCTCTTTCCAACGAATTAGAAGCTTGGGTTAATAGGTTTGAAGTAAAACACTAAACTCCCTAGAAAATTTTCAAATAAAAAAGCACGTTTTCATACGTGCTTTTTTTATTTCGGCGCCCATTCAGTGTAGTTAACCGTAGTTTTACTATCTTTTAGGGCATGCTAGACCTAGGTTTTTCACCCCAAATGAGCAAAAACAACCCACTAAGTATAGAAAAACATCAAACGATACTTTTTTTGCAATTTAATGTTGACCCAGAACGCGAAAACACGTTTAATACACCTCGTCGCCCGGATAGCTCAGTCGGTAGAGCAGAGGATTGAAAATCCTCGTGTCGGTGGTTCGATTCCGCCTCCGGGCACCACAATTTATTTGTTGGTGTCTTAGACAACAACAGTAAAGCACAAAGAAATATTATGTGCCGACTTAGCTCAGTAGGTAGAGCAACTGACTTGTAATCAGTAGGTCACCAGTTCGACTCCGGTAGTCGGCACCATTTCTTTAAAGCTTTAAGAATAATTCCCCTTTAGTTCAGTTGGTAGAACGGCGGACTGTTAATCCGTATGTCGCAAGTTCAAGTCTTGCAAGGGGAGCCAAGTTAATCATCAAGCATAAGCTTTTTGATTCATGATGCCGACTTAGCTCAGTAGGTAGAGCAACTGACTTGTAATCAGTAGGTCACCAGTTCGATTCCGGTAGTCGGCACCATTCTCTTGATTAGAGACTAAACAATCAATTCCCCTTTAGTTCAGTTGGTAGAACGGCGGACTGTTAATCCGTATGTCGCAAGTTCAAGTCTTGCAAGGGGAGCCAATTAAAAGAAGCCGCATCATTGATGCGGCTTTTTTGCATCTAAAGATCCTAACTTATTAATACAACTACCCTCACCTTTCAAATACCATATTCAATTCAGAAACCAACCGTTTTTATATCCTTCCAAAGCTACAAATCTTCGCTACTTAATGCTCTTCAAAATCTCCCAACAACAAACGACACATTCACGTAAGAGTCAGTCACAGTACGTTGCTACTCATTTTATTGACTAGGAGATCGGTTGAAAAAATCAATACTAAGTTTGGAGGTAAGAAAGCTAAATAACGAATCAAGTAAGCGCTGAAAAGCTCTGTAAGACACTTCAATCCAAATTGATACACAGATTACTCTTTATCAAAACTATCCACTACAATAGCGCCCATAGAGGCTGGCATTGAAATAACAATCACTCTTTTGATCGATACGACGGGATCACTCAATAGAGGTAATTTGTCCAGGCAAGTCAGTACCAAAGCAACGACCAATGCCGTCATAACATAAGCAATCACTATTCTGAAAATAAACACCGGCAACCGAGCAACAACATCTTTTTGAAAGACACTCTCATACGTATAGAAGCCTAAGAACACCGCAGACAGTAAAAATAGCAGCAATAGATTAGCGGTAGGTAAAGTCTCCCCTAACTTCCAAGCCTCTTCAGAAAAAGAAATCGGCACGGCCAAGGCAAAAGATCCCACAAAGATCTGGCTCGCATCTTCAAAGTTAAAACTCAATTTCATAATTCGACCCATTAGGTTTAAGGCTTTATCTAATTCTGAAAAGAATCACAAAACTATCCGCCGATGATTTGGGGGATTTTTATTTCTACTAAGCAAACAGTAGTGACCTTCTAGCTTCATCTTAGTCGCAATAACCAAAACATAGCTTGAACTAACCAGCAAGAAATCAATATGCTCAGAGCAAAACGGTCAACACGACTGATTAATATCGAGTCAACAAACACATCAAAATCGAAGACAGAGTGGTAACCCCTAATATACCAGCACCTAGAACCAAAGAATCTAAATCCGCAGGGTGATAAACGTCACTTCACGAATACGAGGGATGCTCTATTTCTTAGCTTATATACCCCTCAGGCACCACTTGGGAACACACTTAGCGACTCTCACCTTTAAGCTGAATCTAGCCTACTTTCACCCTTTGAAGTACTTAGAACGAGTCGCTCAATACCATCGAGAGTGGTTTTAAGCTCAATGCATAACAAGAGACATTAAGTCGACTCATTATGAGCTCTAGCGTTCTTAAGAGAAGCCTCCATGATAGAGCCCTAATTACACGTATCCTATAGATTCACAGATAGAGCAGAAGTCAGATTTCGTAGCCGAAAGGCTGTTAACTAATACTGAGAGCCGCTCACTTAATAAAGGAAACATCTACAGCGCGTATGGCTCGAGTATCTGAATGCTAAACTTAAAGCTATATACGTTTGAAATAATGCTCGAGTCACCTCACAGCTGGAATCAGAAATAATGTAGTCGTAATCATGAGTTGGTTTGAGGAACACCTAATACCAATTAAAGTAAAAATGTGGTCTAATTAGGATTGATGAATTATTGTGAA